>JAXHVQ010000154.1:0-13072 GCA_034189065.1 Cyanobacteriota bacterium
GGGGGAGATGGCGGGCGGCTAAGAGTGGGGTTGGGGGAGATGGCGGGCGGCTAAGAGTGGGGTTGGGGGAGATGGCGGGCGGCTAAGAGTGGGGTTGGGGGAGATGGCGGGCGGCTAAGAGTGGGGTTGGGGGAGATGGCTATGCGCCTACTGCTTCTTTGGCTGCGTACATCACTTCGAGGGTAATTTCGCTTGTGCCGCGATCGCGCGCGAATTTCTCGGTATTCCGCTTCACTTTCCCGCGTACAAAACCGGGGATTTTGTTCAGTTCTACCTGCGCTTCTTTGGTCCAACCTAAGTCGGAATCGGCAGAAATTCCTTTGGTAATGACTTCCTTGGTGTCGTGTCCGCCGAAGATTTCTAACAGGTGATCTTCCATTCCCAAGGTGAAGGAATTGTAGACTAAATCGGCAATTTGGTTGGTGCCTTCGTAGCCACAAAAGGGTTTATAACCAATGGGAAAGTTTTGAATGTGAATGGGTGCAGCAATGACACCGCAGGGAATATCCAAGCGTTTTCCGACGTGGCGTTCCATTTGCGTTCCGAAAATGGCAGAGGGTTCGATGCGCGCGATCGCGTCGCCAATTTCTCCATTATCCTCGCTAATCAGCACTTCGTCGCAATATTCGCTCACTTGTTCCCTAAACCAGTCTGCGTCGTACTTACAGTAGGTTCCCGCCATGACAACGTGAATGCCCATCTCTCGCGCTAAAATCTTTGTCATCGCGGCGGCGTGGGTATTATCGCCAAAGACGACGGCTTTTTTCCCCGTGAGGTTTTGGCAGTCGATGGAACGGGAGAACCACGCTGCTTGGGAAACGTAAAGGGTTTGTTCTTCGATAAAATCTTCGTAGTCTACGTCGGCACCTTGCTCGTTGATAATCTGCTGGATTTTGCGGATGCAGCGCGCCGTTTCCACAACTCCCATCGGCGCAATATCAACGTAAGGCGTTCCAAACTCTTGTTGGAGGTAATTTGCCGACATCATCCCCAACTCTCGATAGGGGACGAGGTTGAACCAAGCGCGGGGGAGGTTTTTCAGTTCGTCCACCGACGCGCCTTCGGGAATCACAGCGTTGACTTCGATTCCCAAGTCTGCCATCAAGCGCTTGAGTTCGGTACAGTCGTGTTGGTTGTGGAAGCCAAGGGTGGAAATGCCGAGGATGTTAACTGAGGGGTTTTCGGTTTTTCCCTCGGGAAGTTCGTCCTTTTTGCGCGCCTTTTTAATGTAAAATTCGACAATTTGCTGGAGGGTGCGATCGGCTGCTTGCAGTTCGTTGACGCGGTAGTGGTTCACGTCGGCGAGCATGACATCGCCTTTGGCATCAATTTGAGCGCGATCGACGAAGTTTTGCAAGTCTTCTTGCAGGATACTGGAGGTGCAGGTGGGGGTGAGAACGATGAGATCGGGACGTTCTTCTGCGTCTTTGCGGGTAATATTGTCTACGACTTTTTCTTGGGAGCCCCGCGCGAGGACGTTGCGATCGACGATACTTGCCGTAACGGGGGTGAAGTTTCTTTCGCGCTCGAGCATCGAACGCATGACGTTGAAGTAGTCATCGCCGAGGGGAGCGTGCATGATGGCGTGGACGTTTTTGAAGGAACTGGCAACGCGCAATGTGCCGATGTGAGCGGGGCCTGCGTACATCCAATAAGCCAATTTCATAGGGGTTTAGCCTCCAGCAAGTTTGTGTAACGCTTCAGATTGGGGGAATTTAGGATTGCTACAGCATTGTCTCAGATGTTGGGCCTTTGCGATCGCGTGCGGTTAACGAGTTGTCAATGGGGACGAATGCCTCGCCGTTTCGTCGTTTGGGCAAGATTAAACGGGGGATTAAAACCCCATTTATCTTGTTTCAATGCAAAAAATATTTATCTTTCGCTACATTTGTTTGCAAAGGGGAAATTAGGTTATAACACCCCCCGTCACTCATAACCCATCTCCCCATCTCCCCATCTCCCCATCTCCCCACTGCCTTCCTCCGCTATTTCACTCTAAGCGCGCGGTACATTTCGGGCAGGCGCGTTTGTAACACAGAAACTTTACTCCACAATCGGTGGGCGATGGCGGGAAACCCGGAAACCGTTTGTCCTGGGGGAACGTCGCGGATTACGCCAGCTTTCATCGAGGCAACGGAGTCGTCGCCTATTGTAATATCGTTCGCAACTCCTGCTTTCCCGGCTAAAATAACGCGATCGCCTAATTTAACTCGTCCGGCTAATCCAACTTGGCCCGACATCATACATCCTTTTCCCACCTGACAGCCGTGGCCGATTTGAACGAGGTTGTCAATTTTGGTATTGCGTCCGATGCGCGTTTCGCCGACGGGAGGTCTGTCTACGGCGCTGTTACAGCCGATTTCTACGCAGTCTTCGAGAATGGTAATTCCCGATTGTTCCATTTTGATCCAACCCTTGGAGGTTGGCACAAACCCAAATCCTTCTGCCCCGATCGCGGCGCTGCTTTGAATGATACAATCTTTGCCAATGCGCGTCCGTTCGTGAATCGTACAGTTGGCATGGAGGATAGTGCGATCGCCGATCTCTACCTCTGGGTAGATGACAGCGTTGGGCAAAATACACACCTCATCGCCAATTACGACATTTTCCGCGATCGCCACGTGGGAACCGATGGAACAATCCTTGCCAATTTTCGCGCTGGGGTCGATAATCGCCGTCGGATGAATTCCCGGTTTCGGGCGATAAGGTTGATAAAATAGCCGAATTGCCGCCGCGAACAGTAACTTGGGGTCTGAAGTGGAAATCCAAGGAATACCGCGCGCGATCGCCGCCCTTTGCAACCCCTCATCCACCGGTAAAATTAATGCACTCGCCCCCGTCGTTTCCACCGACTCTGCGTACCGGCCCCCCTCAATATACGACAAACTCTCCGAAGCTGCCTCGCGAACCGAGGCCAAGCCGGTAATTTGAGGGTTACAATCGGGATAGAAGGTTAGACTTGTCCCTTGAACTGTAGAATCGTGCAGTTTTTCGACAATTTCGCTAAATTTCATCGCAGAATTAGAATTGAATTAGGTTAGCAGCAATGGGTATTTCATTACAAAAAGGACAACGAGTTTCTCTCGAAAAAGTTGCACCCGGTTTAAAAGCGATCTTTATCGGTCTCGGATGGGACGTAAAAGCAACGGATACAGGTCACGACTTCGACCTCGACGCTTCTGTCTTTTTGTTGGGGGCAAATGAGAAGATTGTATCGGACAAACACTTCATTTTCTACAATAATGCCGCCAGTCCCGACCCCGAAAAGTCTGTCAAGCATATGGGAGACAACTTAACGGGCGAAGGAGAAGGGGACGACGAGGCAATTATCGTAGATTTGCGCAAAGTTCCCGCCGATATCCAAAAACTGGTCTTTGTCGTCACCATTTACGACGCAGAAAAGCGCCAACAAAATTTCGGTCAAGTTAGCAATGCCTTCGTTCGTCTGGTGGATGTTGAAAGTAAAAGTGAAGTTTTGCGCTACGATCTCCAAGAAGATTATTCCACTGAAACGGCCTTAATTATGACCGAACTGTATCGCAAAGATGGCGAGTGGCGAATGAGTGCGGTGGGTTCGGGGTATGCTGGGGGATTGCAAGCGTTATTGGATCGGTATTCCTAGTGGTTTTTTAGGGTTCGCGGGTCGTTAAAATTGAAGCGTTTGGCGATCGCGAACTCTAACGCCGATATCCTTGAGGGAAAACTGCAAAAATCTAAACTCAAGCTGGTTCAAGTTTAGGTCGAAATACATTAAGAGGAGCTGATGGCGAACTAGCAACTCGCGGTTAATGGGCAACAGGTTTTTAAAATCAATCCCCTTCAATATAGCGTTTTCGCTCTGAAACGTAAACAATAAATAGCCCAGAATTCAAATTCACCGCGAGTAGGGACGTTCAATTTGTAGGGACGTTCAATTGAACGTCCCTACGTTGAAACGGTTTACATCCCGTTCAGAAATGCTATAGTTAGAAACAATTGTATGTCTCCTAAAGTTATTAAAGTCGAGCCCCTGGAATCTTATCGACTCCGCCTAATTTTTGATAACGGCGAGATCCGTCGCTTTGAGGTAACTCCCTATCTCAAAAAAGGAGTATTTACAGAACTTCAAAATATTGAGTATTTCCAAAAAGTTCGACCGAGTTTCGGTGGTATTCAATGGCTTCACGATCAAGATTTTAGTCCCGATACTCTCTATCTCACCAGTCAGCTTGAAGAAAAATAGTAGAAATATCGGGTTCGTTAAAATAATTAATAAGATCGGGCATACTTTTATTAAATTATCGAAAATTTATGTAGTGTATAGGAAAAATTAGATTTTATGCAATAGTTCTGAATTTTCAAAAAGTTACGTTATTGACGAATAGGTGAGATAAGGCTGATTTGAGCGTAACGATACGGTGGGCGTTGCTAAGCGTGAGAGAATTTGTAGAATTCGAGCTTATAACGGCAATTCCCACCCTACAATTACTACAATAACTGAGAAGACATAATAGAGAAATTTTTTCATAGGCAATCTGTTAAAATTCTTCTAGGGATTACGAATTTTTCTGGAATGTCAAAAACTGAAAGAGTTTGTTTGCCGAGAGTTGCCAATGGTCAAGGACGGGTAAAACAGTTAAAATCTCGTCATTTCGCTTGACTTCCGGCTGGCGATCGGGTTGAAAAATGATAACTAATTTGTTTTGGGGATCGACTATCCAGCCTAACTTCGTTCCTTGCGCCAAACAAAAGAGAATTTTTTCGACGATAGAGACATCTGTTTGGTTGGGAGAAACAATTTCGATAATCCAATCGGGAAATAATTCAAATCGATTTTTGACTTCTCCATTTTCGTCAAGAGGAATATTATCCCATTCAAAGACAGCAATATCTGGCACAAGCGAACGTCCGCCAAAGGTACAGCGGAGTTCTGTAAAAGCATGGGCAATTTGTTCGGGTACGGAAACTTGGTTGATTGCCGAACCTAGACGAATTTGCAACGTGCTATGTTTTCCCTGGGGCATTGGCTTTTGATGAATTTTTCCGTTAATGTATTCCCTTGCGGGTTTGGTTTCTGGCAAGATCAAAAATTCGGCGAGAGAGATTGTTTTAGGGAATTCGGCAGTAAGGGTCATGGGTTTACTCTATAAAGGGTAATTCGTCAAGCCAAATTAAAAAAGAAAGTTGGGTTACGACTTTAGAAATTTGTTTTTTAACTTCTTCTCCACTCCTTTTTATCATAACTCGAAACTCAACCAACTAAAGACTTCAACAACGGTTAGTTGCCAATCCCCCAAAATGCTGAGAATTGGCAAAATATCTGAGCTTTCTTTAAATTCAGGCGTTTTATTAGGCTGAAAAACTGTTATTGATTCATCGCTAGGATCGAGAAACCATCCTAGTTTTGTTCCCTGTTGAAGGCAAAATGCAATTTCACGAATAACGCGATTGGGAGATTGTTTGGGGGAAAGAATTTCGATTGTCCAATCAGGTGGGGTGTTAAACCGGTCGGCAACTTTTCCGCTGGCTTCTCGGGGAATATTTTTCCACTCGAATACGGCAATATCCGGCACAAGCGAACGTCCGCCAAAGGTACAGCGCAATTCGGGAAAGGCATAGGCTAACTTCTGAGGTTTGCCAACTTGATTGATGGCAGAAGCAAGTTCAAGTTGCAACGTGCTATGTTTTCCTTGGGGCATTGGCTTTTGATAAACTTTTCCGTTAATATATTCCCTTGCAGGTTTAGTTTCTGGCTGTTCTAAAAATGCTTCTAACGAGAGTTGAGTCTGTTTGGGTGTCGTCGCAGTCATGGCAATCAATCCTTATAGGTTCTGAAATAATCCTAAGAATAAATAATGTGCGCTTCTTGGGTCGTTCCTTCTTCACGGACTAAGCAGAGGCGATCGAGCGCGGATCGCCTCAAGGGAGTGACGAATATTTAAATCGAACATTTCGCACTCTCCAAATTCCACATCTTCTCGGTCGAGGAGGGCGATCGAGAAGGTAAGGGGATATACAACTAATTTAGTATACGATGATGCTGTATACATTGCTAAGAGCGAGAGAATTTGTTGAATTCGAGCTGATAACGGCAATTCCCACCCTACAATTACTTTCAATAATCCAAAGTTAAGGAAATAAAGAAGAAACAGATAGCTTTCCAACTTTAATATTCTCGATCGCCACAGGAATCAAGGTCGAGTGCGCGTAGTTTTGTCTTTGAGTATAATCTGGCGGGTCGAGTTCCCCCGAAGGTTGAGTATAAACTTCAATCTGGCGTTCGATTAAATTAACAATCCAATAAACGGGAATTCCCGATCGCGCGTAGAGCCGTTTCTTTAAATCGCGATCGCGCTGAAGCGTTGTATCGGAAACTTCAATAACCAGCGCAATTTCTTCAGCGTTAGGATGGCGATCAAGATATTGTCGGGTATCCCCTCGAACCACAACAACATCGGGCTCGGGTTCGCTATTGCTTAGGGTAATTGGTTCTTGGGAATCAACATACCACCCAGCCGGTAAAATACTCTCTAAAGCCGTTCGGACGAGGCGAGTCGTCGCTCGATGGGGAGGATTTTTCGGCATTTTGCAAATCAGCCAGCCTTCTAACAGTTCCACTGCATCGTCATCGCTGAGAATGCCTTTCTCAATCATCGCATGATACTGTTCTACGCTCAAGCGCCAGATGAAATCGGGCGAAAGGATTGTTGTTTCAACAAGTGACATGGCAATGGGTTGAAGGCATTGTAAGGATTGATTTAATTGTAGCCCATCTCGTTATTGCTCTTTGAGTTAGGCAACTATTTCCGAGTCAAAAAAGAGTTTCGTCATTCCTCCATCTTCAGCCCTTGTCCCTTTTTCAATCGAACCATAAAAAAACCATCCATTTGATGTTGGGTGGGCAAAATTTGAATCCAACCGGAAGACTGAACGAAAGTAGCAGCGGGAGAATCAGATGAGGGAGTATCAATTTGCCAATTATGATGGGTTTCGAGGAAAGTTTTGACGATTTCTTGGTTTTCTGTGGGATTAAGGGTACAGGTGGCGTAAACGAGAATGCCTCCGGGTTTAACCCAAGTTGCCGCACTTATCAAAAGTTCTTGCTGCAAAACAGTCAATTCTTGCACCTTTTTAGGCGTTTGTCGCCAGCGGATATCGGGATGGCGGTGTAACGTTCCCAAACCCGAACACGGCGCATCGACGAGGACGCGATCGCAATCCCCAACAAATTGAGGAAAGTTGCGACTGTCCCCAGCCAGGGTTTGAATCGACTGGAGGCGCAACCTCGAGGCGTTTTGAGTCACCTTGCGCAAGCGAGAGGCGATCGCGTCGCAAGCCCAAATCGTCCCTTTATCTTCCATTAATTCGGCGATATGGGTGGTTTTCCCCCCCGGCGCGGCGCAAGCATCAACAACGGTTTCCCCAGGTTGGGGATTGAGGAGATAAACGACCAGTTGCGCGCTGGCATCTTGTACCGTCCATTGTCCTTCCTTAAAACCCGGTAATTCTTGAATCGAACCGGTTTTCCCCCTGAGTCGCAAGGCGTGGGGAAGGGGAGGAACATGAGAAATACTGGTTTTTATCTCTTTATCCAACTCCTCTGCCAAATCCATAGTCAAGTCTCCTGTAGCTTCCGAGGAAGTGTCGGGGGATATTGCAAAGGTTAAAGTTGCTTCAACCCCTTCGAGGGAACTGTGGAGAGAATTTACCCTCAAATCCAGCGTTGGCGGGCGATTGAACCACTGACACAACTGTTCTGTTTCTTCCTTGCCGAAATAATCCAACCACAGTTGAATTATCCAGTCGGGATAGCTATGGGCGATCGCAATTCGCTGTACGGGATCGGCGGGATATTGCAGGAGATCGCTACCCGAACCAGTGGCGCGCAAATACTGGCGCAACATCCCATTGACAACACCACTTAACTTTTTCAACCCATTGGCTTTGGCAAGTTCTACGCTGGTGTGGACGACGGCAGCAGGGGGAAGTCTGTCGAGGTAGCGCAGTTGGTACAGTCCAATTTCGAGGATAATTCGCAGGTCTGGAGGCTGTTGGCGGGCGGTTTTTTTGCCCATTTGGTCGATAATTGCATGGAGGGTTCTTTGCCTCCTCACGCATCCATAGACGAGTTCGGTGGCTAAAGCGCGGTCTCGCGCCTTTGCCTCCCGCCCCTCCTCTTGCCCCAGGACGCGATCGAGGGCAATATCGGTATATGCGCCGCGCCCGCCGATTTCCCGCAACACTTGAAACGCCAATTGACGTGCCGTCGTTTGTCCTTCGTCATTCGTTTGTCCTTTGTCATTAGTCATTGGTCATATCGTGAGGTTTGGGAATCACCGTTCGTTTACGGCGGTGAGGATGTCAATTGCCTTATGCCCCATACTAATCAATAGCTAATCTACGATCGATTTCTTCGCCAAGGAAGATATCTTAAACCCAATTAATCAATTATTCATTATTCATTATTAATTGATAATCGAGAGCCTATCCTCCTCCTGAGTGTTCGCGTTCTTTTCTTCCAACTCCAACGTTCCCTCAAAATCAATTCCGTATCCTCCCGGAACTTCGCATTGCATCTCTTCGACAGGAACATAATACAAGATTGGATGCGATCGCGCATCGCACGGAACCACCTCCGTTAGGTTATCTGCCGTTCTGTCGGTTGAATACAGAACCTCTTCCTCATTCGGACTTTGCGCCAGAACGGGAACGCTAATCCAGATTATGCCACTCACTGAAATCAACACCACCCATACCTTTTTCATTGGAGTTCCTCGTTTCCACTCTCAGCGTACGCTCAATATCTACATTTTTATCTTGTCAGAGAATAGTTTGTCCAGAGCCTCGCGATCGCCCCAAAAAACTTTAAGGGATTTAGGCAGCGCGCTGGGCGTAAAATTCCCTAGTTAAAACAAGGGACATCATTCAAGACTCCCATCACTACCCAAGAGTCACAGATATCCCCTGCTGAGTTATACCTACTTAGAGCATAGTCAATTCCAGCCCAAAGGCAAAAGACAACTTTACAGTTCTTAGCGTTTGGCTCGGGGGATCGCTCTGACAGCCGAAACATTTCTTAAAAATCCGCGATCGCAGCTCACTCAACTTTTGAATTCACATCAGACATAAGTTTCGATATAGCGTTGACCAATGAAACATAAATAGTAGAAGAATGTTATATACTTTTCATAACTTCTCAAAGCCTCTTGAATTCTTCTATTCTTAATTCTTCCGTCAAAATTTTACAACCCAAATAAAAATGAGTTGGCGATAGCGGTTAGACGCAGCCGAGATCGTTCATCTTCCTGGGGAGAAGGTGAATAATAATTCGCGATCGCAACTTCTTCTCCCCCCTTGACATTCAAGACAATTGCTACGAACCGATATAATCTTGCAATGCTTTCACCTCCAACGGTTGGGACTGCAAGGAACGAATCGCCGCCACGGTTGCCTTTGCGCCCGCGATGGTGGTAATAATCGGAATTTTATAACTCAGACAGGTGCGACGAATTAAACGGCCATCCTCCCGCGCCTCTTGACCGGACGGCGTATTAATCGCCAGTTGAATTTTCTCATTTTTAATCGCGTCGAGGATATTGGGACGACCTTGGTGGAGTTTGAGAACCAATTCCACATCCAACCCGTGTTGTTGCAACGCTTCGCGCGTTCCCTCCGTCGCAATAATGTGAAACCCTAAGTCGATAAAATCCTTCACCACGGGAACCACCGCTTGTTTGTCGCGATCGCTCATTGTCACAAACACTGTCCCCGACAGCGGCAACCGTTCTCCTGCCGCCAGTTCTGCCTTAGCAAAAGCTTTCCCAAAATCTGCATCGATGCCCATCACTTCTCCCGTCGAACGCATTTCAGGACCAAGGAGGGTGTCGGTTCCGGGAAATTTATTAAAGGGGAGAACGGCTTCTTTCACCGCAACGTAGGAGGGAATAACTTCCTCTGTTAGCCCCAATTCCTCTAAGGTTTGACCGGACATGACCTTAGAAGCCATTTTCGCTAAAGGAATGCCCGTGGCCTTAGAAACATAAGGAACGGTACGCGAGGCGCGAGGATTAGCTTCCAGGATGTATACCGTTTCCCCTTGGACGGCGTATTGAATATTCATCAACCCTATAACTTTTAGGGCTTTAGCCAGTTGAACCGTCCAGGTGCGAATGGTTTCAACGGCGGCAGGGGCGAGGGAGGTGTAGGGTATGGAACAGGCGGAGTCGCCGGAGTGAATGCCCGCTTGTTCGATATGTTCCATAATACCGCCGATGACCACTTGTCCGGTGCGATCGCAAAGGGCATCTACATCGACTTCGACTGCATTTTCGAGGAATTTGTCGATTAAAATTGGATGGTCCGGTTCCACTTGCACGGCGAAGGTCATATACCGTTCTAAATCTGTATCGGAGTAGACAATTTCCATTGCCCGTCCGCCCAAAACGTAGGAGGGACGCACCACTACGGGATAGGTGACGCGGTTCGCCACAGAAAGGGCATCTTTATAACTTCTGGCGATGCCGTTGGGCGGTTGTTTGATGTCCAACTCGCGCAGGATTTTCTCGAACCGTTCGCGATCTTCGGCGGTGTCGATGGAGTCGGGGGAGGTTCCCCAGATTTGAGTCTTGGGCGTTTCGCTGTCGGCTAAGGAGTTGAGATAATTCTGGAGGGGGACGGCTAATTTTAAAGGCGTTTGTCCGCCAAATTGAATGATGATGCCCTGGGGATGTTCGGTTTCGATGATATTGAGAACATCTTCTTTGGTCAGGGGTTCAAAGTAAAGGCGATCGCTGGTATCGTAATCGGTGGAGACGGTTTCGGGGTTGGAGTTGACCATAATCGTCTCGTAGCCTTCTTTGCTGAGGGAGAACGAGGCGTGACAGCAGCAGTAGTCAAACTCGATGCCTTGACCGATACGGTTGGGACCGCCGCCGAGAATCATCACTTTGGGTTTATCGGCGGGGATGACTTCCGATTCTTCGGGTTCGTAGGTTGAGTAATAGTAGGGCGTGTAGGCTTCAAATTCCGCCGCGCAGGTATCGACCACTTTGTAAACCGGGATAATACCTAAAGATTTGCGGTAGTGGCGCACTTCGTCTTCAGTGGTGCGGGTGGCGAAGGCAATTTGGCGATCGCTAAATCCTTGTTGTTTAATCGAACGCAGTTGGGCTTCGTTGATTTCTTTGAGGGGAGTGCGTTTGAGGAATTTCTCAATTTCCATCAATTCTGCGAGTTTATCGAGGAACCACAGATCGATGGCAGTCAATTCGTGAATTTCTTCGACGGTCATTCCCAACTTTAAGCCATGATAGACGCTAAATACGCGCTCTGGGTTGGGGGTGCGCAAACTGGCGCGCACGTTTTGCAAGGAGGGAAGTTGTTCGTTGCGATCGCAGCCAAAGCCATAGCGTCCGGTTTCTAGCGATCGCAGTGCTTTTTGGAACGATTCGCAAAAGGTGCGCCCGATCGCCATCGCCTCGCCCACCGACTTCATTTGCGTCGTCAGAACGGGTTCGGAACCGGGAAATTTCTCGAAGGCGAAGCGGGGAATTTTGGTAACGACGTAATCAATGGTGGGCTCGAAGGAAGCGGGGGTTTTTTTAGTAATATCGTTGGGAATTTCGTCGAGGGTGTAACCGACGGCGAGTTTAGCGGCGAATTTGGCAATGGGGAAGCCGGTTGCTTTGGACGCTAAGGCGGAGGAACGGGAAACGCGGGGATTCATTTCAATAACGATGACTTCGCCGTTGCGGGGGTTGACGGAGAATTGAATATTTGAACCGCCGGTTTCTACGCCAATTTCGCGGATAATTTTAATAGAGGCATCGCGCAGCCGTTGATATTCCTTATCGGTGAGGGTTTGGGCGGGGGCAACGGTAATGGAGTCGCCGGTGTGAACGCCCATTGGGTCGAAGTTTTCGATGCTGCAAATAATGACAACATTATCGGCGAGATCGCGCATCACTTCCAGTTCGTACTCTTTCCAACCCAACAGCGATCGCTCGACGAGAATTTGGGACACGGGAGACGCATCGATGCCGCCTTGGGCCATTTCTTCGTATTCTTCTTGGTTGTAGGCGATGCCGCCGCCGGTTCCCCCCATTGTAAAGGCGGGGCGGATAATGAGAGGATAGGAGCCAATTTCGACCGCGATCGCGCGCGCTTCATCTAAGGTGTTGGCAATCCCCGACGGACAAACGCCCACCCCAATGCGTTCCATCGCTTCTTTAAACAGCAAGCGGTCTTCGGCTTTTTCAATGGCTTCCAGTTTAGCTCCAATTAGCTCCACGCCGTACTTTTCGAGAGCGCCACTTTTCGCTAAAGCCACGGCGAGATTAAGGGCGGTTTGACCTCCCATCGTCGGCAGAAGTGCGTCGGGGCGTTCTTTTTCGATGACTTTCTCGACGATTTCTGGAGTGAGGGGTTCGATGTAAGTTCGATTTGCCGTTTCCGGGTCGGTCATAATCGTCGCCGGGTTAGAGTTGACGAGGATGACTTCGTAGCCTTCTTCTCGCAAGGCTTTACAGGCTTGGGTTCCCGAATAGTCGAACTCGCAAGCTTGTCCGATGACGATGGGACCGGAACCGAGAAGTAAGATTTTTTGGAGGTCGTTACGGCGGGGCATATTGGGTTGATGCTGGTATGAATTTTTTAAATCCTGACCAATTGTATCGGGTCTTCTGTCCCCAGACCTCATTTCCTTTGTCGAGATTTGATGACTTAACGCTGGCTTTTGAACTTATATCCAGCCTTCGCCGCCCCTAAACCCAGCCGCGAATCTCCACATCTGTCAGGGGCCGCTCCAACTTCACATATTCGCTCTTCGTCGCCCGCAGCAAGCGCTCCATCGTCACCGGTTCTTCCTCTTCTGCCGCCAAAAATGCCGCATTCAACGCAATATTCCTGATAATCCCCCCCGCCATATTCAACTGCGCCAACTTCCCATAACTCAGGCTTTCTCTCGGCATGGCTTCTGGGAACACTCGCTCCCATATGCACTGTCTTTCGGGGGCAAAGGGGAAGGGGAATTTGACAATAAAGCGGATACGGCGTAGGAAGGCTGCATCCAGTGCATTTTTGAAGTTGGTTGTCA
>JAXHVQ010000155.1:0-1819 GCA_034189065.1 Cyanobacteriota bacterium
GCGGCATTCAGCGCCCAGTCGAAACGCCGCAACCCCTTCACCCGCGCCGTCATCAAGCGGCCGCGATCGAGCAGTATAATTAAAGTTTGCTCTCGTTCTGCCTCCAAAACCCGCACTTGGAGGGGATTTTGTCCCAAGGTTGCCGCCCGACGCGCTGTAGCTTTCCAGTCGATGAGGCGGGGATCGTCGCCGATGGCGTATTCCCGCAGTTCGGCAAATTCGGTTCCCATTGAGAAGCGGCGAGGCGATCGCATATTCCCCGTCGATTGTAAGGTGAGGCGAATTGACAGCGATCGCAACCCCACGAGATCGGGATACACGGCAACGGTTTGCGGTTGTTTGACGTGCCACTGCTGCCAAGCTAACCCCCAAGGTCCCAATTGTCGCACGTGGATGCTGCCCCATTCAAACTCGCCGCGATTTTCGGGGTAGACGGTGTAGTTGAGTTCTTGACTGCTGTTGGGGGGGAGGACGGTTTGGAGTTGGGGTTGGGAGGCGGTGAAGTCGGCGGGGTAGCTATCGCGGATGAGAATGGGGGCGGTTGTATTTTGCGATCGCGCGGTGAGGGTAACGGGATTGTTTCGGGCGATGGAGAGTTTGCCGAGGGGTTGGCGCGAGAGTTGGACGCGATGCGATCGCGCCCTGAAACTGTCGATAACGGCGAGACACAGGACGATGAAGTCGTAGGTAATGGTGACAAATAGGCTGAGTTCGCGGTTAAAGAGAATGGCAACTGCGGCCGCGATCGCTAAACCTAATCCTAAGAGTAAAAATGTTCGTTGAGAGGGAATCATAATTAATTAAAAATTAAAAATTAAAACTTAAAAATTAAATTGCTATTCTTTTCCTGCAAGGGACTCGGCAGCAAGCAAAGATCGAGATGACAGAGCCAAAACTTTATGCGCTAACTGAGTTAATTTCGCTTGAGGGAGTTGGGAGATTGACACTCTTTCTAACCTTGCTCTATCCCCTACCTCGGAACGGGAACTTGTGCGAGTAGCGCCGAAATAACGGCATCCATCGCTAACCCGTCGAGTTGCGCTTCGGGCCGCAGAATTAAGCGATGGCGCAATAACGGCAGCGCGACGGCTTTTACATCATCTGGGGTAACGTAATCGCGTCTTTGCAACCAAGCGCGCGCCTGAGTTGCCCGCAGCCACAAAACAGCCGAACGCGGCGATGCGCCCAAAGCTAAATCGGAATGCTGGCGCGATCGCTCGACTAATGCAATCAAATACTCTAAAATATTCTCAGCAACGGTTATTTGGGTAACTTGCTGGCGCGCTTGCAAAATTTGTTCGACGGTTGCGATCGCGCCAATACTATTGACATCGATCGATTGATTCTGCTGAGCCAACAACATCTTCTTCGCCGCCCCTTTATCGGGATAATCCACCACAACCTTAAACAGAAAGCGGTCTAACTGCGCTTCCGGTAAAGGATAAGTCCCTTCAAATTCGAGGGAATTTTGCGTGGCAATCGTCCAAAACAAAGGCGGCAGCAGCAACGTTTCCCCATCCAGCGTCACCTGTTTTTCTTCCATCGCCTCCAACAAAGCAGCTTGAGTTTTAGGCGGCGTGCGATTAATTTCATCAGCGAGGAGAATTTCAGTAAAAACCGGCCCTTTCTTCAAAAGAAAACGGCGACTATTCAGATCAAAAATATTAGTCCCCAAAATATCGGCAGGCAAAACATCCGGCGTAAGTTGCACTCGTCGAAACTCCGCGCGAATCAATTTCGACAGCACTTTCGCCAACAACGTCTTCCCCGTCCCCGGCACCCCTTCCAAAATAAGATGTCCGCCCGCCAAAAGAGCCAC
>JAXHVQ010000155.1:1919-13031 GCA_034189065.1 Cyanobacteriota bacterium
GCGTAAGTTGCACTCGTCGAAACTCCGCGCGAATCAATTTCGACAGCACTTTCGCCAACAACGTCTTCCCCGTCCCCGGCACCCCTTCCAAAATAAGATGTCCGCCCGCCAAAAGAGCCACAAGGAGTTGGTCGATAACTGCTGCCTGTCCGACCACTATCTGATTCAAAGCCTTATTAAGTTGGGCAAAAATATCATTAGTCATTCGTTATTCGTCCCTTGTCAATCATCCTTTAGACAGCCAAAATCTCAACCCATCCGCTTCCCCCTCCCCAAGGCAGATTCCCCACCTCCAAAGCTCAACCCATCCGTTGCCCGTATTTTTTCCCACTTTTCCAACCAAACCAACAACTCCCGTTCGCTTCGCCATCGCCGCCTCAAAAACCGTGGCAACACAACTTTCAACTCCCCCGCATCTTGTCCGGTTTGTTCCTGCCACGCCTGCAATACCGCCTCAAATTCCAAGGGAGTCGATCCCAACCCCAACCGTTCCTGTAGCGCCACCTGTTCGGCTTTTCCCACGGTTTCGATGGCGAAATCGCTACTTTTTGCCTTGCGCAAAACGCTAGCAAGCGCTTGAATGTAAGCCTTGCTATTATTAACATCGGGCGCTTCTAACGCCTGCGGACTGCCAAATCGACGATTTTGTGCCGCGATCGCAACCAGCAGTATAATACACCCTTGCACGAAAATTGGCAGCAAGGGCGTTCGCGCTAAATATCCCCACAAGTCTAACGTTTCCTCTCCCTCTTCTTCCCCATCGGCATCGCGATAACCGTGAAGGTACTCATCCACCCAAAGCGATTGACCCGTTTCCGCCAATAGTTGCGCAAGAAACTCGTAATTTCCCGGTTCTTCCTGATAAGCATTTGCCGCTAAATAAGGTGTTGTCACCCAAATTGCCCGTCCCTTACCGAGGGTTTTTTCCCAAACAACCGCCCCGAATAAATCTTGCAAAAGCTCCTTCTCCCCTTCTTCCACCTCAGCGCGCCGTCGGGTTTCAATTTTTACCGCACCTTGGGGAGTATCGAGTTGGCTGCTAAAGGGCGCTTCGCTAACAGGTTGCCACATCCCCAGCGTCACGAGGGTATTGCCCTTCTCAATCCAGCTTTGAGTTTGAGGGTCGATCCTAAACAGTTCAAAATCACTGAAAACGCGCAACAAGGCCATCGGTTCCTTATTATCCAACGCCTTCAAAGGTCGCTGCCAGCGCTGAATTGGCGTTCCTCGCTCCTCCATGAAAGCATACCACGCGCCGTAGCCATCGGGTCCTCGGCTGTAGGTCGAACCGGCCAAAACGCGATCGCGCCCAGGAGCCAACAGCAATGTTAAAATCAAAGCGGCTGCGATCGCTAACAAAACGAATCCCCGACGCTTCGATATCTTCATCGGTTCTCCTCAATATCTCGATAAGCCTCTTCACATTGCCGAAGGGTTTCCGGTGTCGCCTCCCCTCCCCCAAACAGCAGCCTTTCGTGGGTTTCGAGCAAAACATCGTAGGAAGGGTGACGGGGTTGCTGACCGAGGAGTTGTCGGTATTCCCCGTCGGTGAGACCGGGTTGGTTGGAGACCACTTGGGTATCATTCAAGCGCTGTAACATCGCCATGTACAGACAGCGGCAAGCTTCGCCGTAGTTCGCCCGACGCTGCTGATGTCGCGCTCGGGTCAGCCAATCTTTAACTGTCGGTTGTTTCTCGCTAACAACTGACTGGGACGACGCTGCGGGCGTTCTAAAAACTCCCCTCTCCCAAAATTGTAGGATAAGCCTTGTCAATTGCCACAGCGCGATCGCCCCTAAAACAACGCCAATGACTTTTAACAGCCAACCGAGATTGCCCAACCACGACACATCTGGGTCGGGAAGATTTCGAGCAAACTGAGGGGCGATTTGCGACCACTTCAGTTCGACCCATTCCCCCGCCTGTTGTTGAAATTGCTGAGCGCGCCAGCCCCAACTGGTTGTCTGAAAGTCGCCGCCCGCCATAATTGCTTCTACTCTTTCCTAATTCAAATTGTTATCCACTTCCTCCACAATCAAAGCATTTGCCTCTTGTTTGCGCAACCTCACGCCCGCCCCTTGCACGAAAATTTCGACCAATCCGGTGTCCGAATCGCTCCAAATTGTCATAAATTCCGCCCCCGGAACGAGACTCAAAGATGTTAATCTGCCGATATAGCCTCGATACGCCTGCTCGTAGCCAACGACCCGCCCTAACGTGCCGGGGAGCATATCGCCCAGGCGACTTGCTATTTCTATGTCCATTTTGGGTTTCTTTTTCCTTTGTTATTTGTTATTTGTTATGGGTCATTGGTAGGGACGGGGTAACCCCGCCCCTACAGGTCATAGGTCGCTGGTTCTAAAACCTAAAACCTAAAACCTAAAACCTAAAACCTAGTTACTGATTACTTCCACCCTGCACTATCCATCAACTTCACCGCATCAGGGTTCTTTTCGCCATAAACTTCAACCTGTAAAGGCGACTCTTTGAAAGTTCCTAAGCCTTTCACAAATTCATTGGCTTCCACGTCCGTTACGGCTGGATATTCGTTATTGTTATTGGCAAAGATTTCCTGAGCTTGGGGACTGGTTAAATACTCCAAGAATGCCACCGCATTTTCTTGATTGGGCGCTGTTTCCACAACCCCCGCACCGCTAATATTGACATGGGTTCCCCCAGCATCTTGGTCGGGAAACACTACGCCCACTTGTTCTGCTGCTTCGCGATCTGCTGGGTCGTCTGACTGCTTCATCCGGGCAATGTAGTAGGTATTGACAACAGAAATATCGCATTCGCCCGAAGCGACGGCTTTAATATTGCCCACGTCATTTCCTTCGGGTTGGCGAGCAAAGTTAGCAACTAATCCTTCCAACCATTGCTCGGTTTTCTCCGTCCCCATCTCTTCAATTTTAGATGCTACCAAGGATTGATTGTAAATATTGCTGGAACTGCGCATACAAACGCTATCTTGCCATTTGGGATCGGCTAAGTCTGCGTAGCTGGAAATCTCTTCGGGTTGCACGTTATCGGCATTGTAAACAATCACCCGCGCGCGCTTGGTGAGGGCAAACCATTTTCCTTCACTGTCTTGGAGATTGGCTGGAATTTTTTCTGCCAATACGGTTGAGGAAACGGGTTGGAGAATGCCTTCTTGTTCGGCGCGCCAAAGGTTGCCTACATCAACGGTAATGAGAACGTCGGCAGGACTATTGGCACCCTCGCTTTTAATTCGTTCGATTAATTCTTCGGCTTTTCCTTCGATTAAATTAACCTTGATGCCAGTTTCTTCGGTAAAGGTATCGTAAAGTTGTTGGTCAGCATCGTAATGGCGCGATGAGTACAAGTTTACTTCGCCTTCACCTTGGCTGCTGGCATTGTCGCTTCCGGTTACTGGGTTTTCTTGGGCGTTTTGGGCGCTGCATCCGGCCGCGATCGCCATCGCCACTCCTAAGCTAAAGCCAATTGCGCTGCGTCTAGTCAGTTTCATACTCGGTGTTTTTGGGATTTTCTCAGTAAATGTATTGTGCTTAACTATTTTAGCCTTAATGCGACTCATTCTTATTTAAGTCGCAAAAATTTTATAATTGCTGGGAAGGAGTGTCGAGATTCTGTCGCCTGTTGTTGAGAGGGTACGATATTCGAGACGCACCCCCAGGAAGCGGGCGAAGTCGAAAATAGCAGAGGATGCCTGCAATAGGGGGAGCGCGATCGATGACGTTTGAAGAAATTCAGAAAATTCTCGAACAAATGCTAGCCGTCGGGCAGGGACTCCAGGAAACTCAGATTGTGCCGGACGGAATGCACCAGATAACAGGACAGGCGAATTGAGAGACTCCTGGGTTATACGCCGAATCGAACCGCCTCGATCTCGAAGAAAGACCGAACGCCTTAGAACGTAGAATGAAAAAGCTCGAAGAACGTCTCTAAAAAGAACTTGTTAGAAGAACGCGCCTATTGGTTAGTTTGGTCGGAAATCCCGGGGATCGGGCCGATTTTGCTACAACGCCTCTACCAGCATTTCGGTACGCTCTCTGCCGCTTGGACGGCACCCCTGCCCGCGATCGCGCAAGTGGAGGGAATTGGCGGTAAATTACTCGAGGCTATCCGCAGGGAGCGATCGCGTCTCGACCCAGCCGCCCTCCTCGAAGATCGCCTCCAACGCAACCTGACGTTTTGGACTCCCGCCGACCCCGACTATCCTCGCTTATTGCTAGAGATTCCCAGCCCGCCTCCTATTCTGTATTATCGCGGACAAGTCAACCTCGAAGAAAATCGAGGCGCAATTCCGATGGTGGGCATCGTTGGAACGCGCAACGCCACGGAGTACGGACGGCGTTGGACGCGCAAAATTAGCGCCGCCCTCGCTCGCCACGGCTTTACGGTGGTTTCGGGCATGGCTCTCGGTATCGATACGGAAGCCCATCGCCAATGCTTGGCAGCGGGAGGTCGTACTATTGCGGTATTGGGGACGGGAATCGATGTGGTTTATCCCCCGAGCAATCAGCAATTATACGAAGAAATTCAGGAACAGGGCTTGGTGGTCAGCGATTATGCGCCGGGGACGAAGCCCGATGGGAAAAATTTTCCGCCGCGCAACCGGATTATTGCGGGGTTGAGTCGTGCGGTGTTGGTAATGGAAGCGGCACAGCGATCGGGGGCGTTGATTACGGCGCGTTACGCTAACGAGTTTAACCGCGATGTTTATGCCTTGCCCAACTCCCTCGACCGACCTCAATCTTTGGGCTGCTTGGAATTGTCTAATCGAGGCGCGCAGATGATTTTGGGCGAAGGGCAGTTGTTGGAGATGCTGGGAGAAATCCCGCAGTTGGATGTGGCGCAACCGCAACCCGTTCCCCGACCCGACTTGCCACCGAGTTTCGCGCGGGTGTGGGACGCGATCGCGGCCGCTGAAGATTCGATTCCCTTCGACGCGATCGTCTCCCAGTCTGAGTTAAGTGCTAGCGAGGTTAGCAGCGCGCTATTACAACTCGAACTCCTCGATCTCGCCATACAATTACCCGGAATGCGATATCAAATTAAGAGGTCTTAGGGCTTAAAGTTTGGGTAACTTTTCCCTTATTTTTGTTCTCAGTTTATGTCAGTTGTAGAAATGGAAAAAAAGAGCATTTTTTTGGTTTTGACTTGCTTTTTTCCGAGCCTTGGGATACTATAGTTTTATAATGGAAATATTCGCGTTTGTCAATAAGTTCAAATATTCCCATTATCATATAGACTACCACGAAGGCTCGCAAAAAGAAAGGGCAAAATTAAGATTTAAAAACAAAAATCTAAGACAGGAACAAAGCACCTCAAATCGACTCGTTACAACTCGCATTCATCTAAACGCGCCAGAATCGAAAGCCAACACCCAACTCGCGGTAAATTTCCTTTGGGTGCATTTAATTTAAACGTCATTTCATCGTAAGAACGCCAATTCGGTTTTCCTAAAATGCCCCACTTACGAACGCGCCACCCGACGCGCTGACCAAAACGTTCCCAAAATTCAAATTCGTTGGCATCATCTCCACCCAAGCTACACCAAATTTCTTTTTGAATGCTGAAGCCAAAACGTCCCTTACTATATTTCACCCAAAGTTGGTCGATCGTTCGCAGTTCGGTACAAGGGAAAAATTGAATATCTTGTTCGATTAAGTCGCTTTCCGTTGCTTTTCCTGCCACTCTCAAAATAAACGCAATAGTCTCCTGATTGGCTTCTTTCCACTGTTGAGAAGCTAAAAGATGTTGCAAGCAACTGTAGCCTCCGTCAGGTGTTGGAGGATTGGGGGTAGGATTCGTAGGGCGATTTGCAGTTTGAGTAACCGTCTGTGAGAGAGTTGTTGGATTGCTTGCAGCTTGGGTCGCGTTTTGCGGCGCAACGGTAGAATTGTTTGCAGTTTGGTTGAAAAATTGAGTAGAATTTTGGGTAGGTTTTGCGGTAGATTTGGAGGGGACGGATGATAGTGTTGACGGCGACGCGATCGCGGAAATAACTTCTTTGGCTGAACTGTACCGATCTTGGTATTTTTCTCGAACCATCTTTTTCAAAATTTGTCCTAAATGGGCGCTAATGCGAATGCCTTGAGGTAGATTTTCTCGCCATAACCAACGATGATTTCTACCGTCGCGTAAATCATCTCTCCCATCTTCTCTTGGCAAACATCCCGTCAGCAAGCGCAAACAAGTTACGCCCAAACTGTACAAATCGCTACAGGGAAAAACTTGACCGCTCATTTGTTCTTTGGGAATATAACCTCGCGTCCCAACCTTCGTTCCGATGTTTCTCGTCCCTCCTGCAATATCCTTAGAAACATTAAAGTCAATGAGTACAAGTTGACCGTTTTGGGGACGGCGAATGAGATTGTCCGGTTTAATATTGCGGTGTATGACGCGGTTGCCGTGAATGAGCTGTAAAACTGGAAGGATATCGTTTAAGAGTTGCCAAATTTTCGCCTCGTTAAATGCGCCAGTTTGTTGTAATTCTTGGAGTAGTGTTTGTCCTTCCATCCATTCCTGTACTAAATAGGAATGCTGACCTTCTTGGAAATAGGCGAGAAGTTGGGGGATTTGCGGGTGTTTCCCCAATTTTTTTAGTAATTCCGCTTCTCGTCCAAAAAGTTCCGCAATTTTCGGGGGAATTTGTTGGGGAGTCACTTGTTTAATGATACAAGGATCGTTCAGGCGATCGCAATCTCTGGCTTCGTAGGTTCTGCTATACTGATTTTGCTCCAAAAGTTTGATAACGCGATAGCGGGAACGAAACACAGAGAGAAGATTGTGGCAACCGCAACTGCTACAAAATCGATGTTCGTCGGCATTAAAAGGATTGGGGCAATTTAAATCGGTGCAGTAGAGCATATTCAGTCGAGTTGGGCGGTACTGAGTATTTCAATTGTAGGATAGATGAGGTACGTCGGGATACTTTGGCGATCGCAAGGACTGGATTTTCGCGCCGCAAGTCTGACTGCGGGGAAAGCAGACAATTAAATAATTTTTTTAATTCAAGACTTGACAAAATTAAAGAAAAGTGATTGGAAACTAGAGATAAATTGAAGAACGCGATCGAAAACCAAAGCAAAGTTTTAGAAGTTTTTAAGGAATTGGAGCTAAGCGAGATGTAGTCTAGTCCGATCCTACTTAGAGCTCGCTCTCGAAGGTGAGAAATTAAGCGAATCGCTCTCAGTTTCCAAAATCTGTCCAGTTATTTTCAGATAAATAGGACTGATTCGTCTTGTGTTGGAACTCAGGATCGTTCTAAAAGTTGAGGTTGTCGGGGAATATTGTTCTTTTAACTTTGCTTAGAAACTGCGTAGGACGGACGAAGCTTTTTTGTGCTTAGCTTTATCAATTTTTTCTGAAAGTTCCCCTGCCAACCAATGACTGAAGGAGTGCATTGCCAACTCGATCTCGCTTGTTTGATTTGAGTCTATAAGGGGCAGTCACCACTCTATATAAACTGAGAATGCTTTCTCTTGTGACATTTTACTTCAGGGAAAAAGGAATAATGACAGATTCATCTACCAATAGCCAAAACTCGACTAAAAAAGTATACGTGTATTGGGATTTTCAGAACATTCGGTTTTCAAGAACTAGCAACCCCAAAACGTGCATCAAGTTTATTTTATCCCTTGCCCAACTAAAAGGAGAGCTGCAAAGTGCAAGAGTATATGCCTATTGGCGAAAAGAGCGAGTCTGTATCGAAAAAGAGTTCAACGAACTCGGATTCGATTGCTTGAGTTTACCCGACGACGTAAAAAACAAAGTCGATCGCAAAATTATTCAAGATTGTCACAAACAAGTATTGCAAGAAGCAGGAAGCAAAGTTGTTATTTTAATAACGGGTGATTCGGACTTTAAACCATTAGTTGCCGAGTTGAAATCCAAACAGCACCAAGTTATCGTCGTTGGCGCACAGCAAACTAGCCAAAAGCTGAAGAAAGTCGCAGATTGTTTTTGCTATTTAGCCGACTGTTTTTGTAGTTTAAGCGAGTTAGAAACTCTAGTCTCTAAAAAAGGATGCCAGGGCGCTCCTAGCGAAGCCAATAAAATTTTGTACTCAGATGCAGTAGAATGTTTAGTAAAAGCCACTGAGCTAGTTTTAGTCCGAGGACAGTCAGCTCGTTTTCCGCGCGTTGATACAGTGATGCGACAAATGAACGAACTTTATCGAGGCGTTTCATCAATTTATACGCGAGAAGGTAAAAAATTTAAGTGTTTTAAAGATTTTGTCGAATTTGCTGCGCAAGAAGGTAAAATTGGTGTAAAACAAAATGAGCAAGAGCGGGAACTAATCTTAGTCTAGTACGAAGAATAGAAGAATCAAAAAATAGAAGAATTCACCAAGCGCTTCTACTCACCGGATAACGAATCCATGCCGGAAAAATTCACTAATTTGAGAAACAAGCGAGGAATGACTCAAAGTTAGCGATCTCCAACCGCTGTTTACGTTCGGTGGTGGAAATACTATAGTGCGAGTAAGATTTTATTATGCTTAGCTTTATCAACTTTTTGAGTTGCTTTGTCCGCAGACAAATTGAGGTAAGGACTACTAATTTAAAGCGATCTATTTAGCTTCAGCTTGTCAGAGGTAATATCATGCTTATATTGATAACTCTTTTACTTTACGCCAAGTAAAAATAATTTGTTCATCCGCTTGTCTAAATTCGATATTAAACATTTCAAAGACAACTTCTCTACCCAAAAGCAGTTGTTCTCCTCCTACTGGACTTTGCAACCAGGCAACTGGCGCTGTAATCTGATGTTCGTCTATTGTCATTTCTACGTTGCGCAAAACATATTCAACCGTTCCGCCAATTGTATCTGCCAGTAACGGCACTTCTGCATCAGCCAAATTGTAACCTAAATCTCGACCAGCTTTCTGCGAAATTAAGCTCACTTCTGCTCCAGAGTCAACTAACATAGTTGTAGATAGTTCCAAGTTTCCGTGCTCAAGCTTAATCGGGTAGTTAGGTTGCCAATCGTGGCGAGTAATAGCTCTAAATTGAATAGGTAAGATTTGAATTGAAGCTTTAGTTCGAGGAACCAAATAAATCAAAAATGGTTGTCCTGTAGCTCGAGCTAAATCAGTAACTTCCTTTAAGTTTTCTCCATGAGCGATTAATCCATCAGCGTTATAAGCAACATAGCGATCGCGATATAAATCTAACAGCATTTGTCGATTTTGATTCAACCAAGCTAGCATTTTTTGAGTCTCGTCCAATTTTCATTGCCCCCTAATGAAGCTATTGTGCTTAATTTAGTTGTTCTTTCTTAAAGTTACCTCACTACCGACAAGTTGAGGCGAGTATTGCTAAGGGTGAGAGAATTTGTTTTATTTTAATTTATATAGCGTTTTTAAATGAAACGTCAACGATAAATGGCCCAGAATTAAAATCCACCGCGCGCTCTCTCCGGGACGTTCAATTTGTAGGGACGTTCAATTGAACGTCCCTACGTTGAAACGGTTTACATCCCGTTCAGAAATGCTATAGATGGCAAGGCTCGCCCTACTAGCTCTACCAAACTTGCGTTTTCAAGAAGACTTAGCTGGTGCGACGCAACCTGAAATGCGGGAGCAATAGATAATTTGAGCGATTTTCAGAACTTGGAGCTTGACAAGTTAGGGGTGAATGTGTATGATAGCGACTAAGTTGAATAACACGACCGAAAACCCAAACAAAAACTCTGTTGCTTCGCAACTGCTGAAGTAAGAGCAAATCTGAAAACTGGTTGAACGAGTTTCAGGAGTTGCGAAGCGAATTTTAGAGGTCTGTTTAGGGAGTTGAAGCTAAGGAAGATGTAGCTTAGTTTAATTATGCTTTAGCTCTCGCAGCGAAAAGCGAGTTACTCTAAGTTTACAAAATCCTTCCAGTCATCTTCGGATGAATAGATACCCGCAGTCTTGATATTTGAGTCCAAGGCAATTATGGGCGATTAGCTTTACTGGGAATGTTGTTCTCTTAACTGAAATTTAGAGAATAAATAGTCATGAACGCATTCAGCAGCAATTCGAGTCTTGCCTACAACGTCCGTCTATATTGGGACTTTCAGAACGTCGGACTTCCTCAAAAGAAGAACTTTGAAAAGTACATTAAATTAGTTCTATCTTTTGCCCAATCAAAAGGAAAGCTACAAAGTGCGAAGGTTTACGCTTATTGGCGAAAAGAACAGGAAGCGATTGAAAAAGAATTCAATGAAGTTGATTTTGACTGCATAACTTTGCCTGACGACGTAGAAAATAATGTCGATCGCAAAATTATTCAAAATTGCCAAAGGCAGATTTTACAAGAAAGAAAGAAAAGCCTTATCATTTTAATAACGGGCGATTCGGATTTTCTACCGTTAGTTTCTGAGTTGAAAGATCGGGGACACCGAGTTATTGTTATCGGACGGAAACAAACGAGCAAGAAACTGAAGCAGGAAGCAGATGAGTTTTGCTACCTCAGCGACTTAGAAGCTCATATCTCCGAAATAGAGTTTCAACCTAACCTTGACAAATTGAACATTTTATATTCAGATGCGGTAGAATGTTTAGTGAAAGCAACTGAATTCGTTTTCAACCAAGGAAAATCGCCCTGTTTGTCTCGGATTGATAGGCAAATGCGACAAATCAACAAACTCTATCGAGGTGCTTCATCGATTTGTTCGCGAGAAGGGAAAAAATTTAAGTGCTTTAAAAATTTTGTGGAGGCGGCAGTGAAAGATGGTAAAATCCGCATGACAAACGACGGACAAAATCGCGAACTGACTTTGATTCGACGCTAACTATTTGAGAATTATACAAGCGGCGCGCACTTTGTATTTGCGCGCCTACAGACCCAAGAAATATGGAGAAAATTTTGCCAAAAATCAAAGATAAGACTTTGCTTCAACAAGCATTGACTCATCGTTCTTATGTCAACGAACACCCCACAGAAGGAACAGATAACGAACGTTTGGAATTCTTAGGAGATGCGGTATTAGGATTTATTTCAGGTGCTTTACTTTACGAACGTTATCCCGACATTAGCGAGGCTCAATTAACGCGCTTGCGCTCGGCATTAGTCGATGAAAAACAACTTGCTAATTTCGCAAGAGAAATCGGTATCGGTTCTTTGATGAGACTGGGAAAAGGTG
>JAXHVQ010000156.1:0-12994 GCA_034189065.1 Cyanobacteriota bacterium
CCCTGCTCCCAGTCCCCCCAATGGCGATCGCGCCATCGGTAATTTTCCCGGTTATTCCGTTCTATCGGTGCGGCATTAGGGTAAAATAAAAAGTTACAGGCTAAAAGGCTAGCCCTTCAGCCCTCCTCTCTCCTCGAATCTAACTTTAAATTCTTCCGCGATCGGTTCCCCTCCCCTGATGGGTTGCGAACTGAGTCGCAGCGCGTTATATCATCCCAACTCAATAAAACCGTTTTTAAACTATGCTGCTTTCCGCAAGCGAGCCAACTTTCTCTAAGCACGTTTTAGAATCGTCCCAACCCGTTCTCGTCTATTTTTGGGCTCCTTGGTGTAAGTTGTGTCATAATATTCCACCAACTTTATCCAAATTTCAAGACGAGCATCCCGAAAGTCTCAAAATTGTCAGCATAAATGCTGATGAGACATTGAAACTAGCGAATACTTACCGCTTAAAGATGTTGCCCACATTTCTTTTGTTTGAAGGAGGCGCGGTCGCTCATCGCATTGAGGGATTTCACGGACGCGAGGAGCTTTACCGAACCCTCGAAAAGATGAGTCGTTCGTCGAGTCCGGTCTTAGCTCAGTGCTGAGAAAGAAACGTTTGATTTCGATCGTAGCTTAAGCAGTTCTGCTTTCAGGCGGGAGCTGCAAATGTCTCTGCCTAGCATTCCTGTCAATTCCGCGCTTTAAACTGCGTGTCAGCTTACCTTATCCGCCGTTGCCCTTCGACCGCGTCTGTCGCGAGATAGATTTCGACTGACAGACGCGATGGCGGCGATCGCTTTTGTGCTGCCTTGAAAGTTAGCGGCAGCGCAAAGGCAAAGTTAATGATAAGCTAGCAAATGCCCGAAAGAATTTTATACGAAGGTGGAATAAGTATGACGGGGTTAACCCAGGAACCTCTTTTACTGAGAGTTGCGCGGGGCGAGATAGTCGATCGCCCTCCAGTGTGGATGATGCGTCAGGCAGGACGGTATATGAAAGTGTATCGAGACTTGCGAGAAAAGTATCCCAGCTTTCGCGAGCGATCGGAAAACGCCGACCTCGCTATTGAAATTTCTCTGCAACCTTGGCGCGCCTTTCAACCCGACGGCGTAATTATGTTTTCCGATATTTTAACGCCCCTACCAGGAATGGGCTTGCCCTTTGATATTGTTGAGAGTAAAGGGCCGGTGATTGACCCCCCCATTCGCACCCAAGAGCAAATCGATCGCCTCCATCCGTTGGAACCTGAAGAATCATTACCTTTTATTAAACAAATTTTACAAACCCTGCGGGCGGAAGTGGGAAACCAAGCAACCGTATTGGGGTTCGTCGGCGCACCGTGGACCTTGGCTGCCTACGCCGTAGAAGGGAAGAGTTCTAAAACCTACTCGAACATTAAAGGTATGGCCTTTTCCCAGCCCAAAATGCTGCACCAGTTGTTGGGAAAATTAGCCGACGCGATCGCAACCTATGTCCGCTACCAAATCGACTGCGGCGCGCAAGTCGTCCAACTCTTCGACTCGTGGGCCGGTCAGTTGTGTCCCCAAGACTACGAAACCTTTGCCCTGCCGTACCAACAGCAAATCGTACGCCAAGTCAAGGAAACTCACCCCGATACGCCGTTGATTTTACTCATTTCCGGCAGTGCGGGCCTACTCGAACGAATGGGCAAATCGGGAGTCGATCTCATGAGTGTAGACTGGACGGTAAGCATGGCAGAAGCCAGACAGCGCCTCGGCCCTGACATGAAAGTTCAGGGGAATTTGGATCCGGGGGTGTTATTTGGATCAAAAGATTTTATTCGCGATCGCATCCTCGACACCGTTCGCCAAGCCGGAAGAGGCGGCCATATTCTCAACTTAGGACATGGCGTTCTTCCCGGAACCCCCGAAGACAATGTTGCCTTTTTCTTTGAAACGGCCAAACAAATTGATAAACTGATGGCTGTTCCGGCTTAAATCAGGAATTGGGCGATCGATAATGAGTTCCAAGCGGATTTTTCTCACGGGGGCGAGTGGCTGTATCGGTCATTACTTGGCAGAGACACTCATTCAAGAAACCGATTGCGAACTGTTTTTATTAGTTCGCAACCCGGACAAGTTAAGGTTCGATACCGAAGCGCGTCCGGGAATTACCATTCTCGAGGCAGATTTGCGCTCGATCGAACAGTTTCGGGATATTCTGCAAACCATCGACGTAGCAATTTTGGTGGCGACGGCTTGGGGAGGGTCGGGGGAAGTTTATGATGTGAATGTTCTCAAAACCATTCGGTTGATGAATTTGCTGAACCCGGCGGTTTGTCAGCAGGTTCTTTATTTTTCGACGGCAAGTATTCTCAATCGTAACAACGAGTTATTATCCGAAGCCGGACATTTGGGGACGGAGTATATTCGTTCAAAATACGACTGTTTTCGCCAATTGCATCGACTCGCGATCGCGCCGAAAATCACCGCCCTTTATCCAACTTTAGTTCTGGGGGGCGACTCCACACATCCCTATTCTCACCTCTCGTCGGGGTTAGGAGGAGTGGTTAAGTGGATCGATTTAATGCGCTTTTTTAAAGTCGATGCCAGCTTCCATTTTATTCATGCCAAAGACATCGCCCGAGTTGTCGCCCACCTGGTGGAAAACCCTCCAACCGAAGAGATAGAAAGTTGCGTCCCAGAGACAGAAATTCGCAAAATTGTTCTCGGCGTTCCCGCAATAACGATGAATCGAGCTGTGGAGGAAATGTGTGCGTATTTCGGTAAGCGTATTTATTTTCGCATTCCCTTGACGTTAACACTAGCGAATTTCTTTATCGCTGCATTTCGGATTAAAATGGCACCTTGGGACCGGTTTTGCTTGACCTATCGTCATTTTACCCATCAAAATCCCGTCAATCCAGTAACCTATGGATTAACACCTTATTGTTTAACGTTTACGGATATTCTCAAAATTCATGGCATTCCGGGGAAACAGTAATCAGTAATCAGTAATCAGTTACCAGTAATCAGTAATCAGCGATCGCTGTGTTATCATTGTGTTTTGAAACAATAATATAGACACTTCCAATTATTTTTGGTATAATCTTGAGCTAAGGTAAGTAATATTGAATTGCGCTAGCAAACAATAAAGTTTGTTATGAGGGCTGACTGTAACCCCTCCATTAAGACGCAAGATCGCTAAAAGGCCTAAAACTTGAACTATGAAATTACCCAACTTTTTGATTATCGGCGTTCAAAAAGCAGGAACAACTTCTATTTATAATTATTTAAAACAACACCCTCAAGTGTATATGAGTCCGGTTAAGGAAACGAACTTCTTGGAACAAGACTGGGAGCAGCGTTTCAAAGACGGCAGCCGAACGCCCAACGCGAAAAAGATCGATACCTTTGAAAAGTATTGCAACCTTTTTAAAGGGGTAAAAGATGAAATTGCCATTGGAGAAGACTCTCCAAATTATCTCTTTCACTACGACACTTCAATCGAACTCATTAAACGCTACGTTCCCCAGGCTAAACTCATCGCAGTTTTGCGCAACCCCATTGAACGAGCGCATTCTGATTATCTCATGCACGTCCGCGACGCGATCGGCGAAAAACATAAAACTTTACTCGAGCAAGTTCAATACAGCGCTCATAAATCTTTTGTTCTCCGCAAGGGATTTTATGGCGCTCACCTCCAACACTTCTACGATAATTTCGATCGCGAGCAAATTCAAGTTTATTTGTATGACGACCTCTGCAAAGATGCGGTAAAATTTATGCAGGGAATGTATCAATTCATTGGAGCCGACCCAGCTTTTACGCCGGACGTTTCCAAGAAAGCTCAAACTGCAGCCGTCCCTAAGAATCAATTTGTCAATAAACTTTTACGCAAACAAAATCCCTTGAGAGTAGCGGTGGGATCGACGCTAAAACTGTTCTTACCCGAAGAGAAGAGACAAGAAATTCGCTCGAACCTAATCCGTTTAAACTCCGGCGATAAATCCAATGCTACCCTTTCCTCGGAAGAACGACAAGCTTTAGTTAATCTCTATCGCGAAGATATTTTACAACTGCAAGGATTAATCGATCGCGACTTATCCGCGTGGCTAAAGGTATAACTTTTTGTTCAATTCGGTTGTGCTTCAAAGTAGGCATCAACCGCCTGCTTAACTTCTGACATAAAGCGTTCTGCCGAAAAGAGAGAGTTGCGATCGCTTAAACGGCGACGCAACTCTTCCTCCAACGCTGAATCCTTGAGAACTCGAACAATTTTTTCAACTGCGCTATCAACATTCTCAAAAAATAGTTCTTGGTTTTCCTCTCCTACAATTTCAACCTGTCCTCCTATATTTCTTACAAAAGGAATTGCCCCCGCTTTGACCATTTCTGCAATAGAAATTCCAAAGGGTTCTTTTTTATAATGAATGCCATACTTGCAGCGCGAAATAACTCCAACGTAGTCTTTGTATTTTAAGTTTTCATATACAGTTATCCACTCGGAATTCCGGTCAATAATTTTCTGTAAAAAGCGCCTGTAGCCGACAGCATAAGCTCCTCCCCCTCCTCCAGTTAAGTATAATTTAATATTAAATCCTTGTTGGCGAACCTGACGTAAAATTTCAATAACTTTATGGGGTTCTTTGGGTTTCGTTAAGCGTCCGCTGCAAATAAAAACATCTTCTTTTTGCTCCCAGGGAATCTCAATGGGACTAAGAAGAACGGGAGGATAAACGATGGTAGACTCAATTTGATAATCTCGTTTAACCCGTTGAGCTACAAACTCAGAATTAGCGAGGGAAATATTTTGTTTGAGGCGATCGCGCGAAAAATCGGAAATTTTTTGATAAAATGAACGACCTTCAACAACATTAACCCAGTGAATATACTGCATTCCCGGACAGCCTAAATCGATGGCGTTGTAAGCAGAAATAGCTAAGTCGTAGTTGTGAACTCGTTCTTTTAAATAGCGAATGAGCCAATGAAACGAAAGTTTTCTGGCATTTTTGTTATTAGCAACAGCAAAACTTACTGTCGGCTCGAGAGCTTTAGGCGACAAGCACTTCAACTTAACAAATTCAGGAGACAACTGAGTCCCATACATCGAGTTGAGGCGGGTAAAATCAATTTCAGCAACAGTAAATAAAGTTAAATCGTACTTCCCTTTTAAAGCTTCTAGCATCCAAAGGGCAACGGCTTCAGCTCCCCCTCCCATAAAACCGGGATACCAAACGGCAATTTTTTTGAGAGGGAAAGAACTTGCTTCTGGTGCTGTTGAAAGATTCATTTACGCTTAAAATAAATATCAAGATTAAAGCCGTATAATTTGTTGTTTAGACTTAAAATAGTAAATTGAGGAAGCCCTAGACTCCATTCCAAGCTAGCAGATTCAGTGGAGCCTGTCAATATAGCGATCCTAGATTGATTGTGGGATGGTAAAATCTTGAAATCTTTGTCTGGAAAGACTTCTAGAAGCGAAGAATGTAGCAACCTATTGAGGATTGCTATCAAAGGAACTTAAGCTTTTCTCGAAAAGCTTTAGCACAGCGACGTAATGATTATCTTTTAAATTCAAAACCCATAACCCATAACTCATAACCCATAACTCTGAACTCTGAACTCATTAATGAGAGTGGCGGTAAGCACCAACTTCAGGATAAAAAGGGACAACTTCTTCGCGAACATCTAAACCCATTTGCTCCAACATTGCTCTCAACACCGAATCGGAACAGAGGCGTAAATAGGTCGAGGTAATTTCGAGCGGAACGTGGCGGTTGCCCAGATGATAGGCGGCCCGTAGGAGATCGAGGGGATTGCGAGCTGTGACGGTAAGGAGCGTTTCGGGTTGAGCGATAATGTGGAGGAGTTCGCCAGTTGGCGATCGCAAGATATCCCCATCGTGCAAAACCGTTCCTCTCGGCAAAGAGAGAGCAACAGTTTCTCCATCGGGAGTCTTAAAGCGATGGCGAGTCCGATTCCGTTCCTCAGCCGTCAGCGCCAGGGTATGCAGAGGTTGAGAGAGTTGAGTTGGGGGAGTTAGGCGTTCGGTGAAAGCCAGCATAATTGGGGAAGCAAATGGGAACGGCGCGATTGGTGCAGACATCCGCCCGAGGCATTAGAGTTTCAACACAGCAAGCAAACAATAGCAAACCGCACGCTTTGCAGCTCGAGCCAGAGCGACATTAACACTTAATTAACGACGTTGTATTTCAATCATCGCATTTTGAATGCGTCGTTTGAGATCGGTATTCGACTGAGCTTGGTTTGCAATTGCATTAAAACGTTCAATTGTCAACCCATTAGCGCGAACAAATTCCCGCGACTTATTGCAGTAGTTAACAGCAATTTGTCTGGCATTTCCCGGAAGACTACTAAAGCTCGAGGGTTGGCTGCAATTAATATTGGGAACTTGCGCCGAACCAATGATGCGTTTAATATCGTCGTAAGCCGCTTGTCGCAAAGGTTCCATTGCTAGAACCGCGCGCGCAAAATTTGTCACTTCCGCGCCAGTTTGGGCGCGAACTGATGTTTGAAAGCTTAAACCCAACGTTCCCGAAATAGTCGGTACAATACCCGAGAGAATGCTTCCCGCAGCCAGCGTAGCAACGAGCATCGTTTTGTTAATTTTCGATCGCCAAGGTAACATCATTAGCATTTCTTTTGTAGGAACTCTCCAGTAATAGCTCAACTTGCGCGAGTATTACACCTTTTCTGAATTATTTTAGTCTCAATAAGTTCCACCTTGTCTACTGTCCACTACCCATTTGCCCATTTAACCGTCCATTTACTGACAAGCTTGGCACAAGCGAATCGCTTGCGTTTGCAGGGTTTCTAAAGGAGGGGAACCGCGTTTGAGAGCGAGTTCTAGCTGTAGCAGGATGGGGAGGGCGTTGAGTAATTTTTGGGAGGAGAGCGAACCAACGTCTCTGCGAATATAGTAAATTCGCTTGGGATTGGCGATTTCCGCTGCCGTTGCGATCGCTTTTTCATCTCGTTCGCCCGCGTCCGCCATCAAACGTACGACCAACCACAATCGAAATTGACTGCAGAGCGTAGCAACAATTCTTAACGGCGGTTCGTTGCGCGCGAGTAACTCGCTAACCAATGCCAACGCTTCGCCTTCCTTCCCTCGACGAACCGCGTCGGCGAGTTTGAGGCTGTTGTGGGTGTTGACGGCGACGAGGCGCGCAACAATTTTCTCGTCAAGGGGTTTTGAGGTTTCCCCTCCCCATAAAGATAATTTTTCCAATTCGTTCCACAATTGACGAGTTTCATTGCCTACCGACTCGGCTAATAAAGCGACTGCACCGCGCGTCAATTTGACTCCAACTTCCTTCGCGGCTTTTTCGACCTTTTTTTCTAGTGCTTCGGTTTTCCAGGGAGGGATGAGGGAAAATTCACGAATGGTTGCGTGTTTTTGCAGAAGCTTGGTGACTTTGCTGCGTCCGTCGGGCTTTTTGGTAGTCGTTAGAAGGAAAGTAGAAGTTTCGGGAAGTGCGGGAAGAGTTCGCTGCAATTCGGCAAGTACGTCTTCCGAACTTTGCTGGCAGAGGGTGGTATTCGCCAGCCAAACGAAGCGTCCCCCGGAACCGAAAGGGGGTGTCATTGCTTGGTTGAGGGCCGCGATCGCGTTTTCTGGACGCTCTCCAGGGATTTTTTCATAGTTGAATTGACTCCAGTCGCGATCGAGAACTTCGACTCGCAATTTGTCGATTTCTTGACTCATTGCAAAGTCATCTTCTCCCCAAAATAGATAAATGTTGGTCATTGGTCATTGGTCATTGGTTATTGGTAGGGGCGGGGTAACCCCGCCCCTACAGGTTATGGGATCGTTGGTTATAAAACTTAAAACCTAAAGCCTAGTTTAGTCATTAAGAGACCTTTCCATAAAAATACGAGGTATTTTCCTCTTAATTAAAGATTCAAATCACCTCGTATCTTTTGTTAATTCAAACCGGTCTTAAGGCTTGTCTAAGAAGTCTTTCCCCTGATTGAGAGCCGGTCCGCCAATTTGGTAAGCAACCCAAGCAAGAGCCAGAGCGAGGGGTAATACAATGAGTAGCAGTTTCAAAAAGACCATGATGGTTGAATTCCTCCTAAATTTGAGTCTTTAAAGTTTTTCGTCGAACCTTATCGGAGACATTGTTCTCTAGAGTGAGAAGGGTTGCGATCGCGTGCTTCCCTCAACCGATCGCTTCGGAGGCGATCGCGGGAAACAGCCTCACAACAGAGCAATAACTCGCTCCGCGCAAGCCCAAACGCGGTCTCGTGTTTGAGTTTGACAGACTTCGCTTGCCTCTTGGTTTGTCTGAAGAGGCGAAACTTTGCGAAGTTTTTTAAACATTTCTCATTTTTATATGTAGCATAAATTGACCAAAATTTGCAAAAGAAAATCTTAAATTGGGCAAATGCCGCGTCCCTACTGCCGCGTTTCTGTAAACCCCAAATCGGTTCCCTTGCCAGCATGAACGAGGGCCAACTTTTCATAACGCTTGGCGTGTTCGACGAGATCGGCAACTTCCTCCGACGACAGCTCCCGACGTAGCTTCGCCGGAACGCCCACCATTAGCGATCGCGGCGCAACATCCTTCGTCACGACACAACCCGCCCCAATAATACTCCCAGCCCCCACTCGCACGCCATCGAGAACCGTCGCCCCAATGCCAATCAAACATCCCCGTTCGATATGGGCCGAATGGACAACCGCCCGATGTCCCACCGTGACATCCTCCTCCAAAACCGTCGGTTTGCCCGGATCTCCGTGCAAAATCGCGCCATCCTGGACGTTGGCACGCGCGCCAATTTCGATCCGTTCCACATCTCCCCGCACCACCGCGCCGTACCAAATACTCGCCCCCTCCCCCACCGTCACGCGGCCGAGAACCGTCGCATTATTCGCGACAAAAGCCGCGAGGGACACATCGGGAGGCTGCCAAAATGTCGCGCCATTGTCAGGGGCGTTTGTATTATCCTTCCTCGAAGAATAGTCTCCAACCATCATCCACTCAGCCTACGGTGCAATTTCTGTTAAAACTAGGATAGTCCCTAGTCAGGATAAAGCAATTTTTTATAATAAAACCACTGCTACCGACCCATGTTGAAAACTCACATCATATACCTCCAATGATCGATCCTGGTTTGCAGTATCCTATCTTCGGCTCCGATATTCAATGTCCCCACTGCCGTCAAACTATTCCCGCCCTCACGCTGACAGATACATATCTGTGTCCGCGCCACGGCGCATTTGAAGCGAACCCCGAAACGGGCGAACTGGTTCACCTCCAGTCAGGCCGTCACTGGCGACTGTGGCACGATGAATGGTATCGACAGCATACCCACCCCGACAGCATTCGCTTTGAAATCCACGAAGCCCTCGATCGCCTCTATACCCAAGGCTATCGCGCGACGAAAGTTATTATTGCCAATCGCTATAAAGATTTAGTGAGTGCCTACCTCGAACGCAGTACGCCTTGGCGAGGGACTTCCTCAGATGCTCGCTCGCCTCGCCTGTATGGGTTGCCCGTTGATTTTAGTCCCGATTCTTCCGAGGATCCGTGTTGGGAAACGATCAACTTTGAACTGGAAAAGGAACCGGGCGTTCCGGTACGCTATCCCTACTTTCGTTTGTTTGAATAGATTAGAAGCGTTTGACGAGGTGAGGCTTGAGTTCAGAGTGCAGAGTGCAGAGTGCAGAATGGAAGAACTCAAAACCCAAAACCCAAAACCCAAAACCCAAAACTCTGAATCCTGAACCCATAACCCTGAACTCAATTCATGCTCCATCACGCCTCAATTCGCACAGCCGATATTCACCGCGCGATCGCGTTTTACGAACAGTTGGGTTTTGCCACCTGCGAACGCTTTACCACCGGTTACACCCTCGCCTGTTGGATGGAGGGACTCGGAGGACGCATCGAATTGATTCAAATTCCAGAACCCAACCCCGCCCCCGATGCGTTCGGCGACGAGCATTACGTTGGATATTACCATCTTTCCTTCGATTTGACCGAAATTGCCCAAGATTTGCCCAGTTGGTTGGAAGGGTTGCGATCGCGTTTCGATTGCGCCGCCCGAGATAACGCCTCCCTCGTACAACCGTTACGCGTTCTCGTCGAACCCATGCAGCAGGACATTGGCAACTGTCTCTACGAAGTCGCCTTTATTGCCGATTCTGACGGGCTTCCCTTAGAATTTATCCGAAAGTATTCATCATAGCCAACGGATGCCCAGGTACCTCCTCAACCGTCTTTTCATCTCCATTCCCACCCTCATCGCCATTAGTTTAGTTGTCTTTTTCGTTCTCGCCTTGGCACCGGGAGATCCAATGGGAGAATTTGCCTCCAACCCTTCCATTACCGCCGAAGTGAGGGAAAATATCAGGCGATCGCTGGGTTTAGACCAACCCATCTATATTCGTTATCTTAAGTGGGCATGGGCCTTTCTCCGAGGCGATATGGGCTACTCTTTTACCAGTCGTTCTCCCGTTTTTGACCTCATTTTACAGCGTTTGCCCACGACGCTTTGGATTGCGGGAACAGCTTATGTAGTGAGCGTTTTGTTAGCTTTGCCACTAGGTGTTATTTCGGCGCTCAAACGCTATTCTTTCATCGACCAGCTAACAACAACATTTGCTTTTCTCGGCTTCTCGCTGCCTACTTTTTTTACTGGATTGCTGTTTATTGTCGTATTTAGCGTTTGGCTTCAATGGTTTCCTTTTATTTATAATAGTACGTTACAAGTGACAGATTGGAATAGTTTTGTCGAACAAGTTAAGCAATCGATTATGCCAGTGGGAGTTTTAGCATTGTATCAATCGGCTGTTTTAATGCGCTATATCCGTTCTTCGGTTTTAGACCAACTTAACCAAGATTACGTTCGCACCGCCCGGGCAAAAGGGTTGTATGAATGGATTGTTTTAAATCGTCATATTCTCCGCAATGCTTTAATTCCGGTGATTACATTAGTTGCCCTAGAAATTCCCAATATTTTCACCGGCGCGTTGGTGACAGAACAAGTATTTCGCGTCCCCGGAATTGGCGCATTGTTAATTGACTCGATTTACCGCAGCGATACTCCCGTTGTTATGGCGATTACGTTTATTTATGCGATTTTAATTGTGATTTTTAATCTCTTGGCGGACTTGACATATGGTCTTCTCGACCCTCGAGTGAGGTAAGGCAGCAATTGTAGGGTGGGCAAGGTATCTTAATATGCTGACTTAAATGAGAAGTCGAGCGGTAGTCTTGCCCACCATCCCTAATGAATCAAAAAATAGGTTGAGTATTGATAAAGGATTCATTGTATTCGAGTTTTCCAACTTGCCTTCATTAAAGCTATCTCGAATTTGGCTATTTTGCGATCGCTATGGTGGGCGCTGATGTGAGAAGTGATTGTAGGGTGGGAAAGGCTATCTTAATATGCCAACTCAAATGAGAAGTTAAGTGGTAGCCTTGCCCACCATCCCTAATGAATCAAAAAATAGGTTGAGTATTGATAAAGGATTCGTTTTATTCGAGTTTTCCAACTTGCCTTCGTTAAAGTTATCTCGAATTTGGCTATTTTGCGATCGCTGTGGTGGGCATTGCTGATGTGAGGAAACTTCTTTATTTTTATCCCTTAGCGGCAATGCCCACCCTACAAAATACTCCCGTCGTCATGGCGACATAGAAAAACTGGGGCAGCGGAAATCGTCCCAAATGACGAGTTAGCGTAAAAAATTGAAACGTCGCGATCGCTCTTCGCACTTCTGCATAGAGGTCTGTCGATGGGAGAATTGATGACCATTAGCAGGTAGAAAAACCGCTCAAAAGCTTGTATGACCAGACTTTGAGCGATTTTCAAAATAGAGAGGTGTACTAATCGACGCACCTCCCCCATGTCTCGAACCTAAAGAATTTAAATTGCACTTGACCCAAAACTAATGACCGAGGATAAAAGACGAAGGACTAACCACTTCGATAACTTGTTCGTCAGCTTTCAGTTTGGGAACGCGATCGCCGAATCCATCCTTTTTCCAAACGCTTATCGATTCAATAGACAGCGCGATCGCGCGATGATTGCTAGTAACCAGGGCAATGGCTTCGTCGCGACGCGGAACCACCACCATCCCCGCTAAGCGATCGCTCGTATGACTAAATTGCAGCACTTGCGTCCCAATATCGCCGCGATTGGTTTGTCGAATTTCGCTCGGTGCAATGCGCTTAGCGTAGCCCAACTGGGACACAATCAACAACTTATCCTTCGCCCCCAGCGCAACGCATCCCACCGTTTCTTCTCCCGTCCGCAGGCGCGTCGCTTGGTTGCCTTGGGCGCTGCGTCCCATGAGCGGCAGTTGAATATCGTCTACGGCAAAGCGCAACACCCGCCCTCCCGAAGTGGCGATCGCAACATCCTCCCCATCTCGCGTCCAACTCAAATAACTCAGGCGATCGCCCTCCTTCAACTTAATCAACGTCGCGCCCCGATTCGTCAAATCGGCTAACTCCGTCCCTGCCAAACGCTTAATTTTCCCATTTTGGCTAAATAACACCAGAGAAACCGAATTTAGGTCTTTTGGTAACAAAAAGGAGGCGGAAAAGGATTCTCCCTTGCTCTGGACGCTGTTGGGCATAAATTTAATAATGGGTGCAGCCTTGCCATCGCCGGGAATTTCGTTCAAGTCGAGGGGATAGGCTTTGCCGCTTTCAGTGACGACAACCATTTGCTCGCGGCCCGCAACGCGATCGCGGTACACTTCTATTTCGTCCACTTTGCCACTCGGTTTCCCCTTTGACGGCGGGGGAGAGTGCCAGGAAACTGCACCTTTGCGCGTCACTTCAACCGTCGCGTCTTTGGGAATGGTGCGAACCTCTCGTTTTGCCCCCGATTTCTGAGTTCTGGGTTCTGCCTTCTGCCTTTCACCTTCTGCCTTCTGCCCTCTGCCTTCTGCCTTCTGCCCTTTCCCTTCTGTCTCCCGAATAATGCGCGTCCGGCGTTCGTCGCCAAACTTGCGTTTCAAAGCGCGCAGTTCTTTTTTCAGCGATTTTAACAATTCGTGGCGATCG
>JAXHVQ010000157.1:0-12921 GCA_034189065.1 Cyanobacteriota bacterium
GAGCGGGAGAGGGGGGGATGGGGAGAGCGGGAGAGCGGGAGAGCGGGAGAGGGGGAGAGCGGGGGAGGGGGTGATGGAGAATAGGAAAGGTTTACTGGTAACTGCCCACTGCCCACTGCCCACTGCCCACTGTTTACTGTTTACTGGTAACTGTTAGCGACCCAGCGCTCGATCGCGGCCTGATTTTCGGGACTTTCCCCTTGTTTGAGGGATTCAATGGCGATTTGTCCGGCGATAGGCTCTTCTCGAGTCATGGCAACGAGTAACTCGACGGTTTGATACAACTTAATCGACTCGAGCTGTTTTGCCGTTGCGAGGGGAAGCGCGATCGCGGAAATGCCCAACCCCACCAGCGCGGGAACCACCGGAAGCCAACTCCCCTGCAAGAAAAACCCATAGGCAACCGCCACCAATCCTCCACCCGCCAAAAAAACCGCGATCGCAATTCCCTGGGACGACTCGATACGCCAAGATAACCCCGTTCCCAGCGCACACCCCAAGGCAATCCACAGCCATTGTGCCACTGGAGGCCAAGGATACAACATCGGCCGTCCATCGAGAGCCGCACTCAAAATTTGACTGGTGATGTTAGCATGGAGCGTTACGCCCGCCATTTGGTGCGGTGGACCGGCAAAGCGATCGCCTCCGGGAACTTGAAACAAGTCATTGACGCTTTGTGCCGTTGCGCCGAGCAAAACGACGCGATCGCTCATTGCCTGCCGAGGAACCTCACCAGCTAGGAGCTCGGTAAATGAAAACGTTGCAAATTGTTCTTGGGTCCCGCGAAAGTTGAGCAAAATTTGATAGCCGCCGTCGTCGGCGCGAACATAACCCCCATCATCGCCTTGAAACGGGATTAACCGCGTCCGCCCGAGTCGAAGCGTTCCTTTTCGCCCGTCCGAAAGGGGTTTTTCCCTTATCCCCTCCTTTTCGAGATAGCGCAAAGCCAACAGCAAGCTCAAACTGGGTCGAACTTTGCCATCGGACGGACGCAAAGAGAGTAAAGCGCGGCGAACTTTGCCATCACCATCTAATACTTGGTCTGCAAAACCCACTTGTCCCAAGCGGTTGAGAACGGGAGGCGGCGCAACTTGACTGCCGACAATTTTTTCAATGCCGATGAGATTGGGAGTGGTTTGAAATAAGTCTGCAAGCGCTCCATAGCCCGGTTCTACGGGCAAATCGCGATAGAGATCGAGACCGATAACTCGCGGTTGTGCTGCTTTGAGTTGCTCGAGGGCGCGGACTAAAATGCGATCGCTCAAGGGATATTTGCGAATCGCGCGTATATCGGGTTCGTCAATGGTGACGACGACGACGCGCGGGTCGATGGCGGCGGCGGGACGCAGTTGAAAAAAGCGGTCGAGCATGGCCCATTCCATCCCTTGCCAAAAACCGGCGAAGCGCAGCAGCAATACAAAGCAGGCGGTTGCAAGGGTTATTCCTAACACCCAGTTTTTGCCGAGGCGCAATGTTTTTGCCTTGCGTCGCACCTGTTGGCGCGCTTGGGACAGGAGGACGTTGGCTTTTTTTGCAGCTTCTAGGGCGAATTGGGCTTTTTCCCGTTGGACTTTTTCAGTGGCTAGGCGGTCTTCTAAAATGCGCTCTCGTAAGTCCTGGCTGGCGGCGAGGAAGCGATAATCGCTGTTGGGGAGTTTTTTGTCTCGCGCCCAGGTTAGGGCAGCGTGTAGGGCAATTCCTTCGAGGAGTTGGGATTCGTCTTGCTCGTGGGAAGCGAGCCAAACTGAGAGATTTTGGGCGTAGGGACGCAAATTTTCCAGTTGTTGGGCGACCCATTGACTGTTGAAAATGGCTCGATAAATGGGATTTTTGACGAGCAGTCGCCCCTGGCGTTCGATAACGAGGCCCGATAGCAGCAGTTCGAGATGTTCGGGCAAATCCTTGACTGTTATGCTGTTTTCCGACAAAATGTGCTGGTAGAGGCCGAGCAACCGTCCGCGCGATCGCGGGTTGCGCAGGAGGCGATCGCGGATGGTTCTGAAGTGTTCGGGTTCGTCTTGGCTTTCCCAGTTTTCAATGGCGCGCGATCGCACTAGATTTTCAACGGTTTGAGCTTTGTGTTGGCGAAGATTAAATTGAGTTTCTGGATGTTGCAATTCTCGGCATATTAACTGGCATAATTTTTGAGTTAAAAAGGGCTGTCCTCCCGTCCATTTTAAGATTTCTGCAATGACAGCTTTATTTTCAGCGTTAGGTAGGTTTAAACCGCGCGCCAACGGTTGACTTTGTTCGATGGTAAATCCTTCAAGTTGGATCGCTCTACCAATATTAAAGGGCGTGCGCGTTTTATCGCAAATTAGGTCTGACGGCGCAGCCACCCCAAAAATAGCAAAGGTCAAACGGTTATAATTGGGATTGAGGGCGCGTTGATTGTAAACAAAGCGAATTAGAGCAAAAAAGTCATCAATGGAAAAATCTAGACTCAGAATACTATCAATTTCGTCGATAAAAATAAATAATCTATCTTGGGGGAATTGCTCGAATAAAATATGCTCGATAAATCGACTGAGTTTTTGGACGAGGGAATAGTCATCTCGGTCTTTCCACCACTGTTTAAAATTCAATTTTCCCAGCAGTTGGAAACCCGACCATAACTCAGCCGCCATTCCCTTGTACCATTGCAACGGAGTAATATTTTCGCTCCCAATATTGGTCATATCAACGGTAACGCACTTAAATCCCTCTGCTTCGAGTCGAAAGCGCGTTCTCACCATCAAAGAGGACTTTCCCATTTGTCGCGAGTTAAGAACGTAGCAAAATTCTCCTCGCTTCAATGCTTTGTAAAGATCGCGATCGGCAGGTCTTTCGACATAGGTAGGAGCATTTTCTGCTAAACTACCTCCTACTTGATAGCGGTCGAATTCAGCTTCGCCTTCTGTGCGATAGGATGGGAACGTTTTCATGAAACAACGAGCAGTTCGCTACGGGAGGATTGGAAATGCACATTCAAAATCGCAGATCGCCAACTCAGTTATAATTATAGCAATTTTGGAAACCCTATATCGGTTTTGCTAATCAGTAATTAATATTGATAGACTATCAATTTACTCTAAAACCTCTTCGTCAAAAAAAGGACACGATTCTTCTGATTGCCTATAATTGCCGTGAGTTTTCCGTATCAATCGGAGACTTTCCTTCATTTCAATCCTTTTTTTTGAAGGCAAGGTAATTATTCATTATTCATTATTCATTATTCATTATAAAAATGACCCGTCAGCGTTCAACTCAATCGTTTCCTCTCGCATCGCGTTTATTTTTATCTTACTTATTGGTGATGTCTGTGGCAGTTTTTGCCCTCGTCGCGATCGGAAAATTGTCTTCTCCTCGTCTTTTCCTTTTACACTTACAACGAATTGAAGGTCGAGGGTATAGTTTGGGTTACGTTCGCACTTCTTTAGTTCGAGGTTTTGAAATTGCGTGGAACCGCAGTACGGTATGGGCGGTTTTTGCTGGAACAACAACTGCTGGAATTTTAAGTTATTGGGTGTCCCAGCGCATTACCAAACCGCTTACTCAGGTCGAACAAGTTACCCAAAAGTTTGCTGAAGGACAGTTAGACGAACGCTTGCCACCTAGCGATATTCCCGAACTCAATCGACTGAGTGCCAGCTTTAATCGCATGGCAATGAGTTTGGAAGGGGTAGAAAAGCGCCGTCGAGAATTGATTGGGGATTTAACTCACGAATTGCGAACGCCGCTAACTGTCATTCACGGTTATCTCGAGGGATTAAGCGATACCCAAATCGAACCGACACCAGAGGTTTACGAACGCTTGATGCGAGAAACTCAACGATTGCAACGTTTGGTCAATGATATGCAAGAATTGTCGAAAGCAGAGGCAGGATATTTGGCAATTCGTTTAACGCCAGTTCGTCTTTATCCTATTCTTTCATCTTTAGTCGAACGCTTTTCGGAACAGTTACTCGAAGAAGGTCCGAAGATTTGTTTGGATTGTTCGCCGTCACTTCCTCCTGTTTTAGCCGATAGCGATCGCACAGAACAAGTGTTAGTGAATCTGTTGGGCAATGCAATTTCTCATACTCATAATGGTACGATTACTCTGAAAGCTTGGCAAGCAAAACGTTGGCTTTGGATTGCGGTGAGCGATACAGGCGCTGGCATTGCGCCGGAAGATTTACCTCATGTATTTGAGCGGTTTTGGCGCGCTGGAAACGCGAGGTCGAGAAATGCTCGAGGAACGGGGATTGGTTTGGCGATTTCTAAGCGTTTGATTGAATTACAAGGCGGTCGAATTGAAGTGGAAAGCGAACTCGGTCGAGGGAGTACGTTTCGATTTTGTTTGCCTTTAGCTTAATATAGCGTTTTGATTTGGGTTGTAAAACTCTAGCTTCGGAAGAATGGAAGAATGGAAGAATAGAAGAATTAACCAATTTGAGGGATAAGCGAGAAATGACTCAAAGTTGGTGGTATCCAACCGCTGTTTACGTACCATTTGGAAACGCTATAGCAATTAGGAATTATGAGTGAAGGAAAAAAGATGGAAGAAATTATTGCGATCGCGCACAATTCAGAAGACTATCGAGAGATGATAAAATTAAGACATAAAATCCTCTACGCACCGTGGGGTTTGAACTTTACCCCAGAACAGCTCGATAAGGAAACAAATGATTTTCATATCGTTTATAAAAAGAGCGATCGCATTTTAGGCTGTTTAGTCGCAACCATTCGCTCGCCTACTACCGTTCAATTCAGACAAGTTGCCGTAGACGAGAGTGTTCAAAGACAAGGCGTTGGGAAAAGAATTGTGAAATTTGCCGAAAACTTAGTTTTTGAAAAAGGATTTAAGAAAATAGAAATAGAATCGAGAGAAACCGCGATCGCGTTTTATGAGAAACTTGACTATACTCGCGAAGGAGAGCGCTTCTTTAAAGTGGGATTGCCCCATTTCAAAGTAACAAAAGTTATTAAGTAAAAAATATTTCAACTGTAAATGGCAGGCAAAGTGCTATAATTGAGTAGCAACCAATGATCAAACAACATCAATATAAACAACTGGCAGTTGTTCTTGAAGAGCAATGCGATCTTCAATGGGAAATCTCGAAAATTCGTGGAACCGATAAACTTGACAACTGGACTCCCATCGTTGAGGACTCTGAAAACGAAATCTGCTTGGGAATTGCAAAGTCGGGGTACTGGGTTTCAACCAGAGGTAAATTCATTGTTCCACTACTAGAGAATAATATTTTAAGAGACTTACTTCCCTACTTTAAAAAAACAAGAAGTAAAACCACTTTACTTCTTCGCAAATCCCTTGAAGAGCGAGGATTTCCAGGGGGAATCGAGCAAAGTTTCCCGATTGATACATTAATTTCATCGGGTTTAAAATTTGAATCAGATTATTGGGCAGGCTTAGCTTTAAATTGGATTGAAGGCATGACCGTAAATGAAGAAATACAAATCGAACTACAAAAGGTGGTTGTGGCAAAATGGGCATCCCAAAAAACAAGACATCGAGCCAGAAAGCTTTTAGTTAGCGCTAAACGGACTTGAGTTCAACAACGTTTTTATAACTCGCTAAAGGTTAGCGTGTAGGACTGTATAAGATATTACTTCAATTGAGCGATCGCCTCCCCCTCAATTAAAACGCGATCGCGCAACAAATCTCGCACCGTCGCCAACAAAATACGTTGTGCGTTCACCTCAAACGTCACAGAAACGCGATCTTCGCCCATTTTTCCCGGCGGATCGAGATGAGCGACGCAAACTTGCTCGTTTTGGCGATTTAACGCCCGATAATCCACCGATTCGACCGAAGAATTCCCCGTCATTCGTCCCAATCGATCGAATCCTACCTCTCCTCGCGCCACTTCCGCAACCTCCCCAATATCGAGACAAATCTCCGTTTGTCCGTCGGTTGCTACTTGCAAAACCAACGGTTCTTCTCCCTTGCAAGGATAGGAACAGCCCTTTTGAAATAACGGAAAATAAGAATAACTGCGACTGACAGGTTCCCAAAGACGAATGGCATAACTGTGGTGTAAATAATCCTCAACCCCTTGCAACTGAGAAATCGCGATCGCGCCGTGACAAACCGCCTCAAAAGGTTTGCCAAACTTCACCTTTTCCCGACCAAAGTATGATACAATTAATTGTTGTACCGCTGGAATTAAACAGCTTCCCCCCACCAATAATACCCGTTCGATTTCATTTTTCCCAACTCCTTTGCTTGAGGCGATCGCGAGAACCTCATCCAAACAAGCGCGTAACTGTCCTAAAAACTGCCGGTTTTCGAGAATCTCCTCCAACTGCGCGCGACTGAACTCCATCTCATCAGCAGCAAACGTTTCCTCATCCAACCAACTCTCCTTCGCCGACTCGTAGCGAGACAGTCGCACCTTCACCCGCTCGGCTAACTCCAACAAAGTCTGCCAACCCCCCTCTCCCACCGCCGCGCGCGACAGATTGCGAGAACGGAGATACTCCTGTGTCAGCCACAAATCGATATCTTCCCCGCCAACAGTCGCATCAGATTTCGCCAAAACTTGCGCCCGCATCGCCAAATTGCGATCGCCAAACTGACGACTTTTCAAAGAACCCGCCGCCGTCCGCACCAAACTCAAATCCAGCGTCCCCCCGCCAAAATCCACCGCCAGCACCAACGAATTGGGACGCGCCACCGCATAACCCGCCGCCGCCGCAGTCGCCTCATCCACCCACTGTACCGCCTCAATTCCCAACCGTTGTAGGGTATCGCGAAACCAGTTGAGATAAAGCTCAAATGCGCCCACCGGCAACGTTACCACAAGTTGGGTGGGATAGATATGTCGAGATTGGAGGTGCCGCCAAATTTCGCGGAGAAACCCTTGGGAAATCGCCGCCGCATCGTAGAGTTCGCCATCGACTTGACGGGGAGGCGATTGAAACTCCGCCACCAACTCCCGTTTAAACCCTTTAAAAAGACGGTGTGGCTGGGAGAGTCCCAAACGGCGATCGCGCACCTGTTGTCCGATAATTAAATGGTTCGGTTCTTTAATATATACCAAACTGGGGACTGTCGGCACCGCGATCGCCTCTCCCGTTTTCGTCGTCAAGCGAAAGAGACGAGAAATCCCATCAAATCTCAGCGTTTTGGGTATTTTAGTATCCGGTTCCAGGAAACTGACAACGGTATTGCTCGTTCCAAAATCAATCGCAACAACAGTCATGGGGCAAAGACATTAAATTAATGAAGAAGGAAATATCTCCTTTGGGGAAAGCTCATCGTGCCACAAACGCCAATCTTATACCGTTTTCAAGCGTTGGTTGCACTTCGGAGATGGGGAGATGGGGTTGTAGCTCGTAGGGTGTGTTAGCGCAGCGTAACGCACCACTGACGGGGAGCAGGGTTTGTAGCTCGTAGGGTGTGTTAGCGCAGCGTAACGCACCACTGACGGGGAGCAGGGTTTGTAGCTCGTAGGGTGTGTTAGCGCAGCGTAACGCACCACTGATGGGGAGCAGGGTTTGTAGCTCGTAGGGTGTGTTAGCGCAGCGTAACGCACCACTGATGGGGAGAGGGAGTTGTACGTAGGGTGTGTTAGCGCAGCGTAACGCACCACTGATGGGGAGAGGGAGTTGTACGTAGGGTGTGTTAGCGCAGCGTAACGCACCACTGATGGGGAGAGGGAGTTGGCTAAACAGTTACGATCAAAATCCCGCAAAGCCCTCTAAGGCGATTGTGCGGACTCCACAATCAGCGTAAAATAGAGACCGAAACTCCAATTTTTTGTTGAAACTCGCACCCCAAGATTCCAGTTCGCCGGTATTCCCCGTTAGAGAAATGCGAGGCGAGTACAGAGGATGGATTGACAAGAGGGGGCGAATCGCTCAAAACTGGTAGGAAGAGGAGACAAGGCGCGCGCGAAGCGCGATGGTACAAGGCATGACGGGAGAGGAACTACATCAACTACTGTTTGCGAAATGGGGACGTTCCTACGATGTCCAGTTGCGGCGAGTGAAGGGAAAGATTTACGTCCAGGTGATGTGGAAGTATCTCGAGCAAGCTTCGTTCCCCTTGAGCGAGAGGGAATATTTCGAGAATTTAAATGCGGTGGCAAACTATTTGAATGGGTGGGGGGTGGAACCGCAGGTGCGCGCCTATGTGGAGGAGACGCGCGAACGTCCGCGTTTGGGGAAGGCGGTGAGTATTCCCCTAGATTTAGGCGATCGCGCTTCGGAATGGATTCTCGACGATTTTTAAGTTGGGGCGAGATATTAGGGTTCGAGAAGTGAAACTAGCCCGAAAATAACAAATACGACAATAAAATCCGAAATTACTTGGAACGTTGCGAGGTCCGAGGCGATCGCGCTTCAGAATGGATTCTCGACGATTTTTAAGTAGACGAGCTATAAGTAGAAGATAGCGAATGAGTTTGGCGGTCGGGACTTCCCCTCGCATTGTACAATAACTCTGCTCTCGCCCCCTGAATGCCCATGTCCTATCCTCGCCTTCGCCTTTTGGTTGTCACCTCTTGTACGGGCAAGAAGCGCTTTCACCCAGACCATCCACTCGAGCTAGAAGATTTTCGCAACCCCGACCGCCGACTAGCTCGCTTGCTCGAATTGGCTGAATACAAGTGTGCTGCGGGTCAGATGTACGCTGGATTGCAGCATTTGCGGGTCATGGAGGGAGTTTCGATATTGCGTAAGGCTTTGGGCAATGAGTGCGTTGATGTTGCAATTCTTTCGGCTGGGTATGGGTTAATTTCCGAGCATCAGGAGATTATTCCTTACGAAGTGACGTTCAATACGTTTCGTCAAAGTCGAGAGGTTGATGAATGGGCAAACTTTTTAGAAATTCATGAAAGGTTTGAAAAGAAGATCGCTTCCTACGAGCTCGTATTTGTATTATTGGGAAATAAATATCTGCGATCGCTCTCTCTTCCAGTTACTACACGCGAGAACCAAACGGTCATTTTTTTAGCTTCCAAAAGTAGTGCCAGCGCAATTCCCATTTTAGCAGCTCGAACATTTATTATGCCCTTAACCTTAGCTGAAGCAAAACGCTATAGCTACGGTCTGGTCGGGTTAAAAGGATTTTTATTAAAGCAGTTTGCTTGGGGCGCATCTCAAAATCCAGACGCGATCGCAAAAGTTTATCGAAAACCCGAATGTTTCGAGCAAGTTATTAATGCAATCTCCAAACTCAAAACTTCCAGAAGTGCCTAACAGCGAGGGTCTTCATGGAGAATTGCATTCGCTGAATCTCGCGCCTAACATTCATTTAGGAATGGAGTACTTCATTCCAGAATGGGACGATTTTGTCGATCCTGAATATTGCTTTCAACAAGATTCACATCCTCCCTATCGACGACCTTATTTTGATGATGTTTATGCTCATCAAATTTATCCTCGGCCTAACTACGACGGAATTCTTGTTTCCAAAGTTGTCGTCGATAAGAGCCCAACTAAAAAAAAACGCCTTTACGAGTGGGGAATTCATAAATACCTCCGCCTTTTACCATCTGTTAAAATAATGGGAGATTGTGGTGCTTTTGGGTATATCTCAGAAGATGTTCCTCCTTATAACACCGACGAAATTTTAGAATATTACGATCGGCTTGGATTTAACTACGGCGTAAGTATCGACCACTTAATTGTTGGGAAATTTGCGCAGCCAAAAATTCGTAGGAAGCGCTATAACATAACTCTGAAAAATGCAGAAGAATTTATAAAAAAATATCAACGAAAAGACTATTCATTTAAGCCTATTGGCGTTGTTCAAGGATGGGATTCAAAATCTTATGCTCGTGCTGTAAAAGCAACTCTTGAAATGGGCTATAATTATATCGCTATAGGAGGAATAGCTAGAGCGAAAACGACAGAGATTATTGAGATTCTCGAAACGATTCAACCTTATTTAAAATCTAATATTAGGTTGCATCTACTTGGAGTTGGAAGAATCCCTGCAACTCCAATATTTAGGCAGTTAGGAGTCACAAGTTTCGATAGTGCTAGTGCTTTACGAAGCGCTTGGTTAGATTCAAAAGCAAATTATCATACTTTAAGTGGTAAAACCTATGCCGCAATCCGCATTCCGTCGGTTAATAAGCGTAATCTAAGAATTAAACGAATTCTAGAAGCAGGAATTTCCGATGTTAAAACATTAAAAAAACTCGAGAGAGATTCACTTCAAGCCTTGCGCGACTTTGAAGCAAACCGGCTCTCGTTAAAAAATACCCTAGACGCAATTTTGGCTTATGATGAATTATTAGAGCTTCCCCGGAATGGAAAGGTTAAACCCGAAGCAAAAGCGAGACGTTTAGCAAAACACGCTTTAATGTACGAGGAACTTTTAGAAGAGCGTCCGTGGCTAGCTTGCGACTGTCCAGTTTGTAAGGAACTCGGAATTGAGGTGGTCATTTTCCGAGGCAACGATCGCAACCGCAGACGGGGCTTTCATAATACTTATGTTTTTTATAAACGTTTTCAGGAATTACTTAAGCAATAAAATGGGTAAAACTTAAAACTTTTATTTATGGAGTTACCCCACCTCTACGCGAATACGTAAATTGATATAAATTATTTGTCATGACTTCAAAACTTTTACATCAGCGACATTTTCTCCCCGTCCTTTCTATCGATTGGTTGGGCTTGCTAAAGCGCTTGGAAGGAATTGAAGGGGAATATGGGATTTTAGCTCCTATCACTTGCCACAACAGCCTCCTCCAAGCAATTCGCGAACTTGGGAAACCTTTTTTTATTGACAGTGGCATTTTTGAAAAAGCTGTAGGGACGTTGCCTGCAATGCCTGTACCTTGGTACTGTAGAATGCACTGCGAGTTTAGAGATGGGCGTTGGGTTCGAGAAGTGAAATTAGCCCGAGAACAACAATTGCGACAACAAATACGAAATTACTTGGAACGTTGCGATCGTTTTAGTCCCGATTATGTTTTTGCGCTCGACGTTTACGGAGAACCCTTACTCTCCCTACATTTAGCTCGACTCAGTTGGGAAGAATACTGGAATCAACCAAGAACGTACACTTTAATCGGAGTCGCGCAAGTTGGCGAACCCCTATACAATTGGCACGAACTGTCAGTTCCTCAAACAGATGACTTCCTTCCCCATTACCGTTCGCCTAAAAGTTTTATCGCTCCTCTGATAAATGCCTACAGAGATATTGGCTATCGGTATGTCGCTTTGGGAGGGTTGTTGAAGTTAGATCGCTCGATGCCAACGGGTTTAAGGTTTGGTCTGTCTCCCGAAGAACTTGACAATTTACTGAGTTGGACTCGACCCGAATTTGTTTTAGGAGGACTGGCGCTGAGTCGCTTGGACGTTTTCAAGAAGCATCGAGTTTGGGCAGATTCGACCAATTGGTTGTGGTGGGATGCTCGCTACGATCGCGCTCGCTTTGGGCACCGCAATGCACTCCAAGAGGTCGTGACGGCAGCTACAACATTTTCTGCTACAACAGTGATAGAACGCAATTAAGTTCAGGCGATCGCGTCCACAACAGAGATAATCCCCACAAACTCGCGCAACACCTGATGACAGGCATTTACTGTTGTTTTTGTGTTGGAAGCGATCGGTTTTCCTGCCTCTCCAACCTGAGTTACCCCCCGCTCTAGCCAAAATTTGCGGTCGCGCCGCCAGTCTATTTCTCCGAGTCTGACCAACCACCTTCCCACTTCTGCTGCTGGAACCCTCTCTTGTAAAAGATCGCGGCCGAGCAATCCCAATGCCTGAAAAACCACCGCACTCACGGCTAATGACTCCTGTCTTTGTCGATCGCGTTCCTCTTTATTTCTCATCTCCCACGGGTCATCGGGAAATGCGATCGCGGCCGCCTCCCAAAAAGCCGTGGCCCAATCAATTTTCGCTTCCAAATCCTGCTTGGACTTAAGATGGGGAAACATATGTTTTGTTGCTGTCACCAACGTCGAAAGCGTCAACAGCTTGGGATTGTGTTTGCCCAAACCGTTTTCCACAGCCTCTACGTTATCGAAAAATGGGGGAACTTGCTCTTGTAAGGCTTTGGCAATTAAGACAGCGGGAGAGCGCCGATCGAAATGGTGCGAAAGGGACACGCTGGGTCGCTGCACCAGTAGGTTTTGGTCGCGGAAGGCTTGCTGCTCTTCTTCTAAACAGAGTCCGGCATACAGCAATACACCGAGTTCTAACTGAGAGAGGGCGTGCCAATCGTCAGACGAGCGCTCCTGCGTCTCTTTTAGAGCTGTCCTAATACCAAAGCACCGATGTTGCCCGTCTGTGAGGCGCATCGTGAAAGCATGATAAGGCATGAAAATGCTGCCCTCTCTATAATTTGGGGCGGGCTGCACGTTGACGCAAATGGGCGGGAAAAAGGTCGTGCCGTCTTGGTATGTTTCTAGGATGTATCTCGCTATCGCCTTAATGCGCTTGCAATTGGGTCTGCGTTGGGCAAAGTCGGGCAAATCGGGTTGATTGGGAACGTAAAGGCGACCGTCGTCGAGCAATCGTGCAATATTGCCAAAGGTCAAACTGGCAAAATAACTCTGATGTCCGTCTTGGGAACCCCGACGAACTGGAACGGCATTAAGTACGAGTTCCATCGCAAATTTTAGGTGTAAAAGAGAAAAAATCTGTTGTCCTCGACAACCGCTTTTATCTTGCAACCATGTATACATGATTGCAAGTGTTCTGTCAAGCACTTTAGAATGCTGAAAACACTTCTCCTTAGTCATTAACCTTGCCTTCCACCGTTCGCGTCCCCGCAGAACTTTATCAAAAGCTTCGCGAAATTCGGCTTTCTCTGGAGAGCGAACATTACAGCGCCGCGCCTAGCGTGCAGGATATTGTCAGCGTCGCGATCGAGCGTTTTATTGTGGATTGGGAGAATTCCGATGAAAAACTGCGGCTGATTGAGGAATTACTCGAGCGTCGTCAGGCGGCGCGATCGCGCATGGGGAAACGCAAGAG
>JAXHVQ010000158.1:0-12708 GCA_034189065.1 Cyanobacteriota bacterium
CCCCGCTCCCCCCGCTCCCCATTATGGACAAACCCGATGGGGAGAAGTAGACTTGAGAAAATCGCCAGCCATCTAGAACCACTTTGAAAGTCTCAATTCTCGTTAGCGACCTCTCAAAAAGCGGTGCTGGGAGATGGGGAGGAGCCGTCCGGACGTTCTTACTCGCCCAAGCCCTCAAAAAACTCAACTATGAAGTTGAAATTTTGGGCTTTGTATTTGGAGACGACCAACCCGATTTATCGGCAAGTGGGTTCCCGGTAACGACCCTTCCCGGTCGGAACTATCCAGGCTTCATTCAAGTTGCCCGAACGCTTTTGCAAAAGATTGACGGCGATTTGATTTATGCCCTTCGTCCGAAACCGACAACATTGGGTCTAGCGCTGCTGAAGCGATCGCGATCGCGAAGAAGTCGAATCTTGTTAGATATCGACGATTGGGAGTTAGGGTGGCACAACCCATACAAGCCCAACTTCAAACAACTCGCCCGAGATATTATTAAGCCTGAAGGAGCCTTAAGATATCCAGACCATCGCCTTTATCTGCAAGGGATGGAAAAATTAGCCCATCGAGCCGATGCCATTACCGTTCATACCCACTTTCTGAGAGAGCGCTTTGGCGGCACCTATGTCCCCAACGGCAAAGATACAACGCGGTTCGACCCCCAACTGTACGATCCCCAAGAAACCCGCCTGCGCTACGGACTAAGCGATTACCGCGTTCTTATGTTTCCCGGCGCGCCTCGTCCGTATAAAGGGATTGAGGACGTTCTCGCTGCCCTAGAACAACTCGACCAACCCGATTTGAGGCTTGCGATCGTAGGAGGAAGCCCCTATGATGATTACGATCGAAAATTGCTCGAACGATGGGGACGTTGGATCGTTAAACTCCCGACCTTCCCAGTTGAGAAAATGCCAGAGATTGTATCGGCAGCGCACATTGTCGTTGTGCCCCAACGAGATACCCCCGCCGCGAAAGCCCAATTCCCTCTCAAACTGACCGATGGCATGGCAATGGCGAAACCCATTCTTGCTACCCGGGTGGGCGATATCCCCGAAATTGTTGCCGATGCAGGTGTTTTAGTCGATCCCTCCTGTGCCGAGCAATTGGCTGAAAAAATTCAATGGATTTTTGAAAATATGGAAACCGCTCGGGCAATGGGTCTGAAGGCCAGACAGCGTTGTGTCGAGCAATATAGTATAGATACAATGGCTGCTATCTTAGCCGGTCTCCTCCAACGCCTTCACTCGTCTTAACTCGCGCATAGGAACACAGAAAGTATGTCCGCAAATCGGCTTCTCCTGAAATTCGCACTGAGATCGCGTTTCTTGGTTCTCTTGACGATCGTCCTCAGCTTTTCTGGAGCGCTGTTTAATGGGGTAGGAACGGCTCTCATTGTCCCGCTTCTCCTTGGTTTTCTGGGACAGGATGTTACGGCGAACAAAGCTCCCCCTATTCTGGAGAACGTTTTGTCAGTTTTTGATGTTTTTCCCGAACAAACTCGCCTCTTGGCAATGCTAGGTGCGGTTTTTTGTGCGATTTTGCTCAAAAATTTGGCGAACTATACCTCTGCGTTAGTGGGAAGTTATTTTTCTAAAACATTGGTCAATGGAATGCGCTTGGACGGGCTGCGCTTACTGTTGGATTTCGATTTAGATTACTACTCAAAAAACAAACTGGGAAATATTGTCAATTTACTCGGTCAGGAAATTGGGAGAACGGCAGGAGCGATTAACATCGCTATTAAAATGTTTACAACCGTTAGTACTATTTTGGTATTTCTCGGAATCTTGATTCGGCTGTCTTGGCAATTAACCTTAATAACAACCGGTCTCTTGGCAATTGTTGCTGCACTGAATAATTATTTTATCCGAAGAGCTAAGAGTTTTGGTAGAATTCTGACGCGGAAATCGCGGGAATATACCAATAAATTATTAGAAATTTTGTCAGGGATTCGTTTAATCAAAACCGTTGGTTACGAAAGCGTAGAATATAAAAATATTGAAACATTAATCAGAGACCGCGAGCAAGCAGAGTTAAAATCCCAAGCTAATTATGCAATCATGTCGCCCCTCAACGAAGTTTTGGGGATTATGACAGTTATTATTATTGTTGCTGCTGGACGTTACCTATTTAGCAGCGAAGCGGTTTTAACCATTGGAACTTATCTATTTATTTTAACCCGATTGCTTCCCTTTATTGGGAATTTGAACGGAGCGCGCAGTAAGTTTGCAAATGCGGCACCGAGTGCAGAAGTGACTGCGGCATTTTTGCGGCGGAAAGACAAGCCGATCATGGCGAACGGGAAAGAGTTTTTTTCAAACTTAAAAGAGGGTATTGGCTTTGAAAAATTAGATTTTGCCTATCCGGGGAATAAGGAGCTTGCCCTTAAAGAGATCGATCTTTGGATTCCTAAAGGAAAAAGTATAGCCTTGGTGGGTTCTTCAGGTGCGGGGAAGTCCACGATGGCTGATTTGCTCCCCAGATTTTACGATCCAACTTCTGGTCGAATTACTCTAGACGGAAAGGATTTACGAACCTTTGATATCTCTTCGTTGAGAAGGGCGATGGGAATTGTCAGTCAAGATACGTTTCTCTTTAATAATACGGTTCGCTACAACATTGCCTATGGGATGGATAAAACGACAGAGGAAGAGATTCTCAAAGCGGCTAAACGGGCCAATGCTTACGAATTTATCAGCAGTTTACCCGAGGGGTTCGATACGGAAATTGGCGATCGCGGGGTCATGCTTTCGGGCGGTCAGCGCCAGCGCCTCGCGATCGCGCGGGCTCTGTTGCGCAACCCCGATATCCTGATTCTCGACGAAGCGACAAGCGCCCTCGATACGGTATCCGAACGCCTCGTCCAAGAGGCCATCGACGAGCTCTGCCGCGAAAGAACAACTCTCGTAATCGCTCACCGACTCTCTACGATCCAAAAAGCGCATAAAATTGCGGTGATGGAAAAGGGTCGCGTCATCGAACAGGGCTCCCACGCGGAACTCTTAACCAAGAAAGACGGTCAATACGCGCGTCTGTACTCGATGCAGTTTTCCGATCGCCCCCAAAGCTCGCCAACGAACGATGCCTTTATTCGTGCTTCCCTCGCCGCCTCCCAAGAAATTCGCACTTCGCTCTCCTACGAAATCCGAACGCGCTTAAATGCGATGCTCGGTTCTTTACGCCTGCTAGTGGATACCCTGGTTGATACCCCCGAGGAACGAAAGGAATTGGTGAAAGAGTCTTACGACTCTGCATTACAAATTCTTCAAACCATTCAATCCTTTGAAGGAAAAGCACCCCGCCTTTCATCAGAAAGCCTGAGCGATTTACCCACTCACGATGCTTTTATTCGCGCTTCTTTGGCTGCTTCCCACGAAATTTGTACGACCCTCTCCTACGAGATCCGAACGCGCTTGAATGTGATGCTGGGATCTTTACAACTGCTCGCTGACGATCTCGTCGATACTCCCGAGGAAAATCAGGAATTGACCCAAGAGGCCTATGACTGCGCCCTCCAAATTCTCAAAACCATCCAATCTTTTGAGGAAAAGGCACCCGAGCCGATGAGTTGAGGGACTTGTCCAAAGTCAAGTCAGCAACGCGATCGTCGGTGCTTTGGGTGCATCTCATCGCTGAGCGAAAAACAGATTTTTACGCTTTCACGCCAATGAGGGAGGTTTGTTTTTAGTTGTGTCATACTTGAACCAGAGTCTATAAACCGAAAATAAAAATGACTGGAGTTTCAAAATTCAATGTTGTCGAGTCTCCTCAAAGATTAAAGGAGTTAATGGAGCAACAAACAAATACCTTGAGTTTCGCCAAAGTTCAATGCTTATATTTCTGGAAAATTGGGGAAGTAGAAACGGTTAGGCATTTAGCTGTTCTTATGGGAAAAACAGAAAGAACAATTCATCGTTGGTTTCGGATATATCGAGAATACGGACTGGAAGAACTTCTTAAGGAAAAGCCGAAAACCGGAAGACCTAAAAAAATAAAAATAGAGCAAGTTGACCAATTACAACAAGAATGGGAAACATTTAAAGCAATAGTTAGCTTGGGAACTGTGTGATTCTCTCGACTCTTTAAGAGAAAAAAGTCGATAACTTTTAAAACTTCTTATCAAACCTAATTATTGGGAATTCTACTAGATGGTCGTGAATTTTTTAATCTCTAAGCTGTTGTGCATTTAAAGAGCGGAATTCACTTCTGCCTTCTGCCCAAAAAAGCAACTGTGCCGCTCTTTATCCGTTGGCGGCACACGACCTGGACATCCGTTGACCACTGTCCTCTGCCTTTCGGAGAATTTGACGACACAGTTTAAAAGCCGAACAGCTTATGTATGTCAGGACTTTATATTTTTGACATAAGTTTCGATTTCGCGCTCTCGCGAACTCACATTTTTCCTTGTAGGAGTCCAAATTTTTGAATATTCTGCTTCGTCCCCAACGAAATTTAGATATTAAAGGTGCGTCCGTTCTTCAGCAAAAAGTGGATAGCCTGCTGCCGATGGCAAAAAATTCGGCTTGGGTACTCGATCTGGTCGAGGTCAATACCATCGACCATTATGGTTTAACTGCACTGGTGGAAATTCGCAAAAAAGCGCGAGAGAATGGATGTCGTCTGTACTTATTCAATGTCAAGCAACCGGTCAGAGAACTTTTGAAGATTACCAGTCTCGAAGAAGAATTTAAAACGATCGACAGTCTTGAAGAAGTCTTTCGCTCGAAAATTCGCCTCGTCTTGTGCTAATTTGCGGGGTAGGACTGTAAAAAAGTTTTGACTTCTGCTGCTGTGGGTTGGGCGGCGATCGCGCCCGGTTGGGTTGCCGTCAAACCTCCAACCGCACAAGCATAGGCAATGATTTCGCGTGCGGTTTCGGGATTTTGGAGACAGGCAATTCCCCGCCGACAGAGTTGGTGGATAAACCCGGCAACAAAGGCATCTCCAGCGCCGGTGGTATCTCGCGCATCAACCCGAACCGGCAACACTTGACCTTCATTTTCGCTCAGGCAGTAGCTGACGGGTTTTTCGCCGCCTGCGGTGACGAGAACCCCTTCTACCGAGTTAAGACGGTTGGCGATCGCGCCGGCATCTGTTGTCTGGAAAAACATCTCGGCTTCGTCGTCGGCGAGTTTAAGGAAATCGACCCACTGCCACAGTTGCTCGATGGGAGGAGGGGCAAGTTGGCGATCGCGCCAAAACCGCGGCCGCCAGTTGACATCTACAACAATTTTGGCGTTGGCGCGATCGGCTAATTCCAGGGCGCGGAATACAGCCTCTCGCGTTTGGGGATAAACTAATTCCAGCGTTCCCAACACTAAAAATTCTGCCCCTTGAAACAACGCTTCGCTGAGTTTGGAAGCTTTGAGGTAGGCATCGGCAAAAGCATCGGCGGGCAATTCCCCAAAACCGGCAAAGTCGCGATCTCCGTCCTCCGAACGCAGGACGTACACTTTTCGCGTCGGGGCAGTGGGATGGAATTGTAAGCCCGTACCATCGACACCGATGGACGCTAACAACGCCGCGAGCTGTTTTCCCGCCTCGTCTTGACCAACACAGCCGATAAAACCCGAAGAGGTTCCCAGTTTGGCTAGCGCGCAGGCGACGTTCGCTGGCGCGCCGCCGGGGTAAGGAGTCCACGATTCCACAGCATGAAGCGATCGCCCGGTTTGGTCTGCCAGACAATCGAACAGGATTTCTCCAAGGCAAATGACGCGCGGTTGAGTCATTGGACAGGCGATCGATGAGTTATTTGTAGGGACGTTGGATCGAACGTCCCTATTCTCTAGACCCCAAACCCTAATATTGGTCAGATGGGGGTTTTAAACCTAGAACCTAGAACCTGGAACCCAAAAGGTCGATTGCACAATTGGTCAGACACGACGAGTGGAACCTTTTCCGACACTTGGTGCCGTCCGATAGGAAACCTCGGAGTGCCAAGGACCTCAAAACCCAAAACCTTATACAACCGTAGGTTCGCCCCAACCTCGCAAGAAATAATAAATCAAACCGAGATATTCTTCTACCGTTTTGCTCATTAAAGCCAGGGCTTCGGCAGAGGGAATAAAGTCGGTGATGGCAATGCGCCGATTGGGAGCGCTCGGAGGTTGGGCGGTATAAAAGTCGGTGGGCTTGGAAATGACGTTGATCCCCACATTCATGAACGCTGTTGACGTGCGCCGCATATGAAGGGCAGAGTTAACGGCAATAACAGGTCGATTTTCAATATTAAGATCGCTTAAAATATCCTTGACATTTCGACCTATGTTATGCAGTGTCTTTCCTTCTGTTTCGAGAATGATATCGCCGGACGCTACGCCTAGCCGTTCGAGCAAGACGGCTATTTTTTCCGCTTCGACGGGAATCTCTCGACTCGTCAAATTTTCTCGCGGGGCGGCTGCGACAATCACCAGAGGCGCAAAGGCGGTTCGTTTTTGCTGTCGGTATAACGCGGCGGTGTAGAGAATGCGATCGCCGGCTTCACCCAGTTCGATGCGAGACCCGCTGGTAAAGTTCCTTAGTTCTGCGGGGTCGTAACGGGGGTTGCTATCGAGTACGCCGCTATCGGTGGTTTTCTGTCCGATTAACACAATGGCGGCGGCATTTTTGCTGACGGTGGGAGACAATTCGCTCCGCACTTGGTCGAGTCGAATCCATTCGTATTCCGTTCTTTGGGCCGCTTTATATGTTAAGTAGGGATTGCTCGCCACCAACAGAACTACCAGGCCGCTCACGATGAGTTTTCGCCCCAGTTTCTTCGCTTTATCGTCCAACAGCTTTTGCAAGCCGACGTAAACGAGGATAATTGCTAGACCCAGCGGTTTGAGGAAAAACGCTAGAATCTCCCACAAGTAGGACATCCCTACAAAAGTCGGGTCGTAAAAGCCAACAGTTAGGGTGAACCAAATCAGAATGGTGCCAATAATTGCTCGCCACTTATCCGTCAGCCAAGCGATGAGAACAAAATAGATAATGTAGCCGATGAGCAACCATAAAAGAACCCGCGTTAATAGTAAAAACATTTCGCCCTTAATCCGAGTGAATCTGGAGTTTTTTCTTTCTAGAGAGATTTTCGAGGGTTGATGAGGAATAAGGTTTCCTCAAGGTCATTTATACCCGATAAAGGTTCAATCTGAGTTAATTCACAAATAATTTAATCAAGTTTGCGAGTTAAGTTGAGCCTCAATTGCCGCGATCGCCGTTTCGATAACAAAAACGCGGGCGTAATTTTTGTCGTTACCAGGAACCACCGTCCAAGGGGCAACGGGGGTGTGAGTGCGCGCGATCGCCTGATTGACGGCAACCTCGTACAGCGACCATTTCTCGCGGTTGCGCCAATCCTCCTCAGTCAGTTTATAGGCCTTAAACGGATTGTCGCGGCGCGCCTCAAACCGCCGTAACTGTTCGTCAGGACTGATGTGCAGCCAAAACTTAACCAAAACACAGCCCGAGGCGCACAACTGCGCTTCAAACTCATTAATTTCGCGGTAAGCGCGCCGCCATTGGAGGTCGGTGGCTAAACCTTCCACCCGTTCGACCAAAACGCGCCCGTACCAACTGCGATCGCAAATGCCAATGGTCCCGGCGGGAGGAAGAGTCCGCCAAAAACGCCACAGATAGTGATGTCGCTTTTCTTCGTCGGTCGGGGCAGAGTAAGTATTCACCTTATAGCTGCGCGGATCCAGGCTATCGGTTAAGCGCTTAATGGCACCGCCTTTACCCCCTGCATCCCAACCCTCAAACAGCAGAATCACCGGAATCGATTGTTCGTGGATGCTGCGCTGAAGTTTGAGAAGTTGGAGTTGGGCGGCGCGCAATCGTTGTTTGTATTCATCGCTGGGGAGTGCCAGTTCGAGATCGACTCGCGCCAGGAAGTTGGGTTCGGTCGGCAGCAGTTCGGTTTGAGGGGGAAGGTTGGGCGTTGGGACTTGCAGCGCTTGCCGGTCTAAGGCTTCTCTTAGAGTTACCACCAATTGAGAGAGAACCTTAACCGTCGCCCAGCGGGAACAATTGCCCTCAACTAATGTCCAAGGCGCAACGCCCGTACTCGTTTGGAGGAGCATTTCTTCGATGGTGGCGGAATACTTTTTGTAGCGTTTTTCCTGTTGCCAATCCTCCGGTCGAACGCGCCAGGCTGTTAGTTCGTCTGCGGCTAGTTTTTTGAGGCGTTTCTTGAGTTCTTTGCGTCCCACGTGAATGAAAAATTTGGCGATCGCGGCCCCTTCGTCGGACAATTGACGCTCGAATGCGTTAATTTGGGCCATTGCTTGGGGAACGTCGTCGGGGAGCAAGCGTTTGAAGAGGCGGTCTTCGAGGACGCGGTTGTACCAACTGTGATAAAAAATGGCAATGGTGCCTTTTGGGGGCAGCTTTGAGAAGAAGCGCCAGAGAAAGGGATAGGCTTTTTCGGAGTCGGTGGGGGCGGCGATGGGATGGACCACAAAGCCGCGCGGATCCATATAATTGACCATTGTTTTGACCAAGGCTCCCTTACCTGCCGCCGCCCATCCTTCGAGGACGATAATGGCGGGTAATTTTTTTTCTCGATAGGCTTGTTGCAGCGATCGCAACTGCAACATCAAATCTTCGACTTTTTCTTCGTAGGCGGTTTTATCGAGCGTTTGTTCGAGATTAAGAGAATCTAACATCTGGCTGGTTAGTCCTTCGTCCTTTATCCTTGGTTATTCGCATCGGATTGCGTCAAGTATGAAGTATAAGTATAAGCCATTGGCTCTCTTGCAGCTCGGTAAAATGCCGTTGGCGAAGCATAACGTACCATTTTGACGTAAATTCACAGGAACGAAGAGCCATTGGAAGGAAGCATTTGAATAGCGAGGGACGAATGACAAATGAAAAGTGACAAATTGCGCTAAAGTGTTAAGTTGGAGTCCGACGCGGTCTTAAAGAATTAACGAAGATTCCCGCTCGATTGGGAGAGCAAGCGAATCTAGACCGTATTGTCATAAAAATTGATACGGAGACTACAATGCCTTGTTTGCCTCGAGCAATTGTTTTAGGTTTGAGTGCGGCGATGGGTTTGCTAACCTTCGCCTGTACTGACAGTAAAGTCGCCCAGTGTAACGGGATTATTGAAACAGCTAACCAGTTTGTGACCCAAGCGACCCAATTGACCAACGGGGGACAAACCGACGAACCTCAAGCAATTTTGCAAGCCGCCGATGCGATGGACCGAGCGGCTGAGGAAATGGAAGCCCTCGAACTGAGCGATCCTCAACTTGTAGAGTATCGTGGTGGTTTTGTCAAGATGTATCGAGATATTTCTAAGGCGACTCGCGAATATGTAAAAGCTTATGAAAATAAAGACCGTCCCGGGGCGGAAGCGGCGCGGAGTCGGGTAGAACGGGCGACGCAACCGGAACAGGAGTTAGTACAAGGGATTAATGAGTATTGTACAAAAAAGTGATTAGTCATTGGTCATTGGTCATTTATAAACGGATGTCTAGGTGGTGTGCCGCTAACGGATAAGGGGCGGCACGGTTTATATTGGTTATTAGTCATTGGTCATTGGTTATTAGCTACTAGGCTGTTATATTTTTTGGACGAGGAGAAAAATCAAAGATAGATGAAAACGGCTTTGGTGCATGAGTGGTTAACTCCCAAAGCCACGGGAGGCTCGGAATTGGTTGTTGGCGAGATTTTAAAGGATATTGAAGCCGATTTGTATGCCCTGATTGACTTTGAGTCGAGCAACCCGGAAAGTTATTTATTTCAACGCGCCATTGGAACGACATTCCTACAGCGCTTTCCCCTCGCGCGCCGAGGAGTACAAAAGTATTTACCCCTGCTGCCGATCGCGATCGAGCAATTGGATTTACGCACCTACGACCTGATCTTATCGTCGTCCCATGCAGTGGCCAAAGGGGTTTTAACCCGTCCCCACCAACTGCACATCTGTTACTGTCACACCCCCATGCGTTACGCTTGGGACTTGACCTTTGACTACCTCAACAATAGCGTCATGGGTCGAGGAGTTCCAGGCTGGGCAACGCGCTACATCTTGCACCAACTGCGCATTTGGGACGTAGTGAGTGCCAACCGCGTCGATTACTTTATTGCCAACTCCCGACATACCGCCCGCCGAATTTGGCGCTGCTATCGACGGGAAGCCGAAACAATTTATCCGCCGGTGGAGATCGATCGCTTTTCGTTTCAAGCTCAAAAAGAAGACTTTTATTTAATTGTCTCGCGATTGGTGAGTTATAAACAAGTCTCATTAATCGTGCGTGCTTTCAATCAACTAAAGTTACCATTAGTTGTCATTGGGTCTGGGCCGGAATTAGAGTCCCTTCGCCGACTCGCCGGGGCAAATATTCAAATTATCGGAGCCCAGCCCAACGCCGTGGTAGAAGAATATATGGCAAAAGCAAAAGCATTTGTTTATGCCGCCATTGAAGACTTTGGCATCGCCCTAGTCGAGGCCCAAGCCAGCGGAACGCCCGTTATTGCCTGCGGTGTGGGAGGGGCAACCGAAACCGTAATTGACGCGCGATCGCATCCCCAAACCGGGACAGGCTTATTATTTAAAGAACAAACCGTAGAGAGCGCGATCGCGGCCATTCGCCTTTTCCAGGAGTCCCCTCACCTAATTGCGCCGGAAAACTGTCGCTTGCAGGCAGCCAAATTTGCTCCCACCCTATTCAGAAAACGCTACTTTGACTTCATCGAACGTTGCTGTCAGGAATTTAAGCTCTAAAATAGGGAAAACCCGATCGAGCTTTTCAAAATCTGTCAGATCGTGCGCGCTCATCTGGTATCTTGTGGCTATACGATCGGGTCTATGTGGTGTGAATGTGAAGTGAAGGAGTAAGATGACTGCTCAAAGCCAACTTGTCTCCGTTAAGCTCTTGCGAGGGTTGCTCGAGAGAAGTTTCTCGGTAACTCGCGCTCGACAAAAGTCCCCCAGCCAACTGCTGTGGGAGGCTTTGAACGGAAATTTTACGAAACGGCTGTTTGATGTTGTATTTTCTTTAGCCGTTTTGGTCTTGTTTTCCCCGGTTTATCTCTCAATTGCGTTGTTAATTGCCATTGATTCTCCGGGTCCCGTGTTTTACGTTCAAAAGCGGGTCGGGAAAAACTTTAAGTCCTTTGGCTGTATTAAATTTAGGACAATGGTGGTCAATGCCGACGAAATGCTAGCGGATATGATTGCCGATTCTCCCGAAATGCGCCAAGAATTTGAAGCTGACTTTAAGCTGCGGCACGATCCCCGACTGACCGCGATCGGGAAATTCCTCAGATATACCAGTCTCGATGAATTTCCTCAATTTTGGAACGTTCTCGTCGGAGATATGAGCGTCGTCGGCCCCCGACCGCTCGTTCCCGAAGAATTATCGAAATATGGGTCGCACATTGACAAAGTTCTGAGCATAAAACCGGGAATCACGGGGTTATGGCAGGTTTCGGGACGCAACGACATTCCGTACCGTCGCCGAATTCAAATCGATCTCTACTATGTTGACCGACGAAATGGGTGGTTGGATTTACTGATTGCCATTAAAACAGTGGGTGTAATCATTGCGCCTCGCAATAACGGTGCCTACTAATTTATCGAGTCAGGATGGGAACGATAAAACTTGGAGATGGTAGACCGCTTAAAGAAAAACAGGCGCGCCCCGCCTTGTGGATTTTCGAGCGATTCTCTCCGGCGTAGAAATTCACTCGAATTCCTGCGGAGACACTGCCATCGCTCAAATTTTTAGGTTAACTTAGGTACAAGTTTGGGGTGCTGGGGCAACGAGCGCACCGTCTGCACGATAACAGCATCCACAGCTTGAGCGAAAGCATAGAGCATTACCCATTTAGGCACAGGAAGATTGAGCATGACCCAACCCAAGCGAGCCCTGATTACTGGCATCACCGGTCAAGATGGTTCCTATTTGAGCGAGTTGTTGCTAGAAAAGGGGTACGAAGTTCACGGAATTATTCGCCGGACTTCGACCTTTAATACCGATCGCATCGACCATATGTACGTCGATCCCCATAGCGAAGAAGCAAGACTGTTTCTTCATTATGGGGACTTAACCGATGGAACAACCTTACGCCGCCTATTGGAGGCCGTTAAGCCCCAGGAAATTTACAATTTGGGCGCTCAATCCCACGTCCGCGTCAGTTTCGACTCCCCGGAATATACAGTGGATGCTGTGGGCATGGGGACGCTGCGTTTACTCGAAGCCATTCGCGACTATCAGCAACGAACGAAGATCGAAGTTCGCTTTTATCAAGCCGGGTCTTCGGAAATGTATGGTAAGGTGCAAGACATTCCCCAAAAAGAAACAACGCCATTTTATCCGCGCAGTCCCTACGCTTGTGCCAAGGTTTACGCTCACTGGCAAACGGTCAACTATCGCGAATCTTACGATTTGTTTGCCTGCAACGGCATTTTATTTAACCACGAGTCGCCGCGTCGGGGCGAAACGTTTGTAACGCGGAAAATTACGCGCGCCCTTGCTCGGATCGTTGCCGGACAGCAGAAAAAATTGTTCTTGGGCAATTTGGATTCTAAGCGAGATTGGGGTTACGCCAAAGACTACGTTCGGGCGATGTGGCTGATGCTTCAGCAAGACGCACCAAACGATTATGTCCAAGCTTCGCAACTGTACGAAATCAGCTACCCTGACAACGCCTTCGATCCCCGTATGTTGGAGACCGGCCAATTCGTTGGTCTCCGGGATGGCGACCAACTCATCA
>JAXHVQ010000159.1:0-12520 GCA_034189065.1 Cyanobacteriota bacterium
TGAAAACCCCTTAAATCGAGGTCAACTGATTCTCGATGCCACCTGCGCCCCAGGAGATATTAGATACCCCCACGACTTGGGACTCCTAAATCAAGCCCGAAGACAAACCGAAAAAATCATTGATTATCTTCGTCGCCAACCTCAAGGGCGGGGTCAAATCAAACCGAGAACCTACCGAAAAAAAGCCCAAAAAGAATACCTAAAAGTAGTTCGTCAACGTCGTCCTTCTCGCCAAGTGAGAGCCGATGCCATAAAAAAACAACTGCAATATTGTGGAAAAGAGGGATTTACCGATTATTTAGATTTATATAAAGCTTCGCTTTACTCCTACTTAACTTATGTTCTTTTCAGCCCACTTTTTGAGGCTTTGGCTCAACAACTTTTTCAGCAAGCCCTATCTAGTAGGGTGTGTTAGCGCAGCGTAACGCACCTTTTCCTTCCATCGCCTTCGTTCTTCTCAGTAAAATGACTTGCTCTTCTCCAACTTTGCGTTAATTCTTCATGAAGCTTTCATGAAGTAACAATAATTTCTAAGTAATAGTACTTCCTTGTTAGGAAAAAGCCACTTTTCCATTGCTTTTATGAGATAATATTAGCAATTTTATTCTACTAGCGAAAATTCCCCAAGCATCATGGTGGCTCGCAACAGACTCGCTATTACCCTCCTCCCCCTGCTAGGACTCGCAACCTTCCTCCCCCCAACCCTCGCCCAAAACATTACCCCCACCCCCGACGGCACGAGAACCGTCATCCAACACAACGGCAACACCTACACCATCACCGGCGGAACCCAAGCGGGAACCAACCTCTTCCACTCCTTTAGCGAACTGGGACTCTCTCCCAGCGAAATCGCCAACTTCCTCTCGGCCCCTAACATCCAAAACATCCTCGGGCGCGTCACTGGCGGCAACCCCTCCCTCATTCAAGGACTGCTGCAAGTCACCGGCGGCAACAGTAACCTGTTATTAATGAACCCCGCAGGCATTGTCTTCACCCAAGGCGCAACTCTCAACCTTCCCGGCAGCTTCATCGCTACCACCGCCGATGCCATTGGCTTTGAAAACGGAACCTTCAGCGCCACAGGCAACAACAACACTCAAACCCTCCTCAGCGCGCCCAACCAATTTATCTTTGCAGGCAACAACAACGGCAGCATTGTCAACGCCGCCCAACTGGAAGTCAGCCAAGGAAACCTCGCCCTCATCGGCAGCAGCGTCATCAATACCGGAACCCTAACTACCCCCAACGGCAACATCACCATAACAGCCGTCCCCGACAGTCAAGCTATTAGAATCAACCAAGACGGCATGGTATTGGGCTTAGAAATCGCCCCTTCCAACCTCGACAGCGGCATCGCCGGAACCGATATTCCCCGCTTGCTGACCGACCCCAACCTCCAAGATGCCACAGGAGTCAGCGTTGGAGCCAACGACGAACTGAGACTCACCGGCTCCAATATTACCCTAGAAACTCCAGGCAACGTCACCCTTGCGGGGAAAGTCCAAGGCAACCACATCCATCTCGCCGCCGCAGGAGATGTTAACCCCATCGGCAACCCAGAAAGCTTGATTCGCACCCACAGTGGGCAATACAGCGCCCCCACCGTCACCCAATTTGCCCAAAACTCAACTCAACCCAACGCCTATATTTTCCTCGATGCCACCGTCCCCAACTACAGCGACTTCCTGTTTGGAGGGGAAGCGGGAACGACAACAGTGGTGGTGGTGCCAACAGAAAATGGCATTGAGAAGATTAGCGAAACTCTCGCCACGCCGGGACTGAGTTTAGTCGATGAACTGCATATTATTTCCGAGGGAAGTGAAGGAAACTTTTGGTTAGGAAATGCCTTTATCGATAGCGATAATATCGGCGAATACCAGGGTCAAATTCAACAGTGGAGTCAAGGGTTGAGTGTAGGTGCAGATATCCTGCTGTACGCCTGCTTCGTCGCCTTGGGCAGTAGCGGCGAAGCGTTGCTCGATACCATCGCCAGTTATACGGGGGCAGATGTTGCTGGGTCTACCAATCTTACGGGATTGGGTGGAGATTGGATTTTAGAGCGAAAGATTGGAGATATTGAAGCGAATGTACCGTTTGAGGCGGATGTTTTAGCCAACTACGGGCATTCCCTCCAAACCTTCACGGTGACCAATGGGGATGATTCGGGAACCGGTTCTCTGCGACAGGCTATCCTGGATGCCAATGCTGCCACAACCGACCCGTTTGACGAAATTCGCTTTGACTCAGGGGTAACCCAGGTGACGCTGACCTCAGCCCAGTTGGATATTGATGTCAGCGACAATGGCTTGGTCATCGACGGCGATGTCAATGGGGGAAGTAATGTCATCGTCGAACGCGGTACGATGGCAGCGCCTGATTTCCGCATTTTCCGTATTAGAGGAAATAACAATGTGACCTTTGATGCGTTGACCATTCGCAATGGGAATGCCGACGGCAATAGGGGCGGCGGCATTTTCAACGACAGTACGGGTACGCTGACGCTGACCAATAGCACCGTTAGTGGCAACGAAGCAAGATTTGCAGGCGGCGGCATTTTCAACGACGGTACGGGTACGCTGACGCTGACCAATAGTACTGTCAGTGACAACGAAGCAGGATTTGGTAGTGGCGGCATTTTCAGCCAAGGTGCAGTGACGCTGACCAATAGCACCGTCAGTGACAACTCAGCAGCAAAAAACGGCGGCGGCATTTATAGCAATAGTACGGTGACGCTGACCAATAGCACCGTTAGTGGCAATATCGCAGAAGCACAACACGGCGGCATTTTCAGCCGAGGTAGGGTGACGCTGATTAATAGCACCGTCAGCGGCAACTCAGCAGAAGGGAACGGCGGCGGCATTTACAGCAAGGATGGCGGTACGATTACCAGTAGTACCATCACCAACAACACTGCCGATTCCAACGGCGATGGAACGGGGGATGGCGGCGGTCTCTTGAGGGACGGGGGGACGTTCGCTATCAGTAACAGTATTATTGCTGGGAACTTGGACAACAGTCCTATGGGCAATAATATCCACCCCGACGTTTCCGGCGACGACATCAATGGCGATGCTAACAACCTTATTGGCGATATTACCGGCGCAACGGGAACTAGCACCATCGGCACCGGAAGCGACCTCACGGGCATTACCAACATCAATCAAGTCCTTGCCCCCCTCGCCGACAATGGCGGTGCGACGCAAACTCATGCCCTCATTCCCGGCAGTCCCGCCCTCGACGCGGGGGATAATAACGAAATTCCAATGGGCGTAACCACCGACCAACGGGGGGCAAATCGTATTTTGAATACGACTGTCGATATCGGCGCAGTGGAGATGGAGTTCGCACTGCTTCCCTCCGGTACGCCCCAAAGCACTCAAGTGGAGACGGCTTTTGCCACGCCGTTGAGCGTTCAACTGGTCGATACGTTTGCGAATCGACCGATTGCGTTTGCGGGGTTGGAAGTAACGTTTAACGCGCCAACGAGCGGTGCGTCGGGGATGTTCGGCAACGGTATAAGGGTTGTAACTGATGCTGGAGGGAATGCGGCGAACCCGTTCGCTGCCAATGCGACTGTGGGCAACTATCAAGTGACGGTAGAGGCGATAGGTACGCAAGCGGCGATGTTCGATTTGGAGAATACGGCTGCGCTGGTAACTCCACCTCCGGTAACTCCAACGCCGGTAACTCCAACTCCAGTTGTTCCACCTCCGGTAACTCCAACGCCGGTAACTCCAACTCCAGTTGTTCCACCTCCGGTAACTCCAACGCCGGTAACTCCAACGCCAGTTGTTCCACCTCCGGTAACTCCAACGCCAGTTGTTCTACCTCCAGAACCCGACCCTCAACCCATTACTTTAATCGCCCCCCCGGAATCTAAGACTCTCCCCGCAACCCAAGTCCCTCCTTCTGCCTTGGCTGAAACGACGTTGGCTTGCGCTGCTGCGGCAGATTCTTCTAGCTTTGCCCCTCTCGACGCTCAACTTTTGGCTATTGCCGGACTGATGAATGCCAACGGGGGAAGGCTGTCTGCAAGTTTGGACGGGTTTGCTGAATGCGGCAGTTTGACGGGTTTGGCGGGCAACCAACGGCTAGCTGAGGATTACGTACAACGGGCGGTGGAGGAATTCATTGGCGATGGTTACGACGATTTGGTGCAAGTGCGTTTTGTCAGTTCTGTTGAGGGTGCGACGGCATTAGTGGAGGTACAACCGTCATCTCAACCGGCTTTTGTGGAGGAGGAAGGACAGCAAACGTTTTATCTCTACGAGGAGGGCGACGTGCGCGTTCTTGACACCGAGGCGGTTCAATGGTATGTGCAACAGCGTTGGCCGCAGTTGAGATAATATCGGTTCCCAAAAGTACTGACTCTCGACAAATAGCCTAAAGTCCTATCCTTTTTTTTACAGACCAATTCTTATCAGGGAACAGGGAATAGAAAATGTATTTGGCTTTTATAAGCGGATTTAGTATTAAACGGACTTTTGCAATTGATCTGCCAATGGCTGTTCGGAATTGATAACAAAACCAGGAAAGGACGCAATCCCTTGGGCTGAGTCAGTGGGGGCGGGAAAGAGGAGGTAGCGACTTCCTGAAGGCAGGGCATTGAGGCGATCGCGATTGGGAGTCAGCCACAGGAGGGGGCGCTCGGGTAAATCGCTGGCGGTGGGGGTTTCGCCGCTTTGGGTGGCAGCGAGGGCTTCTAATACCACGCGATCGCCTTGCAGCAAACCCGTTCTCGCTGTCCCTAATTTCACGGACATTTGGCAGCGGCTGGCATAAAAATAGAGAGAAGCTGCAGCAATTACCCCTTGCTCGAAATCTTCAGCGTCCCAAAATGCCGCTGTATCTAAAGCGATTAAAACTTCTTGTCCCCCGGTCACCACCTCCAGTTCGCGCACTTGAAACTCGCCCAAACGAGCGCTCCTTCGCCAGTGAATCAACCGGGTGGGATCGCCGCTGCGGTAGGGCCGTAACGTGCGCGTAATGCCCTCTTGCGCCGAGTGATAGCGGCGATCGCTCAATTGTTGCAAACTCTCTTCGCGTCCCAGGGTATCAATGAGAGGACAGCGTTTGAGGGGCAACACCGTTGGATAGACAATGGCCTTCGCCGGAACGCTGCGACTGCGGCGACACCAAAATAAACCCAGAGGAGTTGCCGTTCTCAACACCACCTCATCCCAACGATAAATGCCGCGTCGCGTCGCGATGGGAGTGTAGAGGATACGGTGCGTTCTGCGCGGTGGAAGAACTTCAATGGCGGCGAGTTCGGACGCAGCGAGGGAAGGAGGGAGGCGATCGCTAATTTGTAAAAGACTTTTCGCCTTGGCAGTGGGATTATTTACGTCCAGTTCCAACGCGAGGCGATCGCCCGTACTCACCGGCGCGATCGGCAAACGACTGACTTGCAGACGAGCCAGCGATCGCGCGGGAAGAACCGCTCCTAATACCAAAAGTGCAAACAGCGAACCGCTAATTGCATACAGCCACCCCGCCATTGTATTGGTCGCTGCCCCAAAAAAACAAAGGGCAATGCCTCCTAAAACCAAACCGCCGTAGGAAGGAGTCACCCAGCGCGTTTCTAGGCGATTGCTAAGGTTCTCAAGAAGATTAGTCATTGGTCATTAGTCATTGGTCATTGGTCATTAGTCATTGGTCATTGGTCATTAAACACCTGTTCTAGATCGAGGTTTGATGCACACTTTGCCAATTTTGTCAAGTATTGGGTATCGTCGAGGTGGGGCAAAACGCCGAAAACGGGAACTTGAGTGAGAGATTGAATCAAAGCAGTCGGTGCCCAATTGGCGAGATTGGCTTCGGAATCGGGATGACAACAGTTGAGGACAATGCCTTTGAGGGAAACCTTCTGTTGGCGCGCCAGGGCGACGTTAGCGACGGTTTGCGCGATCGCGCCCAGTTGTACGGGAACGACTAAAATTGCTTCTAAGTGCCAATCTCGCGCGACATCGGCAACGGTTAACTCCTCAGTTACGGGCGTTCCCAGTCCGCCCAACGCTTCGACGAGGACGAACTTTCGCTCTTGTTGTAAAGTAGAGAGAACTTGCCAAACTTTACCCAAATCGATGGTACGTCCTTCCCGAACGGCGGCGATGGGCGGGGCGACGGGAGTCTCAAAGGAAAGGGGTGTAAGAGTTTCGGGAGATTGAGGCAAATCGAACAGGGTTTGGTATAATTCGCGATCGCCCACTCCCGTCTGCATGAGTTTCATCAACCCCAACTCCTCAAGGGAACGATAGGCTTGCCAATAGGCAACCAAAGCCGTTGTCAGAACGGTTTTGCCCACTTCGGTATCGGTTCCCACAATCAATAAAGTTGTCATAAACTATTGTAAAATTATTGCTGCTCTTCCCCTTCATTATCCGTCTGCGATCGCAAATTCCCCCCAGCGAAAGAGGGAATTCCCAGATTTCTGAAAGATTCCGCGATCGCCTCCTGCGCAGATGTTCGATATTGTTGTTTTCTCTGTTCAGCCAAACGCTCCTCCTCATCCCTTAATAACTCGTCGCTCAACCGATGAATTGCAGTTTCAATTTTCTTCCCAACCGCTTTAGGCGACTGGCTGACTGGATTTCCTAAATCCCGCAGTTCGGCGACGACTTCTTGGAGATGCCCCTCCAAATTCGAGGATAAAAACACTTCCGGTAGCTTTTCGAGAAGTTCTGCTATTGCCTCGCGCGTATCAATTCCTCGGGCTTGCAGCGCTTCTTTGATAGAGTGCAAGCGCGCGCGAACGGCCTCAGCTTCAGCCGGTTTTGTAGAGGTTGAGAAACCCAATAATGCTTTCAGTTCCGCCGACAACTTTGTAAAAGCAGCGTCCGCAGTTTCAGGACTTTCTTGAAGTGCTTCTGGAGTCACGCCTAAAAGCGAAAAAACGATCTCTTGAACCGATTGATTTTCATCAAACGATGGATTGGATGTTGATGCGATCTCTTGAGATAGCTGAGTTGAAATTGCAGCAAAATCAGAAAAAGCCTCTCTAACTTTTCCCAGAGCTTGATTAATCTGCCCTTGGAGTAAAGCTTTGGCTTCCGATTCTGGAATTTCAAAAGATGCTAAAAATGTCGCATCAACACTTTTTTTACTCCCATCGGGACTACAAATTATAAATCCTCCTTTTTTTAGTTTCTTGTTTTCGGAAATCAAGAAATAGCGAGAGGCTACAATATCTGTCCAGATGCGAGAATTTTCTTGCTCGTTCATGTTTGTTTTTCTCCCGATTCATACCTTTAACTTTTTATCTATCTTTAATTTTAAAAGTCGTGTAGGGTGGGCATTGCCGTTGGTACGAGAATTCAAGAAATGATTCTTAATTGGCAATGCCCACCGGCGAGTTTTTTGTGGGCAAGGCGACTTTATGGTATATATTCTTCCAAAACTGGTAAGTGTAACAATTGCTATTTTAAATAAAACTGGTCGCTTACTTCATCCCCAACCTCAGTTATTTCCACATATTCAAAATTCCCGGTAATATATTCATTATTGCACGATTTTATCAGTTTTTGCAGTAATGCTTTTGCTTCGTCAAGTGAACCAGACATATTACCCTCTAACAAAAAACTTTGTACTCCTCCTTCGTTACTTACCGCATTATAACAATATAAGTAAAGCTGCTCATTTTCATAAACTATTTCTTCGCCACCCAACCTTATTTTAATGTCTAATTCTTCTGTTTTCAACCAGTTTTTCAAAACAGATGCAATTGCTTTATAATTGTCAGACTCCAAACTTCCATAAAAGGCTATTTTATTCATGGCTTTTTATTAATCGTTTTTTACTGGTAATTCAGGTTTTATATCGAATAAACCGCCCCTAACCAAAACCGAAATTGCTTCTAGGTTTGAATTGGGATATTTTTCAGATATTTTGGTTCGTACGCCTTTTAGAGGTTTAATAATGTCGGACTTAGAGCTAATAATACCGTTTGCGATCGCATTTTGAAAAGTCCGTGCTTGTGCATTGTATTTTCCAGGATTAGCTCTAATATCATCCGCCAATTGAAGCAACTCTGCATGAGTTTTACCTTCGAGCGAAATTTTTGTTGCACTTTCGGTTAAGGCTATTTTTTGATGATACCGTTTAATCAACAGATTATCAAATGTGCCTTCATCCACAAAGACAGCAACATCTACATCGTTAGCACTAGGTTTACGTAGCGACGAGCCTTGGATGCTCACGTCGTCAGCGGGAATTCCCGCTTGCTGTACGCCCGCAAGTAAATCTTGGCTAAATTGCTGGAATTCTGGCATATCGGCAAATTTTTCCGGGAATCCTCGCCTGCTTATCACATCACTCCAGTGTTCCATTTGTTGGAGCAACTCAGTAGCATCAATAGCCTTAGCTTTCCTTGAGCCTGTATAAATCAAATCCTCGATGACTGTCTCACTCAGCCCAAGTTCTTTTCCTTTTGCAATAACGCTCTTCAATTCTGCGTCAGTATAAGTAAGCTGAAATTTATCGGACTGAGAGGCAACTCTATTCTTCACACGGCTAACAACAGCTTCTTTTATAGAAGTTAAAACTTCTTTAGGCACTTCCTCTACAGAGGCAACCCCTGAACGATCAGATGTTTCTACCTCAGTGTTCCTTGTATGGTCTGGTGCCTCTACTTTAACTTCTCCCGGCATTGTAGATGGGGGCACGTCTACCCTAGTAGGACGACCTGTAGGAATGCCTACTGCTTCGCCAAATCGCGTTCCCACTGCGTCTCCAAACTGAGTGCCTTTGTTGTACGAGTTCGTCTGAATCCCCTGCACATTGCGCCCGAATCGCCCCAAATTCCCTAGACCCGTTACTGAAAGAGAAACAGCCGCACCAATGCCAGCCCCAATCAGAACCCCCTCTAATGTAATGGGGTTTCCTACCGATAAATCCCCAAAAATCCCGCCAGCAATATCAAACGCTGTATCGATTCCAAATTTGAGAACTGATTGAGTCATGCCAGCGCCGAGTTTGCCAGCGTTGCCAAGCGCATTCCCCAACACACCTCCTGCACCGCCAAGCGCACCCCCAATTGCGCCCACTAAGGCAGCCTTCCCCACACCCTCCATGAGATTCTTGCCGTCGATGAGATTGCTGCCCATTTGGATGACAGCACCGGACGCAGCACCGACGATCGCGCCGCCAACAATCGCTCCCACCGCACCCGCCGTTGCCGCACCCGCGCCCAACGCTCCAGCCGCCGCCCCCACTGCACCAATGACTGCCGGACCAATCACCAGCGCCACAGCAACAATGACGACAACGACTAAAACAATCTTGAGAATCCCCTTCCAGCGCGGCTGTACCTGCTTTGCTGCTTCCTCGCCATATTTTTGGATGTCGGCATCCATCTGCGCCAAAGCACCGCGCAGCCCATCTTCCAGCCCCTTGGCACTATCCTTGAACCCATTTTCTAAGTTCTTGTCGATCTGGTCGAATAGATTTTTAACGCCGTCGGTGACTTTTCCGAAGCCTTCAACGGCTGTATCGGCACTCTGGGTAACTGTAGTGGTATGGGTTTGCTGAAGCTGAGCGAACGTATTCGTAGCGCCCTGGGTTAGACTCGTTAGGGTGGTGGTTAAGCCCTGACCGGCGGCTGTAGACTCTTCAATGGCACTCTGACCCATTGAGGTGAGAGCTTGAAGCGTCTGCTGGTTGCCCTGGGCGATCCCTTGAACAGAGCCAGCAATACCTTGGTCGAGTTGACCTTGTACCGTCGCGATCGCGCCGTCAATTTGCCCCATCGTCTCCGCTAAAATCGCGCTCAACGCCTGTGGATCGGGAGCTGCCATTCCTTGCATCTCAGCTTGGAAGCCTTGTAAGGTATTTTCTAGGTTAGAAGCGGCTTGGTTAACCCCATCTTGGAGGGCGGCGATCGCTTTTTGGGCATCCCGTTCGATAGCCAAGCTCTGCCGTTGACCGTACTCGCCCAGCAGTTGTAACTGGGCTGCCTCTTGTTGCTCCAAGGACTGTAGCGTCGTTTCGAGGGTCTGGTTCGCCGACTCAGTTAAACTCGTTTGTGCCTGTTGAGCCTGGGAAAGCGCTTGCTCTCGGGCCGCATTCAGACTATCGAGGGCTGCTTTTTGCTGCGATTCGAGGGTTTGGCGAGATTCAGTCGCTGCTTTGCGGACGGTTTCTAGGTCTTTCGACTTGCCCTTTTGACCCTCATCTGCTTGTTTGTTAGCCTCTTCAATCAAACCCTGCTTATATTGTGCGGCTACATCTCTGGCAGCTTTGGCTCTAGCTTTCAATTTATCATCAGTCACCGGGCCGTCTAACAGGCTGTCATCTTCGCCCTTGACTTGGCTTTCAAAGCCCTTTGCCGTTTGTTCCCCTTTCGCCACTGCCTCATTACCGACCTGAGTCCCCGCAGCGCGGTACGCCCCGTCTGCCCCGGCGTAGAGTTCGTCGATGCGACCCATCTGCTGGTTTTCCCGGTCGTTGACTGCGGTCAGTGCTGTCGTATACCCGGTTTCGACTGTGGTGCGAGCGGTTGTTGTTGTTTGCTCCATTGCCGCGACAGCCGCCTGATGCTGCGACCCGATCTGGGCGAGGGCTGCTTGCGCCTCGCTTTGAGCTTGGGCGCGCACCTGGGCAATCTGGGTTGTCACCGCAGCTCGTTGTTGTTCGATGGCGGCCGCGATCGCTGCTTTCGCTTCTTCTGCCCCATTTAAAACGCGGGGCGCGACGGTTTGACCAAAGGAGGCGATCGTCTGAATTTTTCCGGCAGCATTGCTGAGGAAATCGCTGGCCATGTTGCTAGCCGTAGCGCGTTGCTCCTCTAGAAAGGCAGGAGTGCCGTCGGAGCGATCGGCTTTGCGAGCAATGACGAGCCCCTCATTGGCATTGCTCGTTTCTTCCTGCTGCGGCAACGTAAAGTTGATTCCCGCAGAGGCTAACTGAACCGCCGAAGCCTGAGTTGCTTCTAACTTAGCATTGGCTTCTTCTGCGCTAGCATTGGCTTCTTCCTTTTGAGCGACTGTTTCGGGACTAGCTGCCTCGCCTCGACCTTCTGGGTTGAGGGTAGCCGATTGGTCTTCAGCAACGTTTTGTCCGAGCGCTTGAGCTTCGGGGATACTTTCTGTGGCTGTATTTCCGGTGCCAACAGCTTGAGGTTCTTCTTCTTTGGGTCTATTCCCTTCTTCGGATTTTGCGACTGCCTCCTCCGGGAGTTCGAGCGCTGGAGGAGCGGACGCTGCTATAACCTCAGCTACAGGGTTCGTTTCTTTGTCCGCTTGTCCCTTTGCTCCATTTTGTTCTGTCTGCGGAGATTGTTCCTCCTGCGCAACGGTTTCCATTGGTTGAGACAACTGCTTTGACTCGTCCGACTCAGCCGCCTCTGGTGATGGGGCTTGGGCATCTTGACCGGGAAGAGCGCGATCTGCCGTTTCGACATTCGCTGTGGAAGGCGATTGTTTCTCTTCAGTTGAAGATTGACTTTTTCCCCACTCTTCCGACAACTGAGGCTCTAATTTTGAACCTGTTTCGCTTTCCTCAGACTCGCTAACTTTGCGTTTAATTTCCTGGCGCTGCCGTATTTCGCCGCCGCTTTGCTGAAGGGTATGAGTCAATTCATGCGCCGTTAACTCATTCTTTCCTGGCGATTTCCCCTTGCCATAATAAACATCTTGCCCGTGGGTAAATGCCTGCGCGCCCAAATCTTTGTTCATCTGCACGGCATTCGAGTCTGTATGCACCCGCACCCCGGAAAAATCGGCACCAAATCGACTTTCCATGAAGGAGCGCGTTTCCTGCCCCAAGGGTTGTCCTCCCCCTTGACCGAGTTTTTGCTCAATTTTTCCACTGTTTTTGCCTTGTTCGTTCCCTTTTTGCCCAACCGTTTCTTTCCGCTGAACAAGCGGAGTAATTGTTTCAGCAAGGGGTTGTTTTTGGATGGCGTTATCGTCTGATTCTTCTTCAACCTCCGATGAAGCTGCCGGGTCTTCCATTTTCATCCCTTCGGCGGCTTTGGCATCAGCTTCTTGCTCGTATTTGTCCCCCGGTTGCCCGATTTTGAGTTGGGTTTGGATGGGGAGGCTGTCTTCTTTTTCGGCGGGTTCGGCTTCACATTCTGAACACAGGCGCTGAATGGTGCCGTTTCCCGGTTGTTCTTGTTGCTCTTCTGGCTGAAGTTGGGCTTGGATTTCCTCGCTGCTAGAGAGGTGGGTTTCTTCTCGCGCTGAGGTATCGGCTTTTAAGTTGATTTCTTCAGGTGATGTGAGTTGGCTTTCAGGGGTATCGGCTTTTGGGTGAATTTCTCGGATTTCGTTTTCGTCGTCTTTGACTGGAACGATAGGTTCTTCCGATAGCGGGGTTTCCTGTGGGGAGTGAGGTTGGGCGTGTCGATGGGGGGCGATGCGACGCGCTATTCCTGACGGTTGCAGTTGGGGGATGCCCGAGTTGAGTTGGGCATCGGTTGGTGCGGGGGGTTGGGCGTGTCGGTGAGGGGCGATGCGACGCGCTATTCCTGACGGCTGGAGTTGAGGGATGCCCGAGTTGAGTTGGGCATCGGTTGGTGTGG
>JAXHVQ010000016.1:0-61464 GCA_034189065.1 Cyanobacteriota bacterium
AGAGGGATTTACCGATTATTTAAATTTATATAAAGCTTCGCTTTATTCCTACTTAGCTTATGTTTTTTCAGCCCACTTTTTGAGGCTTTGGCTCAACAACTTTTTCAGCAAGCCCTATATAGATTTTCAAACCCCTATTAAGGAGGTAGCTGCGGTAAGACGAAGAGATGCTATTCAACACCCTTTTTTTGAAGAGATATATAATTGGTCAAGTTCCTTGAGATATTATCAATTTGGAACTGATTTGGGAAGAAATAGAATCGCAGTTATAAATTCTTCAAGTGTTAATACTATTAAAAAACAAGTAGATTTTAAAGATACAGAACAAGTAATTGGTATTTTCAAGATTGGTAAAGAAGAATTAGGAGATAATTTTATTAATACTATTAAAGCAGATATGGCAAAAATCGGTTATAAAGTATCAGGTATTGGAAGTCAGGTTCCATCAATGTTTCTATCTGATGAAAAAGAAATGAAGTTAGAAATAGAACCCGAATATTTGTATGTCAAAGAAAGTGACTTAGCGGATACAACAGAGCAGGCGTTTATGTCTCAAGGTATGTTTAGAGCCTTATCTCTCATTATTCAAATCAACTACTTACTTCTTGCTGAAAAACCAAGTTGTATCTTGATTGATGATATTGGTGAAGGATTGGATTTTGAAAGAGCATCGGCTATTATTCAACTACTGATTAGTAAAGCGGAAACAGGTTTAGTTCAGCTTATAATGACGACTAATGACCGTTTTATTATGAATGGCGTACCTTTAGATTACTGGTCAGTTATCGAGCGAAAACCGGGGCTAGCAAAGCTTCATAATACCTCTAACTCAAAAGATATCTTTGACGAATTCAAATTCACTGGCTTAAATAACTTCGATTTTTTCTCTACTCAATTTTATATTGAGGGATTCGGAGAACAGGAGGCTGTCAGTCAGTGAAAAGGATGGCGATCTTTGTAGAAGGACAGACCGAGAAAATTTTTGTTAGAAAATTGCTAGAGGAGATTGCGGGTAAAAGGAATATTGCGATCGACGAACAGGAGATTTCCGGCAAGAAAAATAGCAGAATTACCAAATTGGTGATGAGCGATCTCATTACGATTCAAACTAAGTATTATATTTTAATTTATAATTCTGGTAGCGATAATAGTGTTGCTTCAGATATCCGAGACCAGTATAAGAGTCTGGTCGCATCTGGTTACAGTATGATTATGGGTCTAAGGGATGTTTATCCAATTCCTGCTGCTGATGACAAAAACAAGTTGGAAAAAGGTCTACAATATGCTTTGCCAAAAGGATCGGTTCCCGCGCACATCATTCTTGCTGTGATGGAAATAGAGGCATGGTTCTTAGCCGAGTGGAATCATTTTATGAAAGTTGATGCAAGTTTAACCCCAGTTTATATCCAAGCAGCTTTAGGTTTTAATCCCGAAATTGAGGATATGGAAAAAAGACCTCATCCTGCGGAAGATTTACATCAAATTTATAAGCTCGTAGGACGATCTTATAGAAAACGAGAAAATCAAGTCAATACTATTGTCTCAAATCTAGACTATGAATTTTTATACATACAGCTTGTCAACCGCGTTCCTAGTTTTGGAAAGTTTGTTGGATACATTGATGCTTTTATATAATTAATTATGTCCGGAGCCTGACGAGCCTCAAGGGATTGGTCATCAGCCGTCCGCTTGAGGCAAACAAAAATGCTATACTGCTATTTAAGTCGTTCCAGCGCCCCGAAAAGCTCGATCTTATGTCATTCAGTCCCCGTCGAGTGCGACCGTTTTTTGTTAAATTTCGCCCATTCGATCGACCGAGACTCAAAGTAATTTTGACAACGATTCTCGCTTTTTCTCTAGGCTTGGGTCTCGCCTTACTAACATTCAAGATTACCACTGTTGAAATCCCGGTTTTTGGCTTCCACGATATTATCGATCTCGATAATCCCGCCGAGCAATTGCCTCAACGCTCTCCTCAAGCTGGCGATTATAGCAAACAAAATCTTTCTGTTTTTTTGAATTATTTAGTTAAGCAAAACTATTGGTTTCTCTCAACTTCAGACCTCTACGACTATTTTTTGAACGACCCCAAAAAGCCAATTCCAGAAGCCCACAAAAGCCAAAAGCCAATTTTATTAACCTTTGATGACGGATATAAAAGCGCCCACCGGAATATTTTATCTATTTTAGAAGCAATTGAACGGCAAGAAGGTCAAAAAATTAAGATTGTTTGGTTTATCAATCCCGCTTTTCTCGGCATTCGCGGTTCTCAACTCGATCGCGTTGATTGTACGGATTTGCGCGAAGGGGTAAAACGCGGATATTACGACGTTCAATCCCACGGACTCAACCATTTGAATTTAACTCAAATCGACGATGAAAAGCGCGATCGCGAGTTACTTGAATCTCGAAAACAACTCAAAGCTTGTCTCGGAGACTTGGACGCTCGCTTTGCATCTCACATCGCCTATCCCTTTGGTGCAAGCAATTCCCGCGTTCGACAGCACGTTTCTCGATATTATTTGACGGGTTATCTTTATAATAGTCGTATTTTACGACCTTCGCGTTTAAAAAGCAAATATTCGATTCCGCGACTCAGCGTTGACGATAAAATGTCCGTCGCGCGACTTAAAATTTTGGCTGCTGGATTCTGGTTTTAACATCATGGCATTGGAAATGACAACAGAGCAAAATCCTCCCAAATCGGCAGTTTACAGACGTGCCGATGCCCTCGATGCGTTGCGAGGAATTGCGATTTTGACCATGATTTTATCGGGGACGATTCCCTTTGCTGGCGCTCTACCGGCATGGATGTATCACGCCCAAGTTCCTCCCCCCAATCATCAATTCAATCCCGATATTCCCGGCTTAACTTGGGTCGATTTGGTCTTCCCTTTATTTATTTTTGCGTTAGGCGCTGCCATTCCCCTGGCACAGTCGCGCCGTCTGGCACAAGGTTGGACTCAAACTCAAATTATTCTCTCCATTTTCAAGCGCGGATTTCTTTTGGTGGTTTTTGCGATCGCGAGTCAGCATTTCCGTCCTTTTGTTCTCAACCCCGAACCCAATGCCAATACCTGGACGCTAGCCGTAGCAGGGTTTTCCATTCTCTTTTTAATGTTCGTCCAACTGCCAAAATCAGTTCCCAAACGCATCCAAATTGCCGTAACAGTCATCGGGTGGTGGACTGCAATTATTTTTCTATCGACGCTCCAGTATCCCCACGACGAGAAATACAAAGCATTTTCCTTATATCGCAGCGACATTATTATTTTAGTCTTGGCGAATGTGGCTGTTTTCACATCTTTACTGTGGCTGTTTTCGCGCAATCGAATTGACCTGCGGCTGGGCGTACTCGCTCTTTTATTTCCCTTACTTCTTTCCTTTAACGAAGGCGGTTGGAATACGCAGTTTTTGAAAGTATCGGGAATTCCTTGGTTATTTAACTTTGATTATTTAAAATATCTCTTTATTTCAATTCCGGCGACCCTCGTCGGGGATTTGATTTTCAACTGGATTGAATCGCGCGATCGCCCCATTCAACCGAGTTGGAAAAATAATCGTTATGTCCTGATTTCACTCATCTCACTTTCATTGATTTTAACCTTATTAATTGGCATACAAGCGCGATGGTTAGAACAAACAGCGCTTCTCAGTTTGCTGTTTTTCGTCTGGGGATTTGTTTTTGTTCAAAACCCTCAAAATTCTACCGAACGCCTTGTCAAATCCCTATATCTTTGGGCGTGCTATTGGTTGGTTTTAGGGATGGCTTTTGAACCCTACCAAGGAGGCATCAAAAAAGACTCGGCAACGATGAGTTACTTTTTCATAACCACAGCCATTTCCATTTTTCTACTCGTTATTTTAATAATTGTAATTCATATTTGGAACCAAAAGGGGGGACTTCAAATCTTCATCGACAACGGCAAAAACCCCATGCTAGCCTACGTCGCCTTCGGAAATTTCCTCTGGCCGATTCTGGAATTAACAGGCTGGCAAAACCAAATCATAGAAATGACCCAAGCGCCGATCCTGGGCTTTTTTCGCGGCTTAACCTACACGACGATTGTTGCAATTTTGGTCAGTTTATGCACTCGTTTGAAACTATTTTGGAAAACTTGAACAAAAGCCTGTGGGATGGAGACGGCATTGGTTAAGATAGAGAATAAAGACTTAAAAACTCAAACTGCCTACCTTGGACTGGTCAATCCTCACCCTCATTCTCATTCCCCCCCTCGCAGGCGGAATCATCGGCTATTTCACCAACGATATAGCCATCAAAATGCTATTTCGACCCTACAAAGCCATTTACCTGGGCAAACGTCGATTGCCGTTCACCCCAGGGCTGATTCCGCGCAACCAAGAACGCCTTGCGAAGCGCATTTCCGACACGATTATGGGTTCGCTGCTGACCCCAGGGGAGTTACAAAACTTAGCGCGGCGACTGCTGGAACCCAAACGGGTACGCAGCGCCATTTTATGGTTGCTTCAGCTTGCCATCGGACAACTCGAAGGTAACAAAGAACAGCGAACGGCTAAAATTTTAGCAGAAGTGTTGCGCGACTTATTCGCCGAATCCTTGCCGCGACTGTTGAAAGTGTGGTCTCGTCGAGAAGACTTCCTCGAAGAACAAATCGACCAAATTTTCGATCGCGTCCTCCTGGAGTTTAAACTCAGCGACGTTCAAGCCAAAAAACTCTCCGACTGGTTGCTAGGAACCGTCCTTCCCCCCGATACCCTCAGATTACTGATAATCGATTTTTTAAGCGATCGCAACATCCAAGTCATCGACGAAGGATTTCGCGAAAAAACCAGCGGAACCTACTGGGTGGTTGCCAACCTCTTCGGACTGCGCAACTCCCTAACGCGACTGCGCGCCTTTTGTTTGGATGAAAAAGAAATCGCCAACGCCCGTTTGCAAGAACTCATTTTATCGCTAGAAATTCGCGATCGCCTCCGCGCGTGGATGCAAAGTTTATCCCTGCAAAACCTCCCCGTTTCCACCGTTCGCCAACTGCGCAAAACCATTGGCGATACCGTTCGCGCCTACATCAAAGAAAGTGGCGTTCAACTGTTGCAAGAACTGGGACATTCCATTGATTGGAACAAAATTTCCGCCATTTTAATCAATCGATTGCGCAATTCCACAGCCGTTTCCTCCTCCCTCGAAATGGCTAGCGAAGAACTCGCCCTCGTCCTCGAACGTTACCTCGAACAAGAAATCGAAAATCTCGTCGCCCAAGTTATTCCCATTCTCTCACTCGATCGCGTCATTGCCGAACGAGTGAAGGCAACGACTCCCGAACAACTGGAAGTCGCCACCCAAGGTATTGTTAAAAATGAACTTCAAGCCATTGTCAATTTGGGCGGAATTTTAGGGTTTACAATTGGCGTTTTTCAGACAATTTTCTTTTTATTGCGCTAATTCAAAAAAATTAACCCGTTTCAACAGTAGGGACGTTCAATTGAACGTCCCTACCGTAGGGGAACATTTAATGCTTTTGCCCAATTTTCGGGTTGCATGAATTCTACATAATGCGCCATCATTTCTGAAGTCATCACTTCGAGAAGACAGCGATTTTCCAACCAAACTTCGATAACCGGAAAAGCCGGACCTCGATTACAGGTTAGCACGCGCCAGCCTTCTCGTTGCGCGATCGCCGTAACTTCTTCTTCACTTAGGGGCGAAACGATGGAAACATGGGTAGCGGAGTGGTTGGAAGCATTGGGATTTTTTTGATTTTGTACTTCAAAAGGCAATGCGACTAATTTGCTGGCATCTAGCGTATCATCGGGTTCGCCGACACCGGGAACTAATTCATTCGTCATCGGCACAACTTCGATACAAGTTCCGCAATTGTCATCAGCAAACGCGATAAATGCTCCTGGAATAGGCGGGAAGGGCAAAGTATATCCCTTCCAAATTTCTGCGAGGATGTTGGCTACAAATTCTGGGTTGCGCGCGCCAATGGAAACGTGGTTAATCATAGGGATATTAGTTGACTTGTTTTATTATGACTTACGCAAAGTCTCTCGTTATAGCGGCGTGTCAAACCTTAAATGTTGCTTTAGGAAAAGGATGAAATATTGGTTATTCAAAGCTTTTACCCAAAATTTATGACTTGACACGCCAGTAGGGTGCGTTAGCGCTACTCGTAACGCACCGCTACCGCTATTTCTACGATTCTACTAGAGTGGTGGGTTACGGTGCGGATAAAAAGTTGTGGGTTTTTTCTCAACAACCTGCCCGCACCTAACTATTTGAACCTTGACACGCCAGTAGGGTGCGTTAGCGCTACTCGTAACGCACCGCTATTTCTAGAGTGGTGGGTTACGGTGCGGATAAAAAGTTATGGGTTTTTTCTCAAAAGCCTGCCCGCACCTAACCCACCCTACCGCTGCTTCAAGTGCGGATAAAAAGTTGTGGGTTTTTTCTCAAAAGCTTGCTTGCACCTAACTATTTGAACCTTGACACGCCAGTAGGGTGCGTTAGCGCTACTCGTAACGCACCGCTATTTCTAGAGTGGTGGGTTACGGTGCGGATAAAAAGTTGTGGGTTTTTTCTCAAAAGCCTGCCCGCACCTAACCCACCCTACCGGTGCTTCAAGTGCGGATAAAAAGTTGTGGGTTTTTTCTCAAAAGCCTGCTTGCACCTAACCCACCCTACCGCTGCTTCAAGGGTTCTGCCGCGATCGCGCGCCCCCAAGCGTATAATAAGAGCGGGTCTCGAAGAAGTCCGCGATCGCGCTACGCTATGAAAACATCCCTGCATCTCTCCCTCGCCTTCATTCTCAGTAATTTCGCCCTTGTCGCCCCCGCAGGCGCGCAAATCATCCCCGACAATACTTTGGGTAGCGAAACTTCAATTGTAACGCCGCAATCGCCCCAACTCGACCAAATCGACGGCGGCGCAATTCGCGGAAACAGCCTGTTTCATAGCTTTGGGCAATTTAACATCAACGAAGGGGCAGCGGCTTACTTTTCCAATCCCGCCGCTGTGGCGAATATTTTTAGTCGCGTCACAGGAGGCAATCCTTCCCATCTGTGGGGAACCTTGGGCGTATTGGGCGATGCCAACCTCTACTTTCTCAACCCCAACGGCATTATTTTCGGCCCCAACGCCCATTTAGATATTAGCGGTTCCTTCTTTGCCAGTACCGCCAACGCCCTGGTTTTGCCCGACGGGACGCAGTTTAGCGCCACCAACCCCCAACCGTTGCCCTTACTGAGTGTTGAAGTGCGCGCCCCCGTGGGTGTGGTGTTTGAAGGAGGGGAAGGGGGGACAATTGTCAATGCCGGAGACCTGGAAGTCGGGGAAAACTTAACATTGGTAGGCGGAACGGTGGTGAGTACCGGACAACTTGCCGCGCCAAGGGGGGAAGTGAGACTGACAACGGTTCCCCCAGTCGCAACAGACAACGACAATTCGTCCTTATCCCAATTTCTCAACGATGGGGGAGAAGGGTTGGGAGTGACGGTGACAGATGCGGGAGAGGTGAAATTAACCGAGTCGGGTTTGGCAGTGGAAAGGGGAGATATTGCTCTTGCGGGAAATAGCGAAACCGCGTCGGTGCAAGCTGCAACGGCAACTCTCGCGGCAGCCAACACCCTCACTTTAGCCGAAACGACGTTAGAAACGGCAAGAGATTTAAATTTACGCGCCGCAGATACAGTACGAATTCGAGATAGTCAGAACGTGCCTTTTTTAGCCCAAGCTGGGGGAAATTTATCGATTCAAGGCAATGAAAGTATTGATATTTTAGCTTTAAATCATCCTCAAACGCCGTTTCAAAGTGGAGGAAATCTCAGTTTAATCAGCGACGGGATAATTTCGGGAGACGCGCACTTTACGTCGGGGGGAACATTTTCCGTTCTCAACTTAGCGGGGGAACCGGGGGAGTTTGTGAGTTTGTACGACCCAATTATTAGTTCCGAAAGCGATGTGGTTTTGGGAGATTATACCGGCGTTGCGTTGAAGGTTGAGTCGCGGGGAAGTATTGCAACCGGGGACGTTACGATTACGGGGCCGGATACCAGTTTGACTCCTAATTCTGACCCAGATATTGATATTTTGAGAAGCGAACCTGCGTTGATTTTACGGGCTGGGGTGGATGAGTTACAAAATCCTCCTAACGTTCCTGGTAATACTTTTACAGGGAATGTCGGCCCGCAATGGTCGAATACTTCAGTTGACACAACGCCTATCGGCAATCGCCCTTTTCTTGGTCAGTTTGGCAATGAAACTGTAAGTTTGACACTCGATAACCTTCCTTCCCATGACCGGGTAAACGTATCTTTTGATTTATTTATCATTAAATCGTGGGATGGGAACGACCTTCAGGATGGACCGGATATTTGGCAGTTGGATGTTGCTGGAGGTTCGAGGCTTTTCTACACCACCTTCAGCCACACTTTACCCCGAAACCTTCCTCAGTCCTATCCCGCAGCCTACAACTCTTCCAATCCAGTTAATAACCTCGCCCGGACAGGAGCAATCGAGAGGGATAATTCGCTTGGATATTTCTTCGATAGTCCTTCAGCTAGGAGGATAGTTCCAGTGGACTCGGTATATCGTCTCAACCGTTCTTTTTCTCACTCAGACAGCCAGTTGCAACTCGATTTTTTCAAGTTTTCTCCTAATGGGGATAACAGGATTAGCGATGAAAGTTGGGGACTCACGAATGTCAATATTACACTGGACTCTAATATCTCATTAGATATCCCATTACCTAGCGTTAGCAAACCGGACTTTACTTCCCTAGCAACTATCTCGCCTGGAACAATTACAACAGGAGACCTCTCCACCCCTAATGGCCCTATCATCTTATCAGCAGCCAGCGATATTATCCTCAACGGGTCAATCACTTCGCAAGGTGGAAGAATCAATCTCGATAGTAGCGGCACAATTGACGCGAGAGAAGGAAATCTTGACTCTTTTTCAACTCTTGATGGCGGCGAAATTACCGTAAATGCTGATGGAGATATCTTTCTAAGCGATATTAGGTCGTCTGGTGACAGATTCGGAGGAAATATTAACATCGAGAGTAAAGCTGGAATTTATATAGACGAAGACGACTTAATTCGCAGCAATACTTTCAGGACCTATAGAGGCGGCGATATTAATGTTACGGCGCAGTCACTTTTGATGACCAATGGGGCGCGAATCTTAACTGGAGCATTCAATGATGCAGTCGGAGGAAATCTTACTGTAACGGCGGATAAAGTAGAGTTAGTCGGCTCTTCAGCAGACGGTGAAATTCTGACAGTTCTCTCTACGGCCACGGCGGGAACCGAACCGGCAGGCAATTTAACAATTGATGCGCGCCAGCTAATTGTTCGCGACGGCGCTGCAATTGCTGCGGCAGTCGTAGGAGGAGGACAAGGCGGCAATTTAACTGTCAGAAATGCAGAATTAGTCGAACTTAGCGGAACTTCGATTACGGGATTTCCCAGCGGTTTAAATACAGATTCTTTGGGAACGGGAAATGCAGGAAATCTTATTATCGATACAGAACGTTTCATTGCACGTAACGGTGCCGCTGCTTCGGCTTCAACATATGCTTCGGGCAGAGGAGGAAATTTGATAGTAAATGCTGCATCGGTTGAATTTAGCGGCACTTCTCGCGATGGTTTTGCAAGCGGTTTGTACGCACAAGCTTTTAGCGATGGCAGCGCGGGGAATTTAATTTTGAATGCAGGAGATTTAGTCGTTCGCGATGGGGCAAAAGTTACAGTAGCGACGGGGACGGCTGCCGATGCGCGCGTTCCCAATACACCTTCCTTTGACCTTGGTTTTTCACCTCCCCCTTTCGACCCCGACCCAACGGGAGATGCGGGCAACATTGAAATAACCGCCAACACGATATTACTCGATCGCGAAGGCAAAATCATCGCCCAAACCGAAGCCAGCGAAGGGGGAAATATCGGAATGCGGGTCAGCGAGTTACTCCTATTGCGCCGCAACAGCACCATCTCAGCCACCGCAGGCACCGCCCAAGCTGGCGGCAACGGCGGCAATATTACCATCGATGCGCCCTTTATCGTCGCCGTCCCCAGGGAAAATAGCGATATTACCGCCAATGCGTTTTTGGGCAACGGGGGACGAGTCGAAATTACAACGCGCGCCATTTACGGACTCCAATTTCGCCCGCGCCTCACCCCTTTAAGCGATATTACCGCCAGTTCCGAGTTTGGGTTGGACGGTACGGTAACTATCGATTTACTCGCCATCGACCCAACGCAGGGGTTAAATAGTCGTCCTGTCGCCCTCAATACGCCAGAACTTCTTCGGGGATGTCCTTCGGGAAGAGGGTCGTTAGGTGTATCGTATTTTGAAGTTGGCAACGGAGGTTTGCCGCCTAAGCCCGAAGAACCCCTGAGTATGAGTCCGGTTTCGGTGGGATGGTTGCCGTTGAGTTTGGCACAAGGAGAGAATTTAAGTTCAAAAGATTCCAATTCTGCCAATTGGGAAACCCACCAACTGGTTCGTTTGCCCTGCCAGGAAAATCGCACCGAAAACCCGCACAGTTAAAGTAGGGGCACGGCATCAGGCAGATTTAACTCCAAATGATACATTAACCAACGCCGTGCCCCCAAACACCGCCGTCCCCAAAAACACATCGCGTCCCCAAACACCACCGTCCCCAAAAACACATCGCGTCCCCAAACACCACCGTCCCCAAAAACACGCCGCGTCCCAAAAACACGCCCTACCCCCAAACACCGCCGTCCCAAAAAATAGCAATTTTGAATTTTAAATTAATATACCGCCTTAACAATTGCGCCCATGATTTCCATCATCATCCCAGTTTATAACGGAGAAAAAACAATTGAAAAAACGCTAAACTCTGTATTTCAGCAAACCTTCCAAGATATCGAAATCCTGATTATCGACGACGGTTCCCAAGATAAAACCCTAGAAATTGTCAATAAGACCGGCGAGTCGAAATTAAAAATACATTCCCAAAAAAACTCCGGGCAAGCCGCAGCCAGAAATAAAGGAATCGAACTCGCCAAAGGTGAATACATCGCTTTTTTAGACGCAGACGATTTGTGGACTCCCGATAAATTGGAACGTCAACTCAATTCGCTTCAAACTCATCCCGAAGCTGCTGTTGCCTATAGTTGGACGGATTACATTGACGAATCGGGAAGTTTTGTCCAGCACGGCAGGAAAATTAGTGCCGAAGGCGATGTTTATAGCGAACTTTTAACCAATAATTTTATTGAAAATGGCTCTAATGTTTTAGTTCGCAAGTCAGCTTTGGATGAAGTGGGAAACTTTGAAACCTCACTCCCTCCGGCAGCAGATTGGGATATGTGGTTGCGTTTAGCTAAATGCTATCCTTTTGTTGTAGTTCGCGCACCTCAAGTTTTATATCGAGTATCTTCCTCCTCTTCTTCCTCCAATTTAGTCAAACAAGAAACGCAATGTTTGCGAGTTATCGATCGCGCCTTTGAAGCCTCCCCCAATCTTCCCCTGTCCCTCAAGAAACGCAGTCGCGCCAATATCTATAAATACCTCGCCTGGAAAGCGCTCGAACATTCATCATCGAGAAAAAATGCAGCGCTAGCCTTCAATTTCACGTGGAATTATATCCTTAACGAACCCGCGATCGCCAAAGAACTCAAATTTGCCTCTATTTTGCTTGTGAAAAGCGCGATCGCAACCCTCCTTTCGCCCCAATATGCCAAGAGTTTACTGACTAAGAAAAAGACGGGGTGACGGGGTGACAGGGTGACAGGGTGACAGGGTGAGAGTTGGAGATGACCAATGACTAATGACGAATGACGAATGACGAATGACGAATGACGAATGACTAATAATAACTTCCCGACTTGCGATGATGAACCGCCGTCACGCCTTCATTATCCGACACCTTCCCCTTATCCGCCACAGCATACACCAACCAATGGTCGCCACACTCCATGCGATCCTTCACCTGACATTCAAGGTGCGCCAAAGCATCCATTAAAACCGGACACCCATTCTCCCCCACCTCAGTTTCAATATTCTCAAAGCGGTCTTGCCCCGGAGCATAATTTTTTGTAAACTTCTTCGATAACTGGGGCTTCCCTTCTGGCAAAATATTGAGAACAAAGCGATCGCCCGAATGCAACATCGACTCAATAGCCCGTTCCTTCGCCACCGCTACCGTCAAACCGGGCGGATTAAACGTCGCCTGGGACACCCAAGACGCTAACATCGCATTGCTGAGGTCGCCTTTTTGGGTCGTGACGACGCACAACGACCCGACAACGCGCCCCACCGCCTGTTCGGTGCGATCGGCTTGAGAATCGCTCGTGGGCTGCTTTAGAGCGCGTTTTTTCTGCCGTCGCTTGAGCAGTTGGGCGAAGTCCGTCCCCGCTTCTTCGCAATATTGCAGCGTGACATCGGTGGGTTTAAACTTGACGCGAATGGGGTCAAATCCCTGACGATATCCCGCATCCTTAAACTTTTGTTCGAGAAGGTCAATAGCCTCCCCACTCCAACCATAGGAACCGAAAACGCCGTACAATTTATTCTTATCTGCCGTGGATAAAACGATGCCCAACGCCGTTTGAATGGGGGTAGGGGCGTGACCCCCCAGGGTTGGAGACCCCATTACAAACCCGTCTGCTTTTTCCACAGCGGCTTTAATTTCGTCGGGGTCGGCAAATTCGCAGTTAATAGACTCCACCGCCACTCCCGCTTTGGTAATTCCCCGCGCTACCGCACCCGCTAACGTCGCCGTGCTGCCATAAGCGGAGGCATAAATCAGCACGACTTTAAACTTACTATCCTTTTGTTTTTGCACCCACTCCTTGTAGCGCGCCGTCAGTTCGGTTAAGCTGTAGCGAACGAGGGGACCGTGACCCGTTGCGTATATTGTCGCCGGTTTTTCGCTAAGTTTTTCTAGGGCGCTTTCGGTTTGCACGGCGTGGGGAGCCATGAGACAATCGAAGTAATAGCGACGGTCTTCGTCATAAATAGTCCACCCTTCATCAAACACTTGGTCGCCGCAAACGTGCGCCCCAAAAAGTTTATCGGTGAAGAGGATTTGAGTTTTGGGGTCGTAGGTACAGGCGCGGTCCGGCCAGCGCGGACTGGGGGTTAAAATAAATTCGAGGTTGTGTCCTTGTCCTAAGTCGAGGGTTTCGTCGCCTTTGATGGTTTTGATGTTTAGCGTTGCATCTTCGAGGATTTTCTTGAGGGAAATTGCCCCGGGATTGGAGGTGACGAAGGTAATTTGAGGGGCAATTTCGAGTAAGGATCGCAAGGTTACCGCTCGGTTGGGATTGACGTGACCTAAAATAACGTAGTCGATGGTTTTGGGGTCGATGCGTTTTTCCAGCGCTTCGAGGAAAGTGTCGGTAAAGGATTCGCCGGGAGGGTCCAATAGGGCGGTTTTGTCCCCTTGAATGAGGTAGGAGTTGGCGGTTGTGCCTCGTTGGAGAGCGTATTCAATTTCAAATTTGAGTCGGTCCCAAGTCCGCGATCGCAATACTCGGGTGTCGAGGGTAATGGGGTATACTTGTACGTCTTTAGCTTTCATTGTTTTTTAAATAAGAATGGGAGAATTCAGAATGGGAGAATGGGAGAGTTCAGAATGGGATAATTCAGAATGGAAGAAGTAGGGACACGGCATTTTCGCTCCTTTAAGTTCGATATAAAAATGTTACTCCTCGCCGTGTCCCCATGCAGAATAAAAGAATGGGAAAATTCAGAATAAAAGAATGGGAGAAGTAGGGGTACGGCATTTTTTAGCTTTAAGTTCAATACAAGGATGTTACTCCTCGCCGTGTCCCCGTCTCAAGATTGGGCTTGAAGATCGATAATATAATTTTTAAATCGTTCCATATCTGCTTCCAACGTCGATTCGACAACGCGACCTAACAATAAATTGTCCATGAGTTTTCCTAAAATGCCCGGAATGGCATAGGCAACGGTTAATTTGACAATGCTGCTGGTTTTGCGATCGTAAAAACGCACTGCCCCACGATTGGGCAATCCATCGACGGATTCCCATTGAATAATTTGATTGGGAATAATCTTGAAAACTCGCGACAACCAACTAAATTCAAAGGGATTGCTGGCTAATTTCCAGCGCGAAAGGTCGGGATTTTCTTCTAGCACGTGGACTGAATCTATCCACTTCATCCAGCGCGGCATTTGTTCTAAATCCGACCACAACCCCCACACTAATTCAATAGGAGCATCAACTTCGATTTGTACGCTATGTTCGAGCCAGTCTGACATAAGGTTAGGTTTTAGGTTTTAGGTTTTAGGTTTTAGGAGTTAAAGAAAACATCAGAACTTGCACCTCGAAACTTAAAGCAAACTTGCGAAACTAACGCGCGATCGCGGCCTCCTTCAAAACAGCCGCATTGTCTAAAATTACCCGCGCTGCTTTCCGTCCCGAAATCGTCGCTCCCTCCATACTATCAATATAATCCTGTTGGGTGTAACTTCCGGCTAAGAAAAAGTTGACAACGGGCGTATTTTGTGCTGGACGATAGGGATCCATACCGGGGGCTTCGCGATACAAAGATTGGGCGAGTTTAACCACGTTATACCACGTCATCTTTAACTCCCGCGAGGAGGGAAAGAGTTGATGCACTTGTTTGAGAACGTGGTTTGCAATTTCTTCGTTGCTCTTTTTAATAAACGGATCTCCTGGAGTTAAAACTAACTGCAACAGCGATCCTTCTCCCGGTTTATAATAATCTCCAGGACTGGCTAATGCTAAATCGGCAAAACACGAAAAGTCGGCATCGGCTGTATAAAGCAAATTATCAATTCCCTCTGCCTTTTCCAACTGTTGGCGCTTGTTAGGATCGTTCAGTTCCGTCACCCAACCATCGAAGCGTAATTGTACCGTTGCCACGGGAACCGCATCGAGTTCATAAATTTTGTCAAACTGGTCCCATTTACGCCATTCTTGGGGCAAAACACGCTGAATTCCCGGTACATCGCAGGCGAAAACATAGGCATCGGCAGTAATGGTTTCTTCTTCTTCGCCTTTAGCAACGACAATTCCCGTGGTTCTCGCTTCTTCGCCTTCGCTGTAGAGAATTTCTCGAACCCTGCGCCGCAAGTGAATTTTTGCCCCGCGTTCTTCGAGATAATTAACAATCGGTTTGTGTAAGTATTCGTGGGGAGAACCTTCTAACATTCGCAACACAGATGCTTCGGTTTTAACGGCAAATAAGATAAAAATCGTCAGCATACAGCGCGCGGAAATATTCTCGGTATCGATAAATCCCAAAGCATAGGCGATGGGGTTCCACATTCGCTTCAAACTGCCGTTATTTCCCCCCTGTTGGCGAAACCAATCGGCAAAACTAATGGAGTCGAGTTGGCGAATGGTTTTCATTGCCCCCTCGAAGTCTACTAAACCGCGCACGATGGGACTGGTTCCCAAGGCGAGGGAGTTGGCGAGTTTATCGACGGTTCCCAGTTGAGAGGTGGTGAAAAAGGCTTTGAGTCCATTGAAAGGCGCGCCGGTGAGGAAGCGGAAGTCCAGTTCGCCGACTCGTCCGCCGCTGTTGATAAAGGTGTGGGTATGTTCTTTGAGGCGCAAATTGGCGATCGCGCCCACTTTTTCCATTAACTCGAAGAGGTTGTAGTAACATCCAAAAAAGACGTGCAACCCCATTTCGACGTGATTTCCCTGGGGATCGACCCAACTTCCGACTTTTCCGCCGACAAAGGGACGAGATTCAAAGATTTCGACCTCGCAGTCCGCATCGACGAGTTCGATCGCCGTCGTCATTCCTGCCAGTCCCGCACCAACGATTGCTACGCGCATTCAATCTTTCCTTAACAGTGGCTTTACGTATTTTAATGGAATTTGGGAATTGGGATTTGGGAATTGGGATTTGGGATTGCCCAATGTGCGGGGACGCGGCGTTTTGCCGGGTTTGCAGGGGGACGCGACGTTTTGCCAACGGGGACACGGCGTTGGTTCATTTATTGTTTGGAGTTGAATTTGCAAAAAGCCGTGCCCCTACTTTAATCTCGCTTTTCTATGCCAATTCCGTGGCGCGATCGCTTTGACTTCCTGGGGCACGGCGTTGGTTCATTTATTGTTTGGAGTTGAATTTGCAAAAAGCCGTGCCCCTACTTTAATCTCTCTTTCCCGACCCAACTTACTCGCTTTTCTATGCCAATTCCATCGGCGATCGCGCGATCGCTTTGACTCCCCGCCCTCCCTTGAACGACAATCCAACACAGTTCCTCACTTTCGGACGTATTGCGCAAACAACGCTCTCCCGGCGGATCGACGCGAACCACAGTTCCCTCTCCCACGGGAAATACGCGATCGTCTACCTGAAATTCCCCCGTCCCTCGAATAAAAATATAGATTTCTTCGTTCAGTCGGTGTTTGTGATAAAACGGAATGGATTTTTTCGACAGCAGCGCGTTCATGGAAATTTCGGCGCTGGTGAGTTGCAGGATTTCGTTGAGAAAGATTTTTCCCTCGACTTCTAAGGGAAATCCCGGCGCTGCGAAGGTGTACTGACGGAGTTCGGATAGTTGCCCTATGTCGGTAACGGCAACGTTAGAGGCGGTTTTGGCAGTGGGAAGCGATCGCGTCATAGTTCTTATTTTTAAATTGCAAGTTAAAACTTACTGTAAATGAGTAACTTGTAAAATGCAAGGGTTAATCTAGAATTCAAGAGGCCTCGACGAATTGGCACAGCGTGGTAGGTTCGGGTACCGGCAACCCCTCTGCGCGCAGTCCTTCTAGGTGGAACGCGATCGCCTCCTCGATCTGTTGTTCGATTTCCGGGAGAGTCATACCCGTTGCAACGCACCCGGGCAAGTCGGGAACATAGGCTGAATAGTTGTGGAGTGCTTTTTCAATAACAACGGCGTAACGCATTAACTTAGTTCTTTTCGATCCAACCTGTTGAATTTTAAATAAATATGACCTCAACGCGACGTTCTTCCTGCCCCATTGCCTGTACCCTCGACTTAATCGGCGATCGCTGGACTTTGCTCGTCGTGCGAGATATGATGTTCTTCAAAAAAAAGCGTTTCGAGGAGTTTCTCGACTCTCCCGAAGGCATTTCGACGAATATCCTCTCCAACCGCCTCAAACTGCTCGAAGAAGCGGGATTAGTCGAAAAACAGCCCTACAGCAACCATTCCCGGCGAATGGACTACTTCCTAAGCGATCGCGGAAAAAGCCTGCGCCCGGTATTGAAGGCCGCGATCGCCTGGGGACTCAAACAGCTTCCCGACACCGAAATTCCCAAAAGCGAAACCGAGGCAAACTCATCTTAAAAACGCGCGATCGGCCATTCTACCTCAAAAACTTCAAAACTCCCGCCTCACCAGCCATAGAGCGCCGTATAAAGGATGCTGCGCGTCGGCAATTTTATCGGTTGGTCGAAGCAACTAGCGACTTGTAGGGGCGGGGTTACCCCGCCCCTACCAATGACCAATAACTGTAAAACGTTAGAGTGTATTAAACTGGTGACAATCTTTCTGCCCTTGTTTTTCGCCCGAGAGACTGCCATAACCTAAATGTCTATAACAACCCCCCGCGAACAAGTCGATCTCATCGTTGGAAACCAGCACCACGACCCCTTCCAAATCCTCGGAGCCCATCGCGTCGAGCAAAACGGAAAAACCGACCACTGGACCGTTCGTGCCTACCTCCCCAAAGCTTCCGCCGCCTGGGTCGTATTTCCCGAAGAACGCAAAGAATACCCCATGCAGTCAGTGCATCATCCCAACTTCTTTGAATGCACCCTCGAACAAGAAGAAGTCGCCAACTACCAACTCCGCATCCAAGAAGGAGAACACGAGCGCGTTATTTACGACCCCTATGCCTTCCGTTCTCCCAAACTGACCGAATTAGACCTCCACTTGTTCGCAGAAGGCAACCACCATCGCATTTACGAAAAACTCGGCGCGCACCCCGCAGAAGTCGAAGAAGTCAAAGGGGTCTACTTTGCCGTTTGGGCTCCCAGCGCCCGCAACGTCTCTATCCTGGGCGACTTTAATCAATGGGACGGCAGACAGCACCAAATGCGCAAAAAAGGCAACGGAACGTGGGAATTATTCATCCCCGAAGTCGGTGTTGGAGAACACTATAAATACGAAATTAAAAACTGGGAAGGTCATATTTACGAAAAATCCGACCCCTACGGCTTTCAACAAGAAGTCCGGCCCAAAACCGCCTCAATTGTCGCCGACCTAGACCGCTATACTTGGAACGACCAAGACTGGATAGAACAGCGCAGAAACACAGAAGCTCTCGCCCAACCCGTCTCCGTCTACGAACTGCACATCGGTTCCTGGCTGCATGAAGCCTACGAAACTCCCCCCCATCACCTACACGGGAAAGGGCAACCCGTTGCCGTCAACGACTACAAACAAGGCGCGCGCTATTTGACCTACGTCGAATTAGCAGAACGCCTCATTCCCTACGTCAAAGAATTGGGCTACACCCACATCGAAGTTTTACCCGTTGCCGAACACCCCTTTGATGGCTCCTGGGGCTACCAAGTTACGGGCTATTACGCTCCCACTTCCCGCCACGGTACCCCTGAAGATTTCATGTACTTCGTAGACCAATGCCACCAAAACGGCATTGGAGTCATTGTAGATTGGGTTCCCGGTCACTTCCCCAAAGACGGTCACGGGTTAGCCTTTTTCGATGGAACCCATCTTTACGAACACGCCGACCCTCGCAAGGGCGAACATAAGGAATGGGGGACATTGGTTTTTAACTACTCGCGCAACGAAGTGCGAAACTTCCTCGTTGCCAATGCCTTGTTTTGGTTTGATAAATATCATATTGACGGCATTCGCGTTGATGCAGTTGCGTCGATGCTGTATCTCGACTATTGCCGCGAACCGGGCGAGTGGCTTCCTAACGAGTACGGCGGCCGCGAAAACTTGGAAGCCGCAGATTTTCTGCGTCAGGTCAATTCGGTACTATTTAGCTATTTTCCCGGCGTTCTCTCCATTGCCGAAGAGTCTACGTCCTGGCCGATGGTGTCTTGGCCGACCTATATGGGTGGGTTAGGCTTTAACCAAAAGTGGAATATGGGTTGGATGCACGATATGTTGGACTATTTCAGCATGGACCCGTGGTTCCGCCAGTTCCATCAAAATAATATTACGTTTAGTATGTGGTACCACCACAGCGAGAACTATATGTTGGCTCTCTCCCACGACGAGGTGGTTCACGGCAAAAGTGCGATGATTGGCAAGATGCCGGGGGATGAGTGGCAAAAGTTTGCGAATGTTCGCTGTTTGTTTTCTTATATGTTCGCTCATCCGGGAAAGAAGACCATGTTTATGAGCATGGAGTTCGGACAGTGGAATGAGTGGAATGTGTGGAGCGATTTAGATTGGGGGTTGTTGCAGCACGACCGACACCGGCAACTGAAGCAGTTTTTCTGCGATTTGAATGCTCTTTATAAAAGCGAACCTGCCCTTTATTCGATGGATTTTGAGGAGGAGGGGTTTGAGTGGATTGATTGTAGCGATAATCGTCATAGCGTGGTGTCGTTTATCCGTCGCGCAAAAGAGGGCGATGAGTTTGTTGTGGCGGTTTGCAATTTTACGCCCCAACCTCACAGCCACTACCGAATTGGCGTTCCTGAAGCAGGCTTTTATACGGAGACTTTTAATAGCGATGCGCGGCCTTATGGGGGGAGCAATATGGGGAATTTAGGCGGAAAGTGGACTGACGAATGGTCGTTCCACAATCAACCTTATTCTCTCGATTTGTGTTTGCCACCTTTGGGGGTATTGATGTTCAAGCTAGATGAGACGAAAGAGCCGGGTGCGCTTAAGTAGGGGAAGTTTGGGAGGTTCTGAAATTCTTGAGATTAATACCATTTTTCTTTATTCTTGAGAGATATTTCAAAGATTTGTAGGTTGGATCGAGGTCGCGAAACCCAACCTACCAAGTCTCTCAGTATTGAGTGAAGAATGGTGTAAAGGTTTTTGAGAGAGACTCCCCAAAGTAATTTTAGTAAGGGTACGTTGCGCTAGGGCTAACGTACCCGATTAACGTCACTTTTAACTTTGCTGAGTTTGGGGAATTGAAATATCCACCACTCTCACTGTTGCATCCAATATACTTAAAGGGGGCTGAATTTCACCTTGACTTCCGACCACTAAGGTTAAAATTTGTTCGGGACGCAGATATTGGTTGGCGACACGCTGTACATCTTCGGCTGTAACCGATTTTACCGCCCGTTGGTATTGGAAAATAAAGTCTTTGGGATAGTCGTAATATTCGTAGCGAATGAGTCGCGCGAGGAATTGACTGGGGTCTTGGAAATTAAAGACAAAAGAGTTTAGAATTGACTCTTTGGCATAGGCTAACTCTTCAGGCGAAATGGGCGCGGTGCGAATGCGCTCGAGTTCCGAAAAGATAGCTTTGATAAAGGGAACTGTACGCTGCGATTGCGTTTGACCTCCAGCGATTAAAATTCCCGGATAGTCGTAGCGCGCGCTCCAATATCCATAGGCGACGTAGGCTAAACCTTGGCGCGATCGCACTTCGTTAAACAACCGTCCGCCAAACCCATTGAGAACGCCATTAAGAACGCTCAATGCAGGATAGTCTGGACTGTCGAGCAAACCGCCAATATGACCCATTTGAATATAACTTTGGGTCAGTTGGGGTTGGTTGACAAAAAAGATACCGCCTTCATTTTCTTGGGATGCACTGGGAATAGTAGGCATTGATTTATCCGAACCCGAAGACCAATTGCCAAAGGTTTCTTCAACAAGCGCTTTCATTTGTTCCGGCTCAAAATCGCCAACGATTCCTAAAATAGTGTTTTCAGGACGAAAATATTGTTCGTGAAACTGTACCAAATCTGCGCGATCGATATTTTCGAGGGTGCTATATTCTACTGTACGTGCGTAGGGACTGGTTTTTCCATAAATTAGCTTTCTAAATTCTCGAGAAGCAATACCATCAGGGTCGTCGTTGCGACGCGCGATCGCGCCTTCTGCTTGTTTTTTGGCTAAGGCTAATTTCTCTTGGGGAAAAGCGGGTTCTTGAATCACTTCTGCAAAGAGTTCAAACACCGTATTTAAATCTTCGCTCAGCGCATTGAAGCTGGCAACACCCGAAGCCGTTCCAATATTGGTTTCCACAATTGCAGCCCGTTGTTCGAGCATTTCGTTCAACTCGTCGGCGGGATGTTCCTGGGTTCCTCCCAAGCGCATTACCGTTCCGGTTAGTTCTGCGAGACCCACTTTTTCGGCTGGTTCCCAACGCGAACCGGTGCGAATGGTTGCTGTTCCGCTGACTAAAGGGAGTTCGCGATCTTCCATTAAATAAACCACCATCCCATTGTCGAGTTCGTAGCGTTCGTATTGGGGAATTTCGATTTCTCTGAGGGGAGGAAACTCGAGTTCGGTGTAGTGGCGCGCTGTTGAAGCAACGGCGGGAGTTCGCCAAAAAATAACCAACAACATCGCGATGCAAAACCATCCCAACCAAACGAATGGGGATTTTTGACGAAACGAAAACAGTCTCAATTTGTCATTGGTCATTGGTTATTTGTCCTTGGTTCTTTGTCCTTTGTCCTTTGTCATTCGTCATTTGTCGCCGAACGGTTGATTGCGGTGTGGCATGGGCGGGGAAACCTGTGGCATGGGCGGGGAAACCCCGCCCCTACTGTGTTTTTGGCAAAATACGTCCGATGGTGCGATTTTCGGGGGTAAATGTTTCCCGGGCGACGCGCTGAATGTCGGCAGCCGTTACGGACGCGATCGCATCCAACTGCTCGAACAAATTGCGCCAATCTCCCGTTTTTCCTTCATATTCTGCTAATAAGCGCGCCATTCCAGAATTAGAGTCCAGGGTTCGCAACAAACTCGCTTTTGCTTTGGTTTTCACCCGTTTTAACTCTTGCTCGCTCGCTGGTTCGGTTTTCAAGCGTTCGATCTCTTCGTGTAGGGCAGCAGCGACTTCTTCAACGCTGCGACCGGGCGCAGTTAGGGCGTAAAATAGAACTAAGTTGGGATATTTATCGCCGGGAAATCCGTTGAATCCCTGCGCGTTTAAGGCAACTTGTTTGCGTTCGACCAAAGCTTTATACAAGCGCGAGGTGCGACCGTCGCTGAGCAAACTTGCAATCAGATCGTATACGGCATTGTCGCGATCGCGAATGGAAGGGCGATGATACCCTTCTAAATACCACGGTTGAGACTCTAAGCGTAAAGTCACTTCTCGCGTCCCTTGCTGCGGCGGTTCCGGCGCAATTGTGTCGGCTGCTTCGGGTTTGGCGGGGTAACGACCGAAGTATACTCGCGCAAGTTCTTCTACTTGCACCGGGTCTACATCGCCAACAATGGCTGCCGTTAGTTTGCTGGGAACGTAATGGGTTTCAAAAAATTGTCGAATGTCTTCGCGCGTCAAATTGCGAATATCTTCGTCGTAGCCAATAACAGGACGCTTGTAGGGATGGACGGTATAAGCAGCATCGAGAAAGGCTTCAATTGTTTGACCGATGGGCGAGTTATCCGTTCGCAACCGCCGTTCTTCGAGAATGACTTGCTTTTCTTTGTAAAATTCTCGGAAAACCGGTTCTAAAAACCGTTCTGATTCCAATGACATCCAAAGTTCGAGTTTATTCGCCGGTAGGCTATAAAAGTAAATCGTAAAGTCCGCAGAGGTTCCTGCGTTTAACCCCACGCCTCCCGCCGTTTCCACAATTTGACCGAATTCATTTTGCTTGACATATGCGCTTGCTTGTGCTTGAGCTTCAGCAAATTCGGCTTCGAGACGAGCCACTTCTTCGGTTTGCCCTGCCTCTTTCGCCCCTTGAATTTGCTCGAAGAGTTGGTCTAGGCGCTCTAATAGGGGCTTTTCTTCGGCGTAATTGCGGGTTCCAATGCGCGGCGTTCCTTTAAAAGCCAGATGTTCGAGAAAATGAGCCGCTCCAGTTTTGCCAACCGCTTCGTCGGCACCGCCCACATCGGCGTAGATCGAGAAGGAAACAACGGGGGCAGCGTGTCGTTCCAGGACAATGAAGTTCATGCCATTGTCGAGGGTAAACTCCGTCACATTGTCAATGACGCGATCGACATAGGGTTGAATCGATTGGGTGGAGGTGGGCGGAAGTCGCTGGGCTCGCGCGGGTGCGGGGGCGGCAATCCACAGCAATACAACGGCGAGGAAAAGTGCTACTGTGCGCTTTCTCGCTTTCGATAAAGAGGGCGCGATCGCGTCCCAAAACTGATTCATCAATTTTTGTTCTTTGTCCTTGGTCATTAGTTCTTGGTCATTGGTTCTTCATCTCTAACTTCGACAACGCCAGAGACACTGACAGATTTCAACCTACCATTTTAGGCGATCGGCGCACACTGAGTAGGGGGAATGGGTTCGACAACAAGCAAATCCTCATTCTGAAATTCGCCATTCGCAATAGAATTATTATAAATAGCAGGATTTTTATATCCAAAAGAATTATGAATCACTGTCCAGTTTCTGGGAATTTTGAGAGAAAATAGCTGGGAGTAAATTTTGTCTAACTCCTTCTATAGCGTTTCTATTTGGGTTGTGAAACTCGAGCTTCAACAAGAATGGGAGAATAGAAGAATAAAAGAATGGGAGAATGAAAGAGTTTGAGGGACGAGCGAGGAGTTATTCAGGCGTTGGCGCTCCCGAACGGCTGTTGACGTTCTATTTAGAAACGCTATATTTATCGGTAAACCCGTTTCTACACCAAAGCAATAAATTTCTCAATTTTATCCGCCAATTCCTCCTTGTAAACGAGACCTTCTATCCACGGTCGAGGAATTCCCTCATAGCCAAATTTAGCCCCCAAAAGCGCGCCGGCAACAGCCCCGTTGGTATCTGCATCTCCCCCTTCATTAATAATTTGCAAAAGACCGTCTCGGTAAGATTGGGCGCGTTGCAAAGCCCAAAAACCCGCCCCCAATGTTTTGAGGGTATAGCCGACGCGGTTGATTTCGCCGGGATTTAAACCTTCGTCTAAGTCTAAAACTTCTAGGGAAATAGCCGCTTTCTCGAAATACTCTTGGACTTCGGGGTGGTACGATCGCGTTGTTCGGGCGATCGCACTAACCAGGGTTTCGATGTCGGTTTCTCCTCGCAAAAGGGCGCTGAGGGCCAAACACACTGCGACACAGGAACCGACGCAACGGGGATCGCTGTGGGTAATGCGACTAACCCGCTCGGCGTTTTCAATGACGCGATCGCGATCGCGGTATTGCCAAATTCCCAAAACCGAAGTCCGCATCACCGCCCCATTTGCCGCCCCCACTTTCCCCGAATCTTCCCAAATTTGGCGCGCGATGCCAGCAGGATTTTCGAGGAAGCCAGGAGTATTAACCGCTGTATAAACCGTGCGTCCCATACCCATTCCATCGGTAACCGCCCAGTGATGGATGCGGGCGGCGATATCGCGAGTATCGAGTTCTTGCTTTTCCAAAAGACTATCGAGGATACACAACATTTGATCCGTATCGTCTGTCCAGTCCCCCGGAGACCAACCCTCCAGTTGACCGTAGCGAGTAATTTGACTATAGTCGGTGAGTCCATTGGGATATTCTTCGGCTGCCCGCTGCTTAGAAATCCACTCCGTTCCAAAACCCAAGGCATCGCCAACAGCTTGACCGAAGAGAATGCCTCGGACGCGATCGCTTTGGTAGTCGTTCATCGAGGTAAAAAAAACTTTGTCTTTCCTTACTAAATTTTACCACTTAATGTAGCCAGAAATATTGGCAGTACATTCCAACTCAATTAAAACAAACACAAAAATCCTACAGCACTTCCGCACGATCGGACATTCAAACATATTGAGTTTTCCTAAAAAGAATGTTAACCTACTTAGGATATTGTTAAGGAACTAAGGAGCAACCGATGATAAACAAGAAATATTTTAAAATGAATGTAACTGATGTTTTTTATCTCCAGGGAAATCATACGGTTTTTGTTGGTGTTGTTGAGCAGCTTGAAAAATTCATCACGAAATGCGAAGCTCAAATATTATTAAATAATGTAGTGTACGCAACAATTATAATTGCAGGCGAATGGATGACCGAGCGCTCTCCTAGCAATAATAAGCGTGCTATTTCAACAGTTGAATCTATCGACATCAGTCAAGAAATTATTACTCAAAAAAAGTGTACAATTCAAGCGTTTTTATGATGAGTATTATATAGTAAAGTAGGGCTAGAGACGCTTATCGTCCTTAGATAAATACCAAGTAAGTTACTTTAGCGATATTTTATAATACAAAGGTATTTTCAATATCGATTGCTTATTTAAAATTTCAGTTAAATTGAAGTTATTCAATTTTTCTACACAATACTGGATTTGGACGATTGACAAGAAATTGGTTCGATCGTTGTTGTTACTGTACCTCATAGCAGCGCAGATCTCTGTATTATGTTGCAGTCAGTTTGAAATCAAAAGTACTTCTGAATCTTTTTTCTTTATAGTGCTATAATTTTCTCGTTTTTATTTAATTTTTTAAATGACTTTCTTCTAAACAATCGATCGCGGTTTCTACTGCCTGTCGAACGTAAGGGTGAGGGTCTTCCAATAACGGACGCAAGTTAGGAATAGCTGCAACGTCCGCTAAGTCGCCCAATTCATCTGCTGCACTTTCTCGAACTATAAAATGAGGGTGTTTAAGGGCTTCAAAAAGTAAAGGTTTCGCCCGTTCGGGATGCAAGCGCGCCATAAACCTTAAGACGCTCCCTTTGACATAGGGCGACGGGTGTTTAAGCAAGGGCAGCACTCGGTCTACAGCATCTTTGTCGCTGAGGGCGCACAGGCCTTCAATTGCCTCCAAAACGACCGTCGATCGAGTATCTTGAAGGTAGTGTCGCAATCGCTCGCGCATTCCCAGATCGCGCGATCTTGCACTAGCCAGGGCAAAGAGAAGAGCAGCTAATCTTGCCTCGTCTATTACCTCTTCTACTCTTTTAAATTTTGGTCGCAAAGAGGCGATTGTTTCTGCGCTCCGTTCCTCAACTAAACACGCAATTTCTCCATAATGAAGATAACCGAGCAATCGTTCCCAGATCGCCGGCTCCTTTGGCCTCTCGCAGTCTGGGGCAAAAAGAATAGCGATCGCGCTAACTTTATCTGCTGCCTCGACCCGTTTAAGCTCCTGTTGTAAGAAAGCAATTCCCGCTTCGCCCTGTTCCTTGATTAAGTACGCGATTTCCAGATAATAAAGACGAGCATTCTCTTTGGTGAAAATAGGAGGTTTTTGAAAAAGGGCGACTAATTGTTCGATGTCGAGGTCGTCAAATTCGCGATAAATACTCATCGTAGCCCCTTTAGAATTAGCGCCTTGGTATAACTCCCGAAAAGATTGACTCCGCATCAGCTTTTTTCAGATCGAGCATCTTGCCCATCGCCAGCCTAACGTCCCTAAAGCTGGATTTCGACTAAAACTTTGGCGTTGGTTAATCCGGCGACGCGATCGCTATCTTCGGGGTCGAGCAAAACTTTGACTTCCACGACGCGCACGTCCACATCAGCGGCGGGATCGGTATCGAGAACGTCCCGCTTGCCAATTTGCAAGCCGATACTTTCAACTTCGCCGGTTAAAGTGTCGGCAAAAGACCCATTTTCGCTCTTAACGATCGCGCGCTGTCCTACTTCAACTTTACCAATATCGCTTTCGTACACCTCAGCCACGGCAACCATGCGATCGGTTTGTCCTAACTCGACAATTCCCCCTTCTTGACCGACACTTTCCCCGGGACGAGTATTAATTTCAATAATTTGACCGCTGACTGGCGCTTTGACGTAGGTTTGCGCGAGGTCGGCTTGGGCTTGCACGACTGCGGCTCGAGCGCGTTCTACTTCTGCCGTGGCTTTGGCAACATCGACGGGACGCACTTCGGAGACACTGTTGAGGTTAGAACGCGCTTCTTGAATTTGTTGTTGTAGCGTATTGCGAGTTTGGTTGCGTTGGGCGATCGCTTCGTTGAGTCGTTCTTGTGCGGTGTCGCGCTCGAGGCGGCGGCGATCGGCTTCGATGTCGGCAATGGCTCCCCCGCGCGCTAACTGTTGGTAGCGCTGGTACTCGCTTTGGGCGTTGCGCAGTTCGGCTTCTAAGCGTTCGATGGTTGCCTGTTGGGTTTGCATCTCTCCTTGCAATTGCGCTTGATAGCGGTCGATGCTAGCTCGGACAGCGCTAATTTCTCCGGTTTTTGCACCGGCTTGCACGATTTCGAGGTTGGCTTGCGCTACTTCCACTTCGCTTTTTGCCCGTTCCAAGGCGGCGGCGAGGCGATCGCGCTCGTCTAAAATAGCGATAGTCTGGTCGGCTTCCACGCGATCGCCTTCCTCAACCAATAACTCATCGACCTTCGCCGTCCCTAACGTCGGCGGCGGTGCCACTTCCAGGGTTTCCCCCACCGGCTCGAGCCGCCCTAATGCGGTGACGGCGGCGATTTCGGGCGCAGCAGGCGCGGGCGCTTCGGCTGACCCTTGGCGGGTTGCATTTAAACTGTACAGCATCCCCCCGCCCACAGCTAAAATCCCTAGTGCCGAGAGCGCGATCGCCCAGCGCGTTCCTGAATTCGAGAGAAACGTCCCTTTCCACCTAGATTCAGCGCCCATGATTTTTCTATAAAATTGATGCGAGGGTCGGTATTTTAAGGCTTTTGGAGTTAGCCGTTGACCGTTTTGGCTTAAAATTAAGTCAAAATTAGACCGTACAGTTTGGTTTTACTCCCAATATTTTACCACGTCCCCTCGAGAAAAAAGGACTTCCTCCGTCCCCGTATCCAGTCAGTCTTCGTCTGGCTATCTACTGTAGTCGGATTGTTCGCCAATGGTGTTAAGTAGGTGGGCGTAATTAAAAGAACAATGTCTCCAGCTAAAACCGTTATCTGGCAAGGAATACGGATTTTGAGGTTATGTGTTTATTTTTGCCTACCTACTTAAACAGGAAAAAATGAGCGTTGAGAGCGTGTCCCCATCCAGACCCTTATCCGAAAAAGCAGAACAAATCCTACGCGCGGCGGTACCCGAATTTCTCGCTCGCGGCTACGCGCGCACCAGCATGGATCGCGTAGCAAAAGCGGCAGGAGTCTCGAAACAAACGCTCTACAGCCATTTTTCCGACAAAGATGGACTGTTTACTGCCCTCGTGCGGCGAATTGCGGTTGACAAATTTCAACTGGTGTGGTCAAAACCGCTCAAGGGCAATCCCCGGAGCGTTTTGCAAGATTTAGCCCATCGCCTTTTAACCGAAAACCGCAACGATACAGAATATTTGCGCTTTTGCCGACTGATTGTTGCCGAATCGGAATTGCGCCCCGATCTCGCCCAAATTTTTTTAAAAAATCTCGTTCAACCCGCCGTTGCCGTTTTGAGTCGCTACTTTGAGGAATGCGCCGAGTTGAACATTGACGATCCTGAAGCGACGGCACGGATTTTCGTCGGTTCGCTCATTCATTGGTTGATGATTCAAGAAGTTTTAGACGGCAAAGAGGTGATGCCGATGGAGGCAGAGCGAATTATTGAGAGTTTAATCGACTTAATCGTGCAAAAGGCTTAATTTCTTATAGAGGAATTAATGTAAGAAGTTGATTTGAGCAACGTCCCCTAACGCAAAATTGTAGTTGAAAGGCACGCTGACCGCAGCCAAGACTGAAAATCCCTTTAAACTGGGAATTAAGTCCACCGAATATCGGATCGACTAGCCATGACTCTTGCTCGAGAATCCACCGAACAACTGTCCGCCTCAACTTCCCCCCTAGAGCCGGAAAATGTTACCCTGCCCTCGTGGGAACTAGAAAGCGACGAACCGCCCTTGGAAAGCGACCTGCATCGAGATCAAATCGACCTGTTATTAGCTTGCCTCAAATGGTGGTGGCGCGATCGCGACGATTTCTACGCCACGGGCAACCTTACCATTTATTACAACTCAGATAAAATTACCACCCGCGATTTCAGAGGGCCGGACTTTTTCGTGGTACGGGGGGTAGAAAACCGTCCCCGCCGCAGTTGGATGGTGTGGGCAGAGAAAGGGAAATATCCCAATATTATTATTGAGTTTCTCTCTAACAGTACCGCCAAGGTCGATCGCACAACCAAGAAAGACCTGTATCAAGATACATTCCGCACCCCCGAATACTTTTGGTTTCATCCAGAAACCCTTGAGTTTAAGGGATTTCGTCTGATGGGGGGAGAGTACGAACAGCTCAAAGTCAATTCTCAAGGATGGTTGTGGAGCGAACAGTTAGAGCTGTTTGTGGGAATTTCTGAATCGAAGTTGCGGTTTTTTGACGCGGGGGGACAGTTGATTTTAAGCCCCGACGAGCGGGCGGTGCAGGCTGACGAGCGGGCGTTACAAGCTGACGAGCGAGCGTTACAAGCTGACGAGCGAGCGCTACAAGCCCAACAACAAGCTGAAAACGAACGCCAAGAACGAGAACGCGCCCAACAACAGGTAGAGGAATTGCGATCGCGTTTGCGGGAACTCGGCATTGACCCTAACATTTAAATCCAAGTAAACCGCTATGACTCTCGCCCAAACTCCAGAACAACTCACCCCATTCTCCACCCTAGAGCCGGAAAATGTTACCCTACCCCCATGCAACTTAGAAAGCGACGAACCGCCCTTGGAAAGCGACCTGCACCGAGATCAAATCGACCTGTTACTAGCTTGCCTCAAATGGTGGTGGCGCGATCGCGACGATTTCTACGCCACGGGCAACCTTACCATTTATTACAACTCAGATAAAATTACCACCCGCGATTTCAGAGGGCCGGACTTTTTCGTGGTACGGGGGGTAGAAAACCGTCCCCGCCGCAGTTGGATGGTGTGGGCAGAGAAAGGGAAATATCCCAATATTATTATTGAGTTTCTCTCTAACAGTACCGCCAAGGTCGATCGCACAACCAAGAAAGACCTGTATCAAGATACATTCCGCACCCCCGAATACTTTTGGTTTCATCCAGAAACCCTTGAGTTTAAGGGATTTCGTCTGATGGGGGGAGAGTACGAACAGCTCAAAGTCAATTCTCAAGGATGGTTGTGGAGCGAACAGTTAGAGCTGTTTGTGGGAATTTCTGAATCGAAGTTGCGGTTTTTTGACGCGGGGGGACGGTTGATTTTAAGTCCCGACGAGCGGGCGGTCCAAGCCGAACAACAAGTCGAACAATTGCGATCGCGTTTGCGAGAACTGGGCATCGACCCATAAACTCTAAATTGGAACGAACTCACTCGAAAGAGTCTGAGCTAGCGAACCCTAACTGAAGACCAGTAATCGACAACAACAGACCACTGGCCGCTAAATACCAGCCAAAATAGTAAGGTCACTCCCACAAAAATAGTCAGGATGTAAAACTGAGACTGACCGGAAACGTTGTATTTAAGGGCGTTGCCGCTAAAAATCGCCGCGAGACCCACAAAATTGACCAAGCCATCAACAATATAGCGATCGAGCCAAGCGGTAAATTTAGAAAATAAAGTCACGGCGAGGACAATCGTCCAGTTGTAAACGCTTTCAAGGTAAAAATCGTAGGCTAGCAAATCTTGAACAAATCGCCAATACAACTGAGTCGATCTCGCCCAAGCGCGGCGCAGTTCGAGGGTTCCTCCAATGAGGCACCCCAACCCGCCCGAAGCGATTAAGAGCGGCATCGCCCATTGGATGAGAGGTCGCTCGGTATCAAACAAGGGCGTTGTCGGACTCAACCACAAAGACCAATTGTGGGGAATGGTGGGGACGAGGAGCGCAACAATGGTTAGAGCAACCATTGGTACTGCCATTGGCCAAGGGACTTCTGGCGTGCGCCGCGTCTTCATTTGAGGCGTTCCTAAAAACACGAGGCGAAAGACGCGGGTTAAATTCACTGCACTTAGGCAACTGACAAAGCATAAAAGGGCGAGCAAAGCCCAAGAGACTTGCCAGGAGCCGTTAAACCATCGCCCCATCGTCCAAAATATGCCCAGGGGAAGCACGGGGAGAAGTCCGATAGAGCCGACAACGAAAGCGGTCGTTGTAGCTGGCATTCGCGACCACACTCCCCCGAGTTCGGTAACATTTTGATTGCTGGTGGTGAGGATAATGGAGCCGATGCTCATGAAGAGGAGGGCTTTGGCGATCGCGTGGGAAAATAGGAGCAAGAAGGCGATATCCACATGGCCCAAGCCGACGGCAACAAAAACCAGTCCCAAATAGGCGCTGGTGGAGTGGGAGAGAGTGCGTTTAATATCGATTTGAGCCACCGCCATGAGGGAGGTGGCGATCGCAGTCGTCGTCCCCAGGGCAATTAAAACCGTTGAGGAAACAGGCGACAGCGTGAAAACGGGCTCCATTTTAATCAAAACATAAGCTCCCGCCGAGACGACGATTGAATTTCGCATAATCCCCGCCGGATTTGGCCCTTCCATTGCCTCGTCCAACCAGAGATTGAAGGGAAACTGGGCGCATTTACCCGTCGGTCCGGCAATGAGCGACAATCCTAACAATGCAGCGGTTAGAGGAGGAACTGGAGAGCTGTTTGCCCATTGTTCGAGTTGGGAAAAACTGAGGCCCTCGCCGTAGCTTGAAAGGGCGACAACGCCCATCAACAGGATAATATCGCCCACTCGCTTGGTTAAGAAGGCATCTCGGGCGGCGGTGACAACCAGGGGTTGGGCGTACCAAAACCCCACCAGGAGGTAGGTAGACAGCGTAAGCAGCTCTAGCAGCATATAGGTCAGGAGCAGAGAATCGCTCAAGGTGAGACCCAACAGCGCCGCCTCGAAAAGGCCCATCAAGCCGTAGAAGCGAGCCAGCGACCAGTCCTTTTCCATGTAGCCCAGGGCGTACATTTGGGCGAGGAGGGCAATGCCGGTAACGACTTCCATCGCGCCCAAGCTGACGGGGGACAGTTCGATGGCTAAATTTAAGTCTAAATCGGCCACTTGCAGCCAGTGAAAGATAATTTGTTGGGGTTGTTGTCCCCAACTCAGCCAAAAGACGGTCGAGCCGTGCAAAAAGGCGATAAATGTCATTAATAGGTTGAAATAGGCTGCCGGTCTCGGCCCCGTTCGCCGAATCGCTCCTGCCGACCACGGTAGGGTCATAATTGCACCGATTAAGCCGTAAAACGGGATAAACCAACTTCCCTTGATGAGCCATTCACTCATTTTCTGTCGCTCTCGCAATAATAATCTGCTCGCGCTATGAAAGCGCCAGTATCCAAGCAAAATTGTGCCAATTTCCAAGGGGCGATCTCGGTGAGAAATCGACCCCCTTCGACTCCCTTGGAAAGGTGTTTGACTGGCATATAGATGGGGGCGCGATCGCCTCTCTGATGGACGATCCTTTACACAAAGGGCGAGCAATTACTCACTCTCGATCCGGTCTCTCGAGCCTTGCCGCTACCGGTTTTCGCTCGAGATACTTCCTCACTAACGAAACATGATAAAGAGATTATAAAACACTCTGACCCCATAATCGCTCTTCGTTCCCGTGCGGACTCGAACTCCTTCACTGTGGGTTCTACCGTATTAATTTTTGTTAACCTTTTCATTAAAAAAAATCATAAAGTCTTATATTGTCAAAGGAGCAAAGGTTTTATATGCTTATTTATAGAGTGAAAAATTAGATTCGATGCCCCCGTCGAAAAAATGAACCGGGCCAGTTTTCTCGGTGACGATAGGCGGGGCGACTAGCCAACTGAAAGATCGCTCAAGAATTCGATCCAAGCCGATTCATATCTGCTTTCTAACGTGGGATAATCGAACAACAAGCACGCCGATTGAAGCGAATTTCCGTTTCAACATTGTTATTTTTTGAAGAGCAACACAAAACGGCTGTGTTGGCTCTTGATTCATGGAGTTTAAGAAATGTCAATTGCAGTAGGAATGGTAGAAACGCTAGGGTTTCCGGCAGTGGTAGAAGCAGCAGACGCAATGGTCAAAGCCGCTCGCGTCACGTTGGTGGGCTACGAGAAAATTGGAACGGGGCGGGTAACCGTCATTGTCCGAGGAGATGTTTCGGAAGTCCAAGCATCGGTATCGGCGGGAATTGAAAACGCGGAGCGAGTGTCGGGAGGGGAAGTGCTTTCCCACCATATTATTGCTCGCCCCCACGAAAACCTGGAATACGTTCTTCCCATTCGCTACACCGAAGAAGTCGAACAATTCCGAGCGTATTAGGCGGGAAGTGGGAGTTCAAAACAATAGAACTCGCACTCGCGTCCGCCCGATGAAATGTTAAGAACCCAAAACACAACTTGGAAATTATTTAGGAGAGCAAAAAAGATGTCAATTGCAGTAGGAATGGTGGAAACATTAGGGTTTCCGGCAGTGGTAGAAGCGGCAGACGCAATGGTCAAAGCCGCTCGCGTCACGTTGGTGGGCTACGAAAAAATTGGAACGGGACGGGTAACGGTTATTGTTCGCGGAGATGTTTCGGAAGTCCAAGCGTCGGTCTCGGCGGGAATTGAAAACGTCAAGCGAGTATCGGGAGGACAAGTGCTATCCCACCATATTATTGCTCGTCCCCACGAAAACCTGGAATACGTGCTTCCCATCCGCTATACCGAGGCGGTGGAGCAATTCCGGGAAAGCGTTAACCCACGACCCATTCAAAGACGGTAAACCGTTTTAAAAGATGCAAATTGCTATCGTTCGCGGCACAGTCGTCAGCACCTCAAAGCTTCCCAGTTTAACGGGAGTTAAACTCCTCCTGGTTCAGTTTGTGGACGAGGAAGGAAACCTTATCCCGCGCTACGAAGTCGCCGCCGATAGCATTGGAGCGGGTTTAGATGAGTGGATATTGGTGAGTCGTCGCGCTCTTGCACCCCATCCCGAAGGCAGCGACGTGCGTCCGGTGGACGCAATGGTGGTGGGAATTATCGATACGGTATCCGTAGAAAATCGCCTGCTCTATAGCAAAAAAGAGGAAGCGCGCTATTTGAGAAGTCCTTAAAAAAGGGAGAATCGCGATCGCGCGCCTTCACCCACAACACGCACAAGCCAGTTCATTGTATTAGGAGGGATGAGAGAATGGCGGTCCGCACCAAAGCGGCTCCCCCGACTCCTTGGTCGAAAACCTTAGCCGAGCCGAAAGTTCACGAATCGGCCTACGTCCACTCCTTCTCCAAGTTAATTGGAGACGTGAGGGTCGGGGCTAATGTCATGGTTGCACCGGGAACCTCCATTCGAGCCGATGAAGGATTTCCGTTTTATATTGGCGACGGCACCAATATCCAAGATGGGGTAGTCATTCACGGTCTCGAACAAGGTCGGGTTATTGGCGACGATCGCCAAAACTACTCGGCCTGGGTCGGAAAAAATAGCTGCATCACCCACATGGCCCTCATTCACGGGCCAGTTTACATCGGGGAAAACTGCTTTATTGGTTTCAGGTCCACCGTTTTCAACGCGAGGGTCGGAAGCGGCTGCATCGTGATGATGCACGCCTTAATTCAAGATGTAGAAATTCCCCCGGGTAAATACGTCCCCTCGGGCTCGGTCATCATCAACCAGCAACAGGCGGATCGCTTGCCAGACGTGCAAGATGTCGATCGCGCCTTCGCCCAGCACGTCGTCGAAATTAACGAAGCGCTGCGCGCGGGATACCGTTGCGCCGAAGACCCCACTTGCATCCTGCCGTTGCAGGGCGAGTCGGGTCAAAGAAGAAATCAAAGCAATCAAAGCAATGGCTCGGGCAATGGAGCCAACCCAAGTGTCCAACGTACAACAGCATCGGTCGGAAAGATGAGTTTGAATGCAGAAACAGTAGACCAGGTACGATCGCTCCTTAGAGGAGGGTACAAAATCGGCACCGAATTCGCAGGCAAGCGGCGGTTCAAAACCGGGTCGTGGTTGAGCGGACCGGTATTGGAAGGACGGGGAGAAGGTCAAGTTCTCACCCACCTCGAAGCGTGTCTGGCCGAACACGACGGAGAATACGTGCGGCTGATCGGCATCGACCCCAACGCTAAAGCAAGGGTTCTCGAAACCATCGTCCAGCGTCCGGGGGAATCGTCGAGCAACGGTAATGGTAACGGTCGCAGCGTTGCGTATAAAGCGCCCGCCCACAGCGCCCGTTCTCGCAATGCCCGTTCGTATAATGGCAGCGGCAACGGCAACGGCGCGGCGGCAGGCGGCAATGGCTTAGACGAAGACCTGAACGAACTGGTGCGATCGCTCCTCGCCAGCGGTTACAAAATCGGCATCGAACACGCAAGCAAGCGCCGCTTTAAAACGGGCTCTTGGCTAGTCGCTCCCTCTGTGGAAGCAGCAAACTCGGATCGCGCCCTCGCCGAAATCGAAGGCATTCTCGCCGAACACGAGGGAGAGTACGTGCGCTTGATTGGCATCGACCCCAGAGCGAAAATTCGCGTCTCTGAGACGATTATTCAGCGTCCCCACGGAACCAATGGAGGAACCAGCTACGGTTCTAATGGCAAGAGCGCTGCGGCTAAGTACGCCAGTAACGGAGCGACCGGCAGCAGTTCGGCAGCCAGCGGGGAACTGGTCGAACAAGTGCGATCGCTATTGCGCGGCGGCTTAAAAATCGGCATGGAACACGCAAGCAAGCGCCGCTTTAAAACCGGCTCCTGGCAGTCCTGTCCCGCCATCGAAAGCCAAGACGAAGGCCGAGTTATTTCGGAAATCGAAGCCTGTTTGAGCGACCACCAAGGGGAGTACGTGCGCTTGCTGGGCATCGATGCCAACGCCAAACGCCGCGTCGTCGAGACCATCGTTCAGCGTCCCGGTGACACAAGTAATATGAGCGATCGCGCGAGCAAAAGCACTCAAAGTAAAGGCTTTGGACAGTCGGCGAGCACCTATCAAAACTCCCGCAGTACGGCAGCCAAAACTAGCTTGAGTTCGGAAACCGTCGAACAAGTGCGATCGCTGCTTAAAGGCGGGTTTAAAATCGGCACCGAACACGCGAGCAAGCGCCGCTTTAAAACCGGGTCGTGGAAAGTGTGTTCCCCCATTGACTCTCAACGGGAGGGCGAGGTTTTTGCCGGACTCGAAGCTTGTTTGAGCGAGCATCAAGGGGAGTACGTGCGTTTGCTGGGCATTGATGCTAACGCCAAGCGCCGGGTTTTAGAACAAATTATTCAGCGCCCGTGATGGGAGACGAGCGAGGGGTGACGAGGAAGAGCAATTCTTCGGGACTCGCCCCTTCTCGTTGTCGCTCTCCTCGTTTATTTTTGAGCCGTGCAACCTTTGCAATTTGTCGAAACCCCTGGAGTGCAAACCATTGGGGATGTCGCCATTCACCCCAGCGCCGCGATCGCGCCCGGAACCATTTTGCGAGCGAACCCCAATAGTCACATCGTCATTGGCGCGGGGGTTTGTTTGGGAATGGGCGTGGTGATTCACGCTTATGGGGGCGCGATCGCGATCGAGGATGGCGCAAATCTAGGTGCGGGCGTTTTAATCGTAGGCGCGGGAACAGTGGGGGCTAATGCTTGTATTGGCGGCGCAACCACCATTTTTAATGCTTCAGTTCAGCCCATGCAAGTGGTTGCTGCTGGGTCGGTTCTTGGCGATACTTCTCGTCACCCCGACGAAGCAACCTCGGAAATGCCGGGATTTGAAATTGGCGATCGCAACGGTCATGTCGAAACAGGGGAGGAAACGCCGGGATTTGAAATTGGCGATTTGGGCGATCGCAACGGTCATGTCGAACCTCGAGAAGAAGACCCCTGGAGCGAAACCCCGCCAGAACCTTCTGAGGAAGAGGAAACCTCCTTGCCCGAAACTGCCCGAGATTCGCCTCCAAACGACGGGCCTAAGCCGCCAGGAAGTCCCGTTTACGGTCAAGTCCGCGTCAATCAATTACTCTTTACCCTATTTCCTCATAAAGGCAATTCTCCCCCGTCAGATTCAAGTTAGCTAGTTCCGCAAGAAGCCTCGCGCCATAATTTTTAATTGGGCATTGAGATGAATGGCGGCAATCAGTTTACAGAACAAACGAAAATCAATATGTGTCTATATAGCGTTTCTAAATGAGACGTAAACGGGGATGAGAACTCGTCTACTTTTAATAATTCCTTGCTCCTCTCTCAAATTCTGAATTCTGAATTCTGAATTCTGAATTCTGTACGAAATGAGAGGTTCACAACCCAAATAGAAACGCTATATAGCATTTCCAAATAGAACGTAAACAGCAGCTCGGAACCAGCAACTTTAGATAAATCTTCATTCGTCCCTCAAATTCTTCCATGCTTTTATTCTTCTATTCTTCTGCTTCCTTATTTAATTCTTACAGGTCGCGCTATGCAAATTATGCCTTTGGATAACTCAAATTTATGACTGCGATCGCTTAAATTAATAACCTACTCTAATTTCGCCAGAGCTTTATCTCCCGTGGCGCTTAATTGACAGCGGGTACATTTTTTGATGTATCTCTTAAATTCGGCTGCTTATCGTAATTTTGCTTTAATTCAACTTCCGTTACATTAATTAACATTTTAAAGGGGACGCAACATAAAACTTTGACCCAATTGCCTCAAAAAGCCAGAAAAAAGTGTTTCGTAAAACTTGAAATCGTGGTAAACTAGAATCCGAAAATAAAATCATCGAAAAATCGTTTGACTCCACAAAAGTTGGAGAGCTGGCTGCGAGGTGAAGTTAAAAATCTTGCTCGCCCTTGAAAAATAAAAATCGATACCCGAGAGAGCGTATGGCATAAAAATTATGATTATGCGAGCTGAGGGAAAAAGCGGTTCGTTCGGGAGGTGAAGCGACCCGATCGCGCCGCCGTCAAAAAGAGCCAGCACTTTCTAAAGAGTTCAATCGCTTTTCGAGATCAGGCAGTTATAAGGAGAGATCGAGGAAATGGTACAAGCCAAATCATCAGCAGGGTTTAAGGCTGGGGTACAAGACTACCGCCTAACCTACTATATGCCCGAATACACCCCAAAAGACACAGACCTTTTGGCTTGTTTTCGGATGTCGCCCCAACCGGGAGTCCCCCCCGAAGAAGCAGGGGCAGCAGTCGCGGCAGAATCGTCCACCGGAACCTGGACCACCGTTTGGACCGACGGACTCACGGACCTCGACCGCTATAAAGGTCGGTGCTACGATATTGAAACCGTTCCCAACGAAGACAACCAATATTTTTGCTTCGTTGCCTACCCCTTAGACTTATTTGAAGAAGGGTCGGTCACCAATATTCTGACCTCCTTAGTCGGGAACGTCTTCGGGTTCAAAGCCCTGAGATCGCTGCGTTTGGAAGACCTGCGCATTCCCGTCGCCTTGATCAAAACCTTCCAAGGACCGCCCCACGGCATTAGCGTCGAACGGGATAAATTAAACAAATACGGTCGTCCGCTGCTGGGCTGTACCATTAAACCCAAACTCGGTCTATCGGCGAAAAACTACGGACGCGCCGTTTACGAATGCTTGCGCGGCGGTTTAGACTTCACCAAAGACGACGAAAACATCAACTCCCAGCCCTTTATGCGCTGGCGCGATCGCTTCCTCTTCGTCCAAGAAGCCATTGAAAAAGCCCAAGCCGAAACCAACGAAATCAAAGGTCACTACCTCAACGTGACGGCGGCAACGGCAGAAGAAGCCATGAGACGGGCGCAGTTCGCTGCTGAGATCAAAACCCCCATCATCATGCACGACTTCTTAACTGGGGGCTTCACCGTCAACACTTCCCTCGCGAAATTCTGTCGCGAAAACGGCCTATTGCTGCACATTCACCGCGCCATGCACGCCGTCATCGACCGTCAGAAGAACCACGGCATCCACTTCCGCGTCCTCGCCAAATGCCTGCGTCTGTCCGGCGGCGACCACCTCCACTCCGGTACCGTCGTCGGGAAACTGGAAGGCGAACGGGGCATTACAATGGGCTTCGTTGACCTCATGCGCGAAGACTACGTCGAAGAAGACCGGTCTCGCGGGATTTTCTTCACCCAAGACTACGCCTCCCTTCCCGGAACCATGCCCGTTGCTTCCGGCGGTATCCACGTTTGGCATATGCCCGCCTTGGTGGAAATCTTCGGCGACGACTCCTGCTTGCAGTTTGGCGGCGGAACCCTGGGACACCCTTGGGGCAATGCTCCCGGCGCAACCGCCAACCGCGTCGCCCTCGAAGCCTGCGTCCAAGCGCGCAACGAAGGTCGTTCCCTGGCGCGCGAAGGCAACGATGTCATTCGCGAAGCCTGCCGCTGGTCTCCCGAATTGGCTGCCGCTTGCGAACTGTGGAAAGAAATCAAATTCGAGTTCGAGGCAATGGACACCATCTAAGCCAGGGCAAAATCGTCTGGAAGAAGATAGGTCAACCGCGATGAATTCAAAACAAATTGCCAAAGATACAGCAAGAACGTTGCAGAATTATCTGACCTATCAGGCGGTCAAAACAATTGTGCATCAATTGTCAGAAACCAACCCGCCCGAGGCGATTTGGCTGAGTCAATACTCGGCTAGCAAGCTGGAGGATGCGGAAGCTTATATCCAGGGGTTAATGGTAGAGCGAAAAGATTTGGTGTTGCGGATTTTGACCGTGCGCGAGCATATTGCTGAAGTCGTCCTCGACTTTTTGCCCGAAATGGTCAAAACGGGAATTAACCAGTCGAACACCGAACACCGCCGCCAACTGTTGGAACGGCTGACTCAAACTCCAGCGTCCGATCCGGCTGCCTCCGAACCCCATTCGGAGGGCGATAGGCCAACACCGCAAGATGAGTAGGGACACTTGGCAAAAGTGCGATTTGTCCGACCGAATAATCCCCTTTAGTTGATTTAATTTAGAACTCAAGAAACTGATGAAAACATTACCCAAAGAGCCTCGTTACGAAACCCTTTCTTATTTGCCCCCGATGACCGATCAGCAAATTGCCAAGCAAATTGACTATATGCTGGATCAGGGTTTCATTCCGGCAATTGAGTTTGAAAAAGATCCCAAGCCGAGCGACCACCATTGGACGTTGTGGAAGCTGCCGCTGTTTAGTGCTAAGACTCCCCAAGATGTTCTCAGCGAAGTGCGCGAATGCCGTCAAGAGTATTCTGATTGCTACATCCGGGTGGTGGGTTTTGATAATATTAAGCAGTGCCAAACGGTGAGCTTTATTGTTTATAAGCCCAATGTGAGCCGTTACTAAATCGGCTGGTTGTTAAGTTTGTTGAAAAGGCGCATTTTTTGCGCCTTTTTTGTGTTACTTTAAGCTTTCCGTTTAAAAGGAAATGAGGTCAATGGCGAGCGTAAGTTATACTGCCGACTTCAACTTGTGGAGCCAACAGACGGCGGAGTTGCTGCGAAAACGCCGCTGGCAGGAAATCGATATGGAACACTTAATTGAGGAGGTTGAAGACTTGGGCAAGAGCGAACGGCGCGCAATTGCCAGTCAACTCATTCGTTTGTTGTTGCATCTTCTTAAGTGGCACTATCAACCCCAGCGTCGTTCGGAGAGTTGGCTCGATTCGATTACGGACGCTCGGACTCAAATTGAATTGGCGATCGCGGATAGTCCCAGTTTGAGAAGTTATCCCGCACGGCAACTTGAAGTTAGCTATCAACGCGCGCGCCGACAAGCAGCGAAGCAAACGGGGATGGCGCTTTCTACCTTTCCGCCGGGATGTCCCTACGAGTTGGAGTTAGTTTTGAGCGAAGATTGGTTGCCGGGAGAAGAGGGAAAGTAAATTTATCGTTCCGATTGACTGGATGTTGGTTGAAGGAAGGCTAAGTCATTGATTCTTGGCGCTACTAATTCTAACCGCGAAGATTATTCTGGTTCGAGTAATTTTACTTTTTTAATTTTACCATCTTCTCGCAGATTTACGATTTCGATTTTCACATTTTGACCTTCAAGGAGACTTGTGTATTTCTTAGGTTCTTTTTGGGTGTGTTTGATAGTATCTAATACTTGATAGGTCACCTTATTGCCTTTAATTGCCGCGATTTTAGCATCCAGAACTTGCCCAACCGTCAAATTATGAGTTGCGATCGCGTCTTTAATTTCGGCTTGTCGGGCAGATATTGGTTCTTCTGTTAGGACTGCAATATCTTCCGAGCCTACTGCTTTATAGTACAGCATCAAGCGAGAGACCCAGCCTAAAATTTGTAATATTGTATTAGCATTGCCTTGAAAATTGGCGAGATACTTGCTGTAAGTTTTTTCAAGATTGCGATAGTAGTCGGGCGTTCTGTCACTGTGTCCGATTTGTGCGCCGTGGCAGGCTAAGGTTTTCAAATACTTGGAAAAATGGAGCTTGGCATCGGGTAAATCTATGGTAGCGCGGAAATAGGCGATCGCCTTTTTTAACTCGTTCGCATCGACTTTCTTTTGGACAAGATCGCGAGCGATATTATGAATCGTTTCCCATTGCTTATCGGTGATAGATTCCGTCACAACATCAATTTGAGTCATCATTAATACATTCCCGTGGGCGGTTCGCGATTGGTTGGATATTTGAGGATTTCAGCAATTTGTTGTAATTGAGTCGCTTGCACTAAACTGGAATGAGCCGCTTGGATATTTTTCTGGACAAACTGTTGCAATTCTGCGCCATTTGTGATAATGAGTTCAGAAGAATTGTAAGAGGAATAGCGATCGCGTAAATCTTCCTCATTTTGTAACACCTTTGCTGCCGTCACCGTCGCAGTCATCGTTCCCATGCCTATAGGTTTGCCACCGCCCACTTTCAGCGCGATCGGATAGTTAGAATCTTGTCCTAAAACAATCAATAAAGTCCCCAATTCTGCGGAAGTTAAATTTTTAAACTGAATTTGAGTTGTAAAAGTATATTCCGCTGCCGCTTGTTGAACGGGAATTCCTCGATTTTGACCTTTATCGATAGCCCGATTTGTATGATAATAAAACTTACGTCCTGCCACTTTGCCGCGCTGGTCGAAATACGCCGCTCCGAGATCGGGTCGGGGACGATATAAAGAAGGCATAAATCCCGTTTCATAATCTACATTTTCGCACTTCGCATCGCTAAATTCAACCAATCCCTGCCAGTTCAAAGCACCAAAAATCTGGCAAGCATCACAAACCTTAGTTTTTTGCTTTTTTCGGTCTATTCTACACTCTCTATAACCTTTGGGAAGTGCCTCGCTTTTGGCTTTAGTTTTGCAGATACAGCTTTGAGTAATCGCCTCATAAACAGCCCGGATACACCCTTTCAAAGAACTCCCTTGAAGAATTAACTTTTGGTCAGTTCCCTGTACCATTGTTTTAATCAGCGGGACGCGACTGTCGATATCGCTAACCATCGCGACAACCCCCGTTGAAACGTGCAACGGAGTGCGAACAGTAAGCGTGAGAAACAGAGATCCGTGAATGCGATCGCTTTTATATTTATCGTGTCCGGCAGGCTTTTGTAAAAGGGGACTTTTCCGAGGAAACGAAACAAACGCATAGGGTTTTTCCACCGGATTGAGAGATGGACTCGAAGTACGAGGAATGGGTTTTCGAGGTTTTTGAGGGCGATTTCCAGTCATGGCGTTTAAGTTACGGTAAGGGCAATGAAGCGAACAGTTGCCGTTTGTTTATCGATAAAGTAGCGCTGGGCAATGTTGCGATCGACAAATGTAAAACGGTTGGGGAAACGGGTTTCGGTAGAACCGTATAAATAGGCATTGCGATCTTGAATCTCCCAATCATTACCCACAAGTTCAAAATCAGAATGTTCTCCCGCACGACTCAAAAGTAACACTTCGTAAAGCCCGTTACTTTTATACTTCCACCTCAGTTCAAACTCGCGATCGAACATTTGCCCTTCAATCATCGGAAAATCATTCTTTTTGGGAAGTTGCTTGTGAAAGCCGCTAACTTGATGATACCACCTGAAGAAATAAACCGTCGATTCATTACCAAACTGTTCGATTAATTCGAGGAGTTGAGGAACCGATAGAGATTGTTTGCTAACACCAACAAAAGGATTCATCTTGCCCCAATTAATAAATGACTCCAAGACTTAACCGCCCGCATAAACAGATCGCTAACTCCGCTGTCGCCTTCTCCTCGCCAAACAAGTTGCACTCCAAAACCAAAATCCATCGACTCTGCTGCGACGGGAGTATTTTGGCGATCCTGTGCCGGGAATCCATAAGATTCTGCTTCATAGGGTTCCAAAAACTCTCCCGCGCCGAGTAATAGGGTATGAGAAAATGGTTGTTTCTGACTGCCAATCATACGAATTTTCTTGTCCTCTAAAACACAGCCCGGATACTGCACAACTGCCTTATTAAACTTCACCCGTACCGTTCCCAACCCGCGAGATTTCGCAAAACCCAAACCAAACCAGCCTTCATTTAAATCCCGCAAAACTAATCCAATTAAACCGAGTTGAGCGAGAGTAAAGTTCTTCAGATTAATTTGAGTCCGAAATTCGCCAGCCGTACAAACTTGATAGTTAAAAGGGCCAACGGCAACCGAACCAAAAACTCTATCAATTGCTACACCATTCCGTTCCTCAACTTGGGGTTTAGGCTTATTTGGGTCTGGATAAGCATCTTTAATCCTTACTCGACTGGCAATTGAAGTATTGCCAAACATTTGGTCGGTAAATGAAGAGTGTTTGCAAATTTCTGGAGCTGATTTTTTTTCTAAATAATTGTACTTATCTTTTAAAGGATCGTTAGCCCAGGGTAAATTGGGTTTACTCGAGTCATAATGTTCGCCTCCCACCGTTCTCACAATCCGTTCTGCATGAGCGCGAATGGCACCTTTTAAACTACTTCCGGGCAGATAAATAGACTTCCTTCCTGCGTAATAAGTCTCAACAAATTCCATATCTGGCTTAGTCGGATCGGCTCCTTCTTTGCCAGATTTTATCAAAATTGGCCCGTCGGGAATTAGGGTAAGGTCGATCGTACAATGATTGACAAATCGCTTGTGCATAATTGGGAAAGTTAAACAGAGTTGACCGTTAAGCGGCGACTAACTCATTGAGTCGAAGTTCGCATTGTTGAAAAACATAGTTGACAGCAGCAAAAAGCTTGTCTATTTCCTGGATTGTGTAGTAAATTTTATTGCGGGTAAAGACATCGGCTTCAAGCTTGCCAAATTGCCAACGATCGCCATTAGCAACAATTCCAAATATTGTTACTTCCAACTCTTCATTTAACCGCTGTGCTGCAATCATTTCTGCCAAACACTGCGCCCATCCTTCCTCAAACTTATCCTGCTTCGCTTCAACCAGCAAAAAGTAAGGCTTTTCAAACACAATTTTTCCTAAAGGCGATCGCTTAGCTAAGATATATTCCGGAAAACCCGAAAGAGTCTCGTCGTAAGTCAGTGACTTGTGACCCCACAAAACAAAATGAGTACGGTAAGCTTTCCAAACCTCTTTAATAACTGGATAAATTAAATTCTCGCAAATTGAAAATTCTGAAGCGTTCGGAACTCCATCTTGCATCACGATTTCTAAATCTTCTCTGAAATATTCAGATATACTGAATTCAATTTCGCCAATAAAGCTAGCTTCCGTGTAAACGACTTGAAACTCTTTAAGAACCGAAGCAATATCTTTATAACTGCTAAAAGCCATATTTCCCCCTCCGTGTTAGCTTTAGTTTTAGACTCAAGCGGTTTGAGTTTTGGATAAGCGAGATATTCGGTCGTTCAGATGTTCGATCAGTTTTTGAACCCACTCATCCTTATAATCGCTCGCATCTTCGTAAGCTGTTTCGTCTCCCATAACTAATTTTCTCAAATATTCTAATAAAAATTTGGGATGATTTTCGACATCGACCCAGAGCATTTTTTCAAGTTCTAGTTTGACCACACCCAAACCGCGCGATCGCCCGCCGCCCAAAGAAACTTGCTCTGTTTCAAATTGATGCAGTCCGATTGTTAATAAACCCAGTTCCCAATCTTCAGCATTTTCGACAATCGCTTTAAACTCAAAAGGTGTTCCTGGGGGAACAACTTGGAAGTCGTACAGTTTTCCATCTGCTGCCGTTTCGGTATCGCGATCGATCGCAACACCGTCTCTTTCTTGATATTGTCCGAACCAATCTTCAGATTTTACCGCCAAATCTCGCACTTGGAATTTGCTAGCAATCCAAGGAGAACCAAAAAGATGAGAAATTAAATCTGTACGCTTAATAATTTCTTCTGTTAAATCTCGGTCATTCTGAAATTGTTCTTTAATTTTCTTCATTTCAAGTGGTGTAATCGACCATTCTTCCTCAATTGCTGGATTGGCGACTAACGCGCGATCGCTTCCCACAATCCCTCGAAGGAAGCTTTCGAGACGCGATCGCAACGCGCCTTTGAAACTCGATCCTGGAATAAAAGGTCGTCCCAGTGCGTCTTTAATAACCGGCAAATCGGCACCAATGGGTTCGGTAGAACGACCTGCGCTAATACGAAGCGCGGTTACAGTCCAAAGCGTTCCTGTAATTTCCAGTCGATTTTTGAAAGTATCAAACATAACAGTAGGGTTAAAATCTATTTAATTTAGGGTCAACCAACTAAAAACGTCTTGTACGGCAATTTTCCAATCTTCCAGTACGCTCAAAACAGGCAAATTGTCTTGTTCTTGTTTGATTTCAGGTTGTTGTCTCGGTTTGAAAACGAGAATCAATCGCTCTTGAGGATCGATTAACCATCCGAGTTCGGTTCCGCGATTCAAGCAAAATAAGATTTTATCAATGACGCGAGTCGGAGTTTGTTCGGGCGATAAAATTTCGATTATCCAATCTGGAGGGATTTCAAATATATCTTTAATTTCTCCGTTTTCATCGAGAGGAATGCGCTGCCAGGAGAAGACAGTGATATCGGGTACAATAGACCTTCCATCAAAACTACAGCGTAATTCTGTAAATGCACGGGCTTTTTGTTGAGGAATCGCAATTTGGTTAATTGCAGGAGCTAAAAAAGTTTGGATTGCGCTATGCTTTCCTTTTGGCATTGGTTTTTGGTAAATTTGTCCGTTAATGTATTCGCTTGCAGGTTTAGTTTCTGGCAGTTCAAGAAAATCTGCTAAGGATAATTGAGCTGGGGATTGAACTAAGGTCATGGTGGTAACTAATTTTTAACAATAGTATTTTAGGTAGCGAACAAGCGATTGCAATAGTTATGGATTGTCGTTAACATAATCATGCTCTCCATAGTGACGTAAATATAGAACACCTTCTTTAGCATGACAACTTACACGCCAACCCGTATTTTTTATATAAAAGTGATCGATTTTATTCTTTTTTAATCCTCCTTGGCATCTTTCTCCTCCTTCGTATCTAGTAAAGTTCAATCTTGGATCGAAGCGAGTCGTATCTCCGCTATACTTGAGCATTGAACCCGATACTTCTGCAAGGACTTCATGCAAATCTAATTTTTTTTGAGCGTTAACATTATTTCTTTGATAATCTTTTATAAAAGATTTTTCGTACGCCAAGGAAGGAAAATTCAATAAATCCTGCGTGAGAAGTTCTCGTTTACAGTTATTCCAAGTCAATTTTCCCCAGTTACTCAGCGTTACTTCTTCACCAACGACAAATATTAATGTTTCAGGCACATTTTGAAGCTCTGAGAGTTTGCCAGAAACTCCTATCTCTGAAGCCATAAGAGCAAACTGAACGGGATTAATTAGGGATGTATTAATTTTAATAGGCAGTCGGGGAATTGTAATAATTTCCCGACTGCCTTCAAAAATATAAATAATTTCGTCAGCATAAAACATACCAACCGTGTTAGCAAATCCCTGAATTGCTTTAAACCCGCCCACTAAGTTAAAACAAATCTGATAGCCACTGTCTTTATAGCCAGGAATTGTCTCTTCAACCCAATTCAGAAGATTATCAATCCCGTTAGTAAAAATTTCTGTATTTCTCGCTGAAAACCCTTCAGGTTTATATATATGAGTAAGAGTTAAACTCTGCTTTTTCATGAACTTTTGTAGCATTTCTGCGGTAACTTGACTTTGTGCTGTATCGCTAGCAATTAGCCAATGTATATCTTGACTGCCCTGACTTAATTGTTCCTTGTACAAGCCATAGATGCCGTTTAATTCAGCACTAGCTTCTCGAATTTCCTGAATTTCGCCATCCAGCTTTTCTACAGCTCGTTCCTGCAAAGTTTCGATAATATCTGAAATATCTTTATGGTGGTCAGCAATTTCTTGCTGAGAACAATTCGCTGTATCTCGCAAACGAGTGACCCAGTTTTCTTCAAGTTCTCGATCGATCTGGTTACCTAGTAAGCTTGTACCAACTGTAGAAATGACTAGCCTATTCATACAACAAAATTTCCGATTTAATTTTGGGATTCGCCTTTTAGCTTGTAAGTCAAATAGCGCGCACCATAGCCCAAATAACGGCGAGTCAATTCTATCCATATGGATTTAATATCTTCCGTCTTAGAAGTGTTAGCAATTTCCCGAGCGCGATCCTGAATGTTACCATCAATATCTTGAATGATTTTCTCTGCTAGAGAATCTTTGCCTCTGCCCCATTTTTTATCTCTGCCAACCTGGTAGCGTAAAAAGTTCTCGATCGCCTTTGTACTTTCTGTTGTGTTAGCCACTCGTACTAAATTGCGAAATTGAGCCTCCTCTAGTTTCCCGTAAGACTTTTTATTGTCCAAAGCATCTTGAATCCAAGTTACTAAAAAATCTTCAGCTTGACGTATGCCTTGCTGGATTTTCAGTTGTTGTCGCTGTTTTGATAATTCGCTCACTTCGCCTCTTCCCGTAAAACCAAATGAAACTCGTTGCAAACTCGAATTTGACCAAACCCCTCAGCCGTGCGCTCTCCCAGTCCATTGACTTCTAAATTTTCTAGCTTCTCAATCCAAATATGAGGTTGAGTTGTACTAAATAGATAAACTCCTCCTTTATTGGTCACTAATTCTACATCTTTCATTAAACCCCAAGCTGAGTTCCAGCCAGACAAATAGTCGTAACTGCTATAAGCCGCGTGCAACTTGAGAGAGGCATCGCTTACTCCTGTAAACTCCCGAAGCATATCTTCCGAAATAACAGTAGTCCTCAGCCACCCTTCTCTTAAGATAGCATCAGATTGCAGATCGATAGTAAAAAAAGTACGCTTTTCGAGCCTATCTTCTAAAGGTCGGTTATAAATTTGTTTCCACTCCTCCCACCGCTGATGTAACTTATTTTTAAAATTATCGATTCTTTCTTCCAGTGAGGGTTGAAGTGTTGTGGAATCTCTTGGCTGCATAGCTGCGATCTTGACTCGTCCGAGTCCTCGCGAAGTTGCCCCGCCTAGTCGCAGATCGTCCTGACAATTATTAATAAAGTTTCGTAAAGAATCTGCTAATCGCTCTGTTACAAGTATTGCTCCTGTATAAATAACCGGTTTTTTTATTTTACCTCTATCTTTAGATTCATTCAACACTTCAATACTATAAAGTATCTGTTCTTCTGAAGTTGTACGTCTGCGATTAATACCAGCTCTCGTTAATAAACGGCTTGTTATAGAATGGCTATAGTATTTGCCATTTAACTCGCTGTAAAAACCCGTGAAAGCATCAACTCTTCCGCTGTCTGTATCTGTAGGACAATTCGGCTCGTAGAAATGACCGTAACTTTCGGCACAGAAACGGTCTATCAGAGCATCAAAAACACCATTCCCTTTTTGAGATTTAAAGCCAGGTTTGCTTTTAGAACTGAGAGCTGTAGCTGGCACAACCCTTACTTGTGGTTGAATTATAGTTTGTTTTTTAGTCTGAATAGTTCCCGGATAGACATTCTGAAAAATTGCCGGATTTTCGCCCAAAAATAAACGATGGAAATCATCGTCAGCCTCAATAAGCTTATTCGTTCGCTTCAAAATATAGGCAGCTACTGCTCCTCGAATAACTGTACCCGGAATATAGTTTTCTGTTTTACTAATGAAACCTCCGGGTTTTTGTTTTCCGATCGCTAATGGAGATAAGGCTTTAATCTCTAAATTAATTCTCTTCATAATTTATCTCCTCGAGCGATAAAATTCCACGCCGCTTGTTCCACAGGTAGCTTGGGAAACTCCCAATGTAACCATCCTAAACCCGCAGATTTACTCCCCCCTAAAGCATGGATATGATGCAATCCCGCTAAAACTAATATTCCGGCGCAATTGGGCGCACCCGATAAGTGAATCTGTCCTGTAAAGTTAAGTTTAGCATTAGCAGGCGAGGTTTCTAGAAAGTAAACTTTTTGTTCTTCAGCAACGCGACGGCGGCGATTAATTGTGACACCGGGACGTAACACTTCGGCTAAATTTTCTGGCATTTCCGTACAGATTAAATCGTCAAATAAAAGACGAGACTGTAAAACAGGATTGCCAAATATTTGACAAATTAAGCAATGTTTCCCGTCGTAATTAGCGACTTGATATTCCGGGCAAGCAAAGTTTTCTGTTAATCCTGCTCTTTGGGGACACATGGTTTGAGGGTTGGGAGAATCGCAAACTGCCCAATTCAATCCTCTGGCAATTTTTTCGCACTCGTGGCGCAAGCGACCTTTAATTTGAGAAGCAGGAATGAGTAAGTTTCCTTCTGAATTACGAACAATTGGTTTATCTGCTAATGAACCAGAGGAGCCACCTGCGCCAACGCACAAAGCTGAATCGACGATGGCAGTAATTTCGTATGATGTAACTTTAAAGTTTGATAATTCGTTAAGAGAAATCATAATTCGTCCTCCACTGTCACTTGCTCCGATTCTAAAGAGTCGTCGTTTTCCAAAGCAATAAATTCATATAAATCCACCATGTCTCGCCAAATCGTTTCATAAAGAGGATAGTTTGACTTATCCCTCTCTAGTTCTCCCTTGTCGTACATCCAAGGTGCTAAATTGCCTTCGTTCGTTTTAGCTTGGCACCAAGCTTCCTCAAATTGTTCTCGCAATTCTTTTTTTCCTTGCTTCAGTCGCGTGCGGAAATAACGATAGTTGAGAATAGCGACGTGCTTGCCTTGTTCCAATAAGCTCCGAATTTGGTAAAGTTGCGATTTTGGGAAGTTAGCATTTTTCAATGCCTTTATTGATGCAATTAATCCCTCCAATTCGTGCAGAGTATAAGGAGCCGCATAAAGTTTGAGATTTTGATTGATTTTCTTGAACAGCGCTTCTTGACGAAATTCTTTCACGTCAGACGAAATCATTGTTACGGATTTTAATGTCATTATATCTACTGTTCCTCCGCAGTATCCAACTTTTTTCAAGGTTTTGGCTCGTTCTTTTGCCGACTTCAGAAGTTGGTCGATAAAATCTTTTGCATAATATGTGGGTGTACGATAAGCCGCAATTAGTATACTGCTTGAGATGCTGAGTTTGCATTGGGTAGGGGGCGCTTCTAGGGGTTTGTAACGGTGAATTTTTTGTGGGTTTGTGGGTGAATTAGAGGATTGAATTTGATAGTCGCCCTGGATTTGCGCAGCCGCTGAATTCGCTGTAAATAGGGGTTCTTTGAGTAAAATTTGTTCAAATCGCTGACCGATGAGTTGCGCGATCGCTAATGCCCGATCCGCTGGTACAATCAAAAAAATATCATCCCCCCCAATCGTAATAATTTCAAAAGGATGGACTAAATCGCCCGTGCTGAGGGTCGAATCTTCGTCGTTGAAATTTTTTAATTTATGGGGATGCAAGTTTTCTGCTAATGCGTTGTAAACAGCATACTCTGTCGCCAACTGTACATCTTCGCTAAATCGTTGATACTCTTGAGGGGTGCGAATTTCTTTTTGAATGTAGCCGCCCACATTGTTGCCATCAGCATAAATGTAGGCAATAAAGTTTTGACTCGCATTTCCAAGATGGCTGAGATTTTCAGCAATTTTTACTTCCCCTGGTTGAATATCTTTATAGTATTTATGTTTGAGAGCTGGATTTCGATCTAAAAAGCGATCGAATTTGTTTACCCAGCCTTCAATTTCGCATAGTTCCCATCCTAGCTGAGATTCTGCGTACCACTCAGGGATTCGAGACGACCCTTTTTTCGCTCTGTAACCAACCAGATGTTGGCGGGCTGAAGTCTCAGAAAAATCAGTTTCTCTCGGTAATTTCGGAGGTTGCACGCTTGTGACTGCCGAACGGCGTTCGCTTCTATCTCGTCTTAAATAAGGATGTGTTTCAAACATCGGTGGATAGCGACGACTGGGACGATTCAGAACGTCATTTCCACTCCGCCGTTGATTAAATAAAACAGCTAATTTAGTTGTCAGTTCGTTAAAGCTTTTACGATTTTTGAACTGTTCTACTCGTTCTGATTCACTTCCGGGAAACCCAAAGTAGGCTTGCACTAACGGTTTGTTATAGTTCTGATGATACCAATCCAACCACGGCGTATTTTCTACGGTCGGGTTGAACAAACCAAACCGAAGTTCCAATAGTCGAAACCGCTCGCCGACAGCGCAAGAATTAGCGGTTAAAGTCTCTTTTACGTAGCGTTTTTCAATTGCATTGGCTAAATCATCCACAAAAGCAGCCGGACAAAGAGCGAGAAGATTGCCGCCTGTTGAATAGATAACCATTTCTGGGATGAGTGCTTCTGAAATATCGGGGTGATTGGGAAAATTGCAGTTAAGCCAATTTTTTGCCAAATTATACTGGGTATTATCAATATTCGACTCTGACTGTTTTTTGTTGAAAAAAGCGGGTAAATCCACTAGATTAATTCTGTCTAATAAAGTAGATGCTCCGCGAATTTCCTGAAGCTTTGAGGATTCAAAGACGTATTGCTTGATTTGGGTTGCGCCGCCGTAAACTAAGCCGATTTTAGTTTCTTGGTTCCAGAGATCGGAATACTTCTCTTTTAACTCATTGAGGGTTGTAGGAAAATAATTTTTGTCAATCTCTTGCAGTCTTTGGGCTTGCCGAACCAGCGCTTTAACTTCCTCTGGCACTTCGGTTTTACCTTGATTTAAAGCCTCTCGCATTTGCTTTAATAAGGGGAGTCCAAATTGAGGTTTTCGTCCTTCGCCCCATGCCAAACACCAGGCGATCGCGGTAGAAATTGTATTTAAATCAATTGTCATAAAACCTATTTTACACCTGCTAAACTAAAGGTCGCTTTTGAATTTAAAATTCAGTGCATTAATCCACAAATTCCATCCGCATGAAAGGGGCATACGATCGTCGGTCTCTAACCAGGTCGATTTTTACTTGACTCGCATAATTCGCTCCTTTTTGGTCTTCGCGAATGGCTCTCCAAACTAACATACGCCAACCTTCTATAGAGACTAAGTAGCGATCGCTCGTTCGACCGGGTTTGAGCCAGCGCAATCCATTTCCGACATTAATATGTTCCCACTGCTGAAAAGCATTTGACTCAGATGCCACTCACGACAAAAAACGAAATGGATCGCAGTTATCTAATTGTTTCAAATCATCAAAACAGTCTCGAATTGCTTGTTGGGAAAGAAAGGGAACTAATGCTGAAGGTTTGCGCATTTCGTCAAGAAATAGGAAACCGACAGCAGAGAGAGTGACTTGACCGTTGCTAACCTCAACCAAGGGTTCAAACCTAGCTTTTTCTGTATAAGGGACTCTTCTTTCCCATTCCTCTTGTGAAATAGCTGTCTCTCGCTCGATTTTTTCAAATAAGTCTTTGTAAGCATCGAATTGCGAGCGCCTAAATTCTACAGGAAGGGGAGGTAACTCTAGAACCGTCGTTGATTGTTCAAAAATATAATCGCACTTCACTCCTTTCAACATTCCCAAGACAACGGTGTAAGGAACTAGCGCTTTATACCCTCCCGTCGGGTTCAAAATAATGTGACTGGCTCCATAACTATCAACTTTGTTAACAATACTCTTGACAAATTCAACAACACCTTTTGTTTGAAAAAGTTCAGCGTTTGTAACTTGCAACCCTTCAATTTGCTCGACTTCGACTATTATCCCTTCCCAATAATACTTTAAATATTTTCCAACAGCAAGCGCGCAGCAATATCCATCATTCGTACTCGAAGCCAACAAAATAATTCTGTCTTGTTTTTCAATGCCAATCCGAACAAGAGAATGAATTTCGGCAGACAAGTGACTCTTAAGGTTCTCCCCCTCTGGCTTGATATCGCGGAATTGAGAGAAAAGCGTTTCTGCTGCGTTATCGGGACTAAGCTGCTCTTCAATCCACTTAATCAGTTCCGACGGCCTCTTTTTTAAAGCTTTGGCAGCACTAATTCCTACAGAACAGATAACTGTTTTAACCATTAAAAAAATCCTAATGAATTTAATTTTCTCTCATCTGATCCTCAGCGTTCAAGAGCAACTTACGACTTCCCTTTAAACGCAGGCAGGTCTATTTTGAACGTCTGGGAAATCGCCACATCGTGGGTATGCGTTGCGACGACAACTGCACCCAAACGCGGGTCGTAGCAGCCTACCCAAGCGGCAGGATGGCATTCGTGGACGAGGTAAGCGTACAACCAAATGGGACCTTTGCCTTCGATGACGATGCCTTGGCTATAATCAATTCCCTCCGGCAGTTGCAAACCTTTGAGGTCGGCAGGGGTAATATTACCGTCTTCGGTGGCAATTTTGAGATGGAGGTGTTGATAGGCTAAACCGGACTGGGTTTGATGAGGCGTAACTTCAAGTTGAATGGCGTTCATGGTTTGAGGTACGTTTACGAATCAATTATAGGCCTGATTCGCCCCGCATTACTACAAATAGGAGCTGTGCGTCAGTCCCAAAGCATTGTTACTGTAGCATTGGGGTGGAAGGGGGGTATTCTAGGGAGTAAGGCGATCGCAACTTCTTTTTTCCCCTTGACATTCAAGACAATCGCTGCTATAGCTTATCGGATTTGAAGAGCGCCACAACTCAGGAATATCCCCGCTTCTCTACGCTGCGGTCTACTCCTCTAGACTCGACAAACCTTTCCCAGTCTTTACTTCGCCGACTTAACCCAGACTTCGTTCCAAGGTTCGCCGCCAACTTCTAACCCGCACGTCGAACTTTCAGAGCGCAATCGGACATTGCCAGCGCGATCGCGCAATACCACTTGCAAGCGTCCCTGCATTGTATCCCGACAGCAAAACCGCAACCCCTGCTCTGTGGGCGCGCGCAATGGCGTTCCCGGCAAATCAGTCGTTCCCACAACTTCCACCTCCCCCTGAGAATTGCGCGCCTGCATTTGCCATTTTCCCCAAGGTTCGATGCGCCAACTCACCTCGGAATTCCAAGGCACGAACTCGTAAAATTTCCCTTGATGGTGCAGGCAAATGAGCGCCACCGACTCCATCCACCACAACACCCCGCGCCTTCCTCCCCCCGCTGTCAGCGCGAGGTCGGGTTCGTTCTTAAAACTATTACAATTGAGCCAAAACCATTTTTGCGGAAACGAACGTCCCCAATTCTTCTCCCCATAGGCAGGGGCATCTCGAAAATAATAGCGCTGGCCGTTCCAATCAATCCATCCCGTTGCTAAACCGTGGGCCATCAAAATTTGCCATCCCGGTTCAAAAATGGGAAGATAAGAGAGCAAACCGGCAGTAGATTGTTGCCTGCTGTTGCGATCGCCCCATCCATAAACGGGTTTGATTCGATACTCCCACTGGCAATAGCCATTGCTCGCCGGGTCGCGAATACATCCTTGTTGTAATTTATCTGTGGCTTGATAGCCTTCGCGAATCTCCTTTTCAAATACGGCGGGTTCGAGTTCCTGGGGTAGAATTTCAAGATTGGTTTTGCCCCAATGCCCCAACCCCAACCGGTCTTTTGTCCCCCAAAACCCCTTGACGTTGGGAAAGGTGCGACAGAGGTACTCGTCGTTGGGACCCAAAATTTGCGCTGCGCCGCCGCTGTGGGGTTGATTGCCCGAGGGGTCTTCGATGGAGTACATAAACGCAAAGGTTTGACCCAACGAGGGTAGCGTTACGCGGTAGTACCACCCTTCAAAAAAACGCTGACTGCTGCCGTCCCAGTGATAGCCGCTGTGAGGCGTTTGCAAAGGATTAGCCATAGGTTGTTTAGGAGAGGATTTCGAGGTAAGCTTTCACCGTATTGTACAAACCCATTTCCAGAGCCTCTGCGGTGAGGGCGTGACCGATGGAGACTTCGAGGATGTTGCCAATGGAGCAGAATTTGTGCAAATTGTCAAGGTTAAGGTCGTGTCCGGCATTGACTCCCAAACCGACTTCTTGAGCTTTTTGGGCGGCGCGGGCATATTGGGTCAAGAGGGGTTCGACGTGGCCTTGGCGAAAGGCGGTAGCATAGGGTTCGGTGTAAAGTTCGATGCGATCGCCACCAATTTCCCGAGCGAGGGGAATTTGCTCGATATCGGTATCCATAAATAAACTGACGCGAGACCCTAAATCTTTGAGTTCTTCAATAATGGGGATGAGTTGGGTGCCTTCTTCGACTAAATTCCAACCGCGATCGCTCGTGGGAGTATCTGGGGAATCTGGCACGAGGGTACACTGAGTCGGCTTGACTTGGCGAACGATATCCATAAATGGCGGTTGGAGAGGGTTGCCTTCGATATTGAATTCAACCGTTAGCATTTCGGCTAAGTCGAATACATCCAAGGGGCGAATATGGCGTTCGTCTGGACGCGGATGGACGGTGATTCCCTGCGCGCCTGCGTCGATACAAATTTGAGCGGCTTTGGTAATACTGGGGATACCTATATTGCGCGTGTTTCTGAGAAGGGCAATTTTGTTGAGGTTTACGCTGAGGTTCGTCATCCGATGAGTTGGGGCAATGGCAGACTCTTCAATTGTATCGGGATCGAGCCCGGTCGGAAATGCTCGATAACGACAAAGGGCGAAGCGAAGAATTCAAAACTAACAGGACTTACCGAAAATACTATAGGTAGCGTTTAGTGTAGGGGCATTCTGCGTAAGTCCTAACTAATAACGACTCAAAACTGCAATTATTTCCTCGATATGATTGAAAATTAAGGAAGCATGACCGGCATTGGGATCGAACTTAGCCATGCAGTTGGGAATGGTTCGGGCTTGATAGCGTCCCATCGCAGGCGGGACGGTGGTATCTTGCTCGCCGTGCCACAGAAAGACGGGTTTGGCAATTTCTTCTAAGCGAAAACCCCAAGGACGTGCTTGTAGCCCCATTTCCCATGCTACACCGCGAGTCCCATTGCGAAATGCGTCGAGGAAGGTGGCGATCGCGATTTCCCTCACTTCAGGACGCTCGAGCAGCGCGCGATCGCGATCGCCAAATAAAGGCATCATTTGCGCCCAAAACCGTTCGGGATCGCGTCGGGCTTGGTTCGCGGTTCGTCGCAGCAGCCAGCGATACAACCAACGGACGCGATGGGCGAGAAACCACGAGATGCGGTTTGTTTGCCCCATTCCTCCCGTCGCGCCGGGAGTGTTAAGGGGAACCATGCCACTAGCAATTCCCACGTGGGTTAAGCGTTGGGGAATCTTGAGAGCGCAAACGGCAGCATAGGCTCCCCCGCCGGAAACGCCCAGAACGGCAAAGCGCTCGATTGCTAACGCATCGGCTAGCTCGACGACATCTCGGGGCCAGTCAGCAATCGTACGGCCGGCTTGGAAATCGGATAATCCCATGCCGGGGCGATCGCAGGCGACAATCCGAACTTGATGGGTTCGGGCGGCGTTCTCTGCTAATTTTGCCTCCAGACGAGAAGCTGGCATTCCGTGAAAGTAGAAGACGGGTTGGCCTTGAGGATCGCCGTATTCGGCATATCCGAGCAAGCGTCCGTCTCGCAGTTTTAAGCTGTGTTGATGGGGGGTTTGTGCTCGATCGCCCACGGTCTTAAAAGTCTAACTCCAAGCTAAACTGCGGTATTAGTTGCAATGTTTCCATCCCCAGCTCCTCTGAGGAAATGACTCGAGCTTCAAATAAAGCTAACATATCTTTTGGACGAGGGCGACCGCGAGAAGAACCTTTGGCTCCCATTGCTAAAATTAGACCGCAATATCCCTTGGTTTTCTTGAGGTTTCGCTCCCACTTTTGGCGCGCTTTTTGATAGTTGGGATCGTCAGTCATGAATTCTTTAAATAAGTAAAGGTTGCCATCGCTCGTTTGCAATAATCCTAAATCGTAGGTGGTTTCGGTGAAAGGGTCTTCTCCGGGGTTGTAGGAAATAGTTTTCACTCCCCCGTTGGCTGTGATTTGCGCGATCGCGTCTTTCACCTTGGGACGAGAGATTTGTATAATGGCGACGGGTAACCCTTCTCCACTTTCGTCTGCCTCGATAACGGGATAATGGGTTTTGGGATCGGCGCGCATTTCTCGAATGCGATTCCACGGAAGGATATCGAGATAAACAAGAGCATCGTCGGGGATCAAATCGTCGCGGATCGGAATTTCGAGTTCCGACGAGTCTTCTTCCCAAGCATCCATCGGAGCGCGCTCTTCCATTTCCTCAAATTCTCGGGCCAACTCGGGCAGCGTTGCCACTGGGATCGATAAAGTTTCGGAGACTTCGCTTTCGGGGGGAAGGGAGATGCGACAGCGTTTGCTGAGTGCGGGTAAGGGAGCGTCCAGTTCGCCCTCCTCGCTCCACCTAGCCAGGGAGTCGCGTTTCGACTGAATGAAGCTGGCGAGAGCTTCCAGGGCGACATAAACCGCGATCGCCTCTTCCTCGTCGAGGAACGGTCTCATTCCTTCATAGGGATGAACGCTGCCAAAGAGCGGATAAATCTCTTCGAGGGGTAAATCTGCTAAATCGTCTTCTTCGTCATCGAAGTCGTCGTTATCGGTTTCAAAGTTGACAAACCAGCAATCTTGTGATAAGAAAGCCTTTTCCAACCGTTCGAGAGATTGCTCGGAAATCGCAGTGGAACGAAAACGCTTGAGCGAGTCGAGGGAACGATAGAGAAGAATGCCATACTCGCGTCCCAACATTCCCATCACCGAAACATAGAGCGTTCCGATATCCCAACGGTCCAGTTGAATCGAAAGAATATGGCGGTCTGCCAAAAACTCCCACGGTGCGAGGTGCCAAATATCGTAAGCGGCTTGTTGGAGGCGTTGAGCGTATTTAGGGGGAAGTTTGGGGGGGCGAGAGGGTCCCCCTTGTTCGAGAGAGCGAAATAATTCTTCAATGAGGGGCAGCTCCCGAACGTAATCAATATCAATGTCGAGATTTTGGAGCATTCCGCGCAGAAAAAAGTGAATTTCGCGATCGCGCACGACAATTTTTTGCGGGCGAGAGGGATGGGCGGGACTGTGAGGATTCTCGATGGCGCGCAGCAGCGTTCGCACTACGGCCTCGGGGCCCATTTCCGAAGAAACGATATCCATTGCGCGCACCATGCCCTCCGAACCATCTACCCAAATAATACAATCGCCCGAGCCGTCCGAGCCGAGCGCGTCTGGGTCGAGTTCCCGAGCCATCCCCCCGAGAGGGCGGCGATCGCCTTCCCAAACGCTATTGACTTGGGGAACGCGCTGGAGACGGCGCAGAGTCGCTGGATTGAGATGATTCATGGAAACGCTAGTCCCTTACAAACCCAAAAATGGAATAATATTGCCTTCGAGATAACTTCTCGCGTTGACCCGATTGCATTTTTCCTAATTTTTCGATCCTCTCACGAAAGAAGCGTATTGAGAAAACAAAGACCGAGACAATCGATAGAAGCGATCGCGCTCGTCGGTCGCAGAAGTCGCTATCATGGACAATAGACAAATGGGGATGCCTAATTTTCGAGGGCCTCCTTACCTAAAAGTGATAACAAACATTTAAAGCCAAACTCGACCCATCGGTTGAGATAGCAACATATCGTTAACACCAGCTCGTCTACAACTGAAGGAGGACTATACTATGACTCAAGCGACCCAGACCCAACAACGCGGCATCCAATTAACTGAAACCGCTCTCCAACACATTCTCAAACTGACTCAACAGCAAGGCGAAGAACTCTGTCTGCGCGTTGGCGTGCGCGGCGGCGGCTGCTCGGGTTTATCCTATTCAATGGATTTTGAAGACCCCAGTCAAGTTCGCGAAGACGACCGCGTATTTGACTACGACGGCTTCAAAATCGTCTGCGACCCCAAAAGCATCCTGTATTTATACGGATTAGTTCTCGATTATAGCACCGCCTTAATTGGAGGCGGTTTCCAGTTCACCAACCCCAACGCCAACCAAACGTGCGGTTGCGGGAAATCCTTTGGGGTTTAGGTTGGTCATTTGTCATTTGTCATTTGTCCTTCGCGATTCCTCCTGTCCCCTGTCTTTTGCCAGAGTGCCTTACTGCCTCTGGCAAGAGGGCCTCACTTCGACATCTCAATCATGACCGACACCGTTGAAACCCTATTCGACCAAGGCTTCGAGCGCTACCGTGCGGGGGAAGAACCCGACACGCTGATTCCCGTGTTCCAAGAAATCAGCGATCGCGCCCCCAAAAACGCCGCAGCCTGGACCAGCCTAGCCTGGTTATACCTCCTCGCCGACAAACCCAAATCCGCCCTCAAAGCCGCCCAAAAAGCCGTCAAATGCGACTCGAGAGCGCCCCAAGCCCGCGTCAACCTCGCCCTCGCCCTCTTGGAAACCGAAACCAAAGGCGTGCGCCAGCAAATTGACGCAGTTGCCCAAATGGCAGCTCTCGACTCAGACATTCACAAAGAAATTAAAGTTAACATTGAAGACGGTTTGACGCGCAAACCCGACTGGAAAAACCTTCAGCGCGTCAAAAGCTGGCTCTTTGAGTAGACCCGCTCTTCTCCCCAATTTGCTCCCCCCCCCTTATTCAACCAAGCGCTTTATTCGGAATGCTTTCTAAAACCCACCTCCTCGGCTTGAAGGCCAATCAATTTCGTCATCCCCTTGACCTAGCTGCAACGCAAACCCTCAAACAACTACCAGGACTCGATGTCGCCATTCGCAACCTCCTGGGTCCCGTTGCCGAACAATTCTTCTACCTCAACAACATTGCCTCCAGCGTCCTCGTGGGCGAAAATCAGCTTCCCCACCTCCACAAACTCCTAGTCGAAGCCGCCCAAATCCTCGACCTCGAGCCGCCCCAACTCTACATCCAACAGAACCCCGTTCCCAACGCCTATACCTTCGCCATGCGGGGCAAACAGCCATTTATGGTCATGCACACCTCCCTCGTGGAAATGCTGACCCCAGACGAAATTCAAGCAGTGATGGCCCACGAACTGGGACACCTCAAATGCGACCACGGCGTGTACTTGACAATGGCGAATTTGCTCGTTTTGGGGGCAAGTTTACTGCCCAACTGGGGAGCCGTTCTCGCCCAGTCGCTCCAAGAAAGAATGCTCGAATGGCTGCGCTGCGCCGAACTGACGTGCGATCGCGCCGCCCTCCTCGCCGTCCAAGACCCCAAAACGATTATGTCCCTATTGATGAAACTCGCAGGCGGTTCCCCCACCCTCGCCCCTCAACTCAACCTCGAAGCCTTCATCGCCCAAGCAAGAGCCTACGATGCCGTCAGCAATACCCAACTCGGAGAACTGCTCAAAACCGCTCAAACCGCCCAGCTCACCCACCCCGTTCCCGTCCTGCGCGCCCGGGAGATCGATCGCTGGTCCAGCTCGATTCAATATCAACACTTGCTCGATCTCGCCAAAAGCGATTATAATGACGAAACTGTCGCCAAGGGCAAGTGGCGGAATTGGTAGACGCACTACACTCAAAATGTAGCGGCCTCTGGTCATGAGAGTTCGAGTCTCTCCTTGCCCATCCTTCCCCTTCTAGCTTATAGGCGAGGCTGGGAAGATAACGGCGAGTGGAACGCGGCAGGCAGTCAATACCATTTCCAACAAACAAGGATCGCAATCCTCACCCCAAGAGCAAATCCTTCGCCAGTCTAGATTTTCTGAAGGCGCGAATGTCATTACCCTGGGGACGGCTAGGGTTTCGAGGCGGTTTGAGGGCGCGCTACACCCCAGGGGTCTTCCCCGATTCAATGCGCGAATTGGTATCATTCCCTCGCCCCCAAGTTACCCCAAAACACCCATTCGCAGGGATTCATGGAGATCGAGGAATTTTTTGAGTTGAGTGTGGGAAAGTGGTTTTCCCAGCGGACGTATTACGATCTTGCCAGCCAACAGGCGGGAAGCGGTAAATCCGATATCGTCATCGAACAGGTTTCTTCCCAAGCACCAGAAGTCCTCCAATTGTGCGAGCGAGGGGGGGTTTCTCCCAGTTCGACTCGCAACGGTATTAAAATTAGTTGGGATAACTCAGCGGACTGGGGGAAAGCCAAGCAGATTGGTTTTGCCCTTCTCGTTCCCATTCCCGACCCCAGCAATCCTCAAATCGGTCAGTTTTTGCACAGTAGTAGCAATCCTCAAGAAGACTGTCTCAACGGCTGCTATGCTCTGAAGGCAGACGACGCATTAACTTTGGCAACCCAAGGGGAGACGATGTACGCAGAAGAGCGCCTGTGGTTTGCCAGCCCCAACTTGCGCCTGCGGACGAGCTTTGTGAAAAATGGCGATCGCCCCCAAAGCAGTGCGTTTTACTCTGAAATTCGTCGGATGCCCCCAGCCAATAGCGATTCGCCAGCAGCAAGCTAAGGGAGGTCGCTGTTATTTAAGTACGAGTACGGAGGTTTGAGTTTAACGTCCGTCCGTCAGTACTAATTCCGTAGAAATGTCAATACGCCTCATATAAAATCCGGTTGAATGACCGCTCGTTAAGGCTGATGGGGGGATGGGGGGATG
>JAXHVQ010000160.1:0-12437 GCA_034189065.1 Cyanobacteriota bacterium
GCGAGCTTGAGGTGCATTTTAAGAAATTTCCAGAAGAGTTCAATTTGCCAGCGCAAACGATAAAAGTCGCCAATTTCTGAATTGCTAATTCCTTTCTCTCCCTCGTCGGGTAAATTCGTTACTAGCCGAAATTCAGTTTGTTCTTCCCGAGCGCAAAACCAGACAACTCTGGCTTCAACTTGCTCTTGACCCATACCTACTAAAAAGTTTAACATTTCTGGAAATCCTTGACTCCACAAGAGCTTACTTGTTAAAGTCACAATCGTTGAATCTAAAGGAAACATCATTGATTTATCGAAGTGAATTTCGCAGCGCTTTTCTCAAGCTTGCTTTCAGTTTTAAAAATAAATTGTGAAAAGTTTTTGGATTTCTCATATTACTAGCCTTCGAAAAAGTCGAAATATCCAATTTTTCGCCCCTGACATTTAATCTTTTAAACTGACTTCTCATGCTTGTTTGGCTCTGGTCTAAGACAAAATTGAGCCAAATTGATGTAAACTTAAAAGTATTGAGGACGGGATAATCATCTTGGGGCAGATGACTCAGGTGTTTTTTGACAATTTCTGGGAAGTTCGATACAATCATAGTTAGTTATTTTTGAAATTCACGCTCCCAGCTTACCAGATTGGGGGCATTTTTTTGTAAAAGATTTCTATCATTCAACACTTCTGCTTCTGCACCCTCCCCCGGACGCACCAACTGAATAAAAATACGTCGAACTTTTTCCTTTTCTGCCTCGCTTAAGTTGCCGTATTTTTCATCCGCGTGACGAGCTAACGCCCCTTCAACTTCCCCAATGTCCTCATAAATTTTGTGGGTTAATTGTTTGCCGGTTCGCTTATTCCACAACTCGGTTAAGGCAAACTCCAACAAGGGCAAATTGTCCGGTTGAGCTTCCACACCTTCTAAAATGCGCTCTACCAATCCCGCCTCAAAACTCACGCCTAACTTCGCCGCAGGTTGGACAATAACTTCTGTGAGTTCTTCGCGATTCATGGGGCCCAATTTCAAGTCGGAATTTTGCAAAACATCGGCAAGGGGAATCTCTTCAGCCATCTAGCTCCTTCGGCAGTCTTGACTTTGGTGGGTTACGGCGGACTGTTAATTCGAGCTGAGGAAACCGACCTTCAATTGCCGCCTAACCCACCCTACATGAGCTGTTAATTTTTACTTTATCAATCGTCTCTTAGTTGAATGTGTTTTGTTGTTGGTTGCGATCGCCGACTTGAGCGCCCTTAACTTCACCTTGAAATTCAATGTTATACTTCCCGGCTGCTGACTCTTCTGGTTTTAATTGTTTCAGCAAATCCTGCGCCGCTTTCAGAATTTCCTCATCCTTATCGGCACCGGCTTCTGTTAACTTCTTCTTGAGTGGAAAATGACTAGGGAATCGCGATCGCGCTCGTAAACCGCCTAATTTTTGAGGTTCCCCGCTTTTTCTTCATTTTATGGGATATCTCCCAGAATGCACTAATGATTGATGGGGAGACGGGGGGAAATATCTGTAGCATTTTTTGAGAGATTTCATATAACCACAGAATTGTACGCTAAGCCAAATCCGATCGCGCTGCTGGCAACCAAACAGAAAAGGTTGTCCCTTGGTTGACAACACTACTCACGGCAATTCTCCCTTGATGATGTTCGACAATGGCGCGTGCAATGGCCAATCCCAACCCCGTCCCCATCGAGTCCGAACCGACGCGATCGCGCGCCCTCGAGGGATCTACCCGATAGAAGCGATCGAATAGGTGTGGCAAGGCAGACTCGGCAATTCCCGCACCCGTATCGCGCACCTGAACCTCCAACCCCGCCACGCGATCGCGCGGTTTTCGTTGCAATTCTACTTCCACTGCCGCTTCTTGCGACGGTTCCTCGCCACTCCCTGCGTCGAGGGAAGACAAAGAACTAACATTGTTCTCCCCCATCGGACTGGCATACTCAATGGCATTCCCAATTAAATTCGTAAACAAACGCGCTAAACGATCCCAATCTCCCTTCGTCGCAAACACCTCTTCCCCCAACTCCAAATCTTTGCCTTCGGGTTCGATAATCCGCAGCGACAGATAAATTCCCTGCTGTTGTGCCACTACGCGCTGTTCTTCAATGGCCTCAATCAAAAGCGCGTCGAGAGGCAAACTTTGCTCTTCAATTTCCAGCATCCCGCTATCAGAACGGGTTAAAAATAATAAATCGTTGACTAACCGTCCTAAACGGCGCGTCAATCGTTCGATGGCGAGGAGTTGTCGCTGCAACAGTTGGGGTTCGGCATCGGGGTAAGCTAAAGCCGTCTGAACGTTGGTTTGAATCGTGGCGATGGGATTGCGCAGTTCGTGGGAGGCATCGGCGGTAAACTGTTTTAAACTTTGATAGGAGTCTCGCACCGGTTGAATGGCAATTCCTGAAAGCCACCACCCAATTCCAGCCACGCAACCCACCATGACGGTAGTGGCAGCGCTGAGGTCTACAATTAACTGACGGATGGGTTTAGTGACTTCAAACCAGGGATGACTGACGCGCAAGTAACCAATAACCCGTCCATCGACCTCGATTTTTTGGGTGACTTGTCGCAGTAAATCTTCTTTGGCCGTGCGGATGGTTGTTCTGGCGGGGTGTAGGTGTAGGGGAATATTGAGGGGTTCGCTAAAGGTCGATCCGAGTAATGTTCCATCGGGACCAAACCATTCGAGATCGATGCGATCGCCTTCTACTGCTTCGACGTTATAGCGAAAGCGGGTTTCGACTCCCGGCAGTTGGGGTTGCAGAAGCGATCGCTCGACCACTTCGACGACGTGCTTGAGGGTGTCGTCTACGCGATCGATTAAGGTGTTGAGAACGTACCAATAAACCCCTGTGGCAAATACCATTAACAGCAGGGCAGTCACCCCAGCGTACCACAGCGCCAAACGGCGACGGGTGGCTTGAAACATCTATTTATCAATGAATAGTGAATAATGAATAGTGAATAGCGAATAATGAATAGTGAATAAATAAGGCTCTCCTAGACTTGTCATAGTAAATTAGTAGCTACAATCAGCTTAAGTCGCGAAATGTTAAGGGTTTCAACAAAATAAAAATAGATTTTTGTTGAAACATCTTTTTTTGAACCCTAAAATCCTTGCCTTGTAAGGATTTTAGGGTTTTCAAGCTAAGTTACCACAGCTACTCTAGGAGAGCCATAAATAATTCAGGGTCGAAAGTCTCCCCATTGAAAGAGAAGTAATTAATCATTATTAATTATTGCCCGGGCGTACAACGACGATACCATAGGCTTCAGGAGATAAGTAGCCCTTCGCCGCAGCTCGAACATCTGCTGCTTCCACCGATCGAATGCGCGTGGAATAATTAAACGCCGGTTCGAGATCGCCAAGCTGGGAATGGTAGTAACCGTAAAGATTGGCGCGAGCGCTGGGTCGTTCGTTGCCGAAGACGAAGCGGTTGGCGACCTGAGTGCGAATGCGTTCTAAATCTGATTCGGCGACTTGTTCTTCCTGTAGGGTGCGGAGATGCTGCGCGATCGCTGCCTCGACTTCGGCAATATTTTCTTCAGGCAGTCGCGCGCTGATATAAAATGCCCCTTGAAGGTCGTGAGTGATATTACTTACCCCAATGGAAGAAACCAACTGTCGTTCCTCGCGCAAATCGCGAAATAACCGAGACATCCGTCCCCGTCCCAAAACGCCAGCCAGTACGTCGAGGGCATAGGTTTCCTCCAACTGTTGCATTCCGGGGACGCGCCATACCATGACCAGTCTCGCTTGCTGCAATTGCTCGTCTTCATACTCTTGACGCACAATTTCGGTAAAAGGCGCTTCGGGAGTCCAAGATTTGCACGTTGGCACTTCTGAAAGCGCGCGATCGCTATAAACTTTATCAAATCCCTCTGCAACAATCTCGATTAACGCCTCAATTGGCAGATTTCCCACCACCGCTGCTGTCATCGTTGAGGGTTGATACCACTGTCTGTGAAAGTCGCGCATTTGCTGTGCGCTGAGTTGCTCGATAACCGAGGTCGAACCTAAAACCGGACGGCGATAAGGCAATTCCTCAAAACAAAGTTCCATCGAACGCGAGTAGGTTCGTCGGTTGGGATTATCTTTATAGCGCCGAATTTCTTCTAAAACCACCAGTCGTTCTCGCTCAAATGCGTCATCGGGGACGCTCGGGTTGAGAACAACATCGAGTTGTAGGGGTGCGAGTTCGGCAAAATCTTTAGGTGCGGCGGTAACGTAATAGTGAGTATATTCCTGGCTGGTTGCTGCGTTGGTTGTTGCCCCCCGTTCTTCGATTTGCCGCTCGAATTCGCCGCTGGGTAAAGTGGGCGTTCCTTTAAAGATCATGTGTTCTAAAAAGTGAGCCATGCCGTTGATGGAGTCGGGTTCGAGAGCAGAACCCACTTTGAGCCACAAGTTTAGGTTTACCGCATCCACTGGCATTTGTTCGGCGATAATGGTCAGACCGTTATCGAGATGATGTAGGGTGGGTCTATTGAGGCGAGGCGTATCGAGCAGCAAAGAGGTCATATCAGTAAACAGTTATCAGTTATCAGTTATCAATTATCAGTAAACAGTAATTTTTCTGTTCTCAAATAGAGAAATTTCACACAATGTAATCGGCGAGTCAATTAAACTTATCGATTATAGAAACGCTGAAATACAGTATTTTTCCAATGAGTCACAAAAAAATGTTTGCCCTCGAACGAGCGATCGCGCAGGACAAACAATAAATGACAAAATTATTGAGGAGGATTAACGGCTGAGGGACGGCGGTCGATGGTGCGATCGATTATGCCGTATTCTTGAGCTTCTACGGCGGACATAAAAAAGTCGCGATCGGTATCTTGTTCGATGCGCTCGAGGGGCTGTCCGGTTTGGTCGGCGAGGTGCTGATTGAGCAATCCTTTGAGGTATAAAATCTCCTTGGCTTGGATTTCAATATCAGTGGCCTGTCCTTGAGCGCCGCCGAGGGGTTGGTGAATCATAATTCGCGAGTGAGGGAGACTCATGCGCTTGCCGGATGCCCCCGCGCTTAAGAGAAATGCCCCCATGCTAGCTGCCAAACCGACGCAAATGGTGGAAACGTCGGGTTGAATTTGGTTCATGGTATCGAATATCCCCAAGCCTGCGGAAACAGAACCGCCGGGAGAGTTAATGTAGAGATAGATGTCTTTTTCGGGATCGTCGGCTTCGAGGAACAGGAGTTGGGCGACGATCAGGTTAGCGAGTTCGTCGGTTACCGCTTGTCCGAGAAAGATAATGCGTTCGCGCAGGAGGCGAGAGTAAATGTCAAAGGCGCGTTCGCCGCGACCGGAGGTTTCAATGACGGTGGGGATCATGATTGTAGGCTGCTTGAATCTGGACTTTTTGATTGTAACGAGTCTGTTGTCCGAGCGGGGGATGTATCTGGGTTCGGATTCCTCAGAAGCCGGAAGACTCGCTCTTTGTCGCCAGTTCCCTTAAGAAAATACTTCGGTTTGCGGGGCTTCTTCGGCAGCACGTCTTTCGCTGTCGAGTCGGCGCTTTTTGGCGTAAAGTTGGATGGCAGCGGCCATTGCGACAACCATCGTCGCGATCGCGGCCGTTGTCCAATTCAAGGGCAGGCTATTTTTGAAAATCGCTAGCAATACGATGGCGACTAATAACACCGTCGGCGCTTCGTTCAACGCTCGAAACTGCTGTCCGGTCCATTTACATTCCCCAGCGGCTAACTGCTTCATCAATCGCTTGCAGTAGTGGTGGTAGCCGATTAAAAGAACCACGAAGAAGAGTTTGGCGTGCAACCACCAGTCGTGGAGAACGGCAGGTTCTGTCCAAACTAGCGCGATCGCCATTGCCACCGTTACCAACATTCCGGGGTTGGTAATGATGTGATAGAGGCGTTTTTCCATCAATTCGTACTGTTGCGCTAAAATCGAGCGCGCCGGTTCGGGTTTTTCGGCTGCCTCGGCGTGATACACAAACAAGCGCACCAGGTAAAACAGTCCGGCGAACCAAACAACAATGCCGATTAAGTGAAATGCTTTAAACCACAGATAAGCCATATTACGATGGGGTAACTTTTGATTTGAGTTTGGGATTATTATTTTATGAGTTTGGGGTTGGGAACTTAGCGGAAGTCGATTTCGTTTTGCGAGACCCCCTACCACAGCCCGATAATAGTTTACAAAGTTTCGTCCGCCCTTGCTGTTGTGGTGCAACAAAACTTTAAAAAATAGAACGTTTCGATTTTGGAGCTATTGACTTTTACCGGATGGTTCAATTTCCAATTTAAATTGTGAAACTCTCAGGTTTACCAACCTCTTTTTTTAAGGAGAGATAATTATTCACTATTCATTATTCACTATTCATTATTCACTATTCATTATTCAACTCACTTTCACTAAAACCAAATCCTCCTCTTCTTTCGCTTCTAAGGTTGCAAGGGGTCGGTCTGCCGGTCCATCGGTTACTTGTCCGTCTAAGGCAAACTTAGAACCGTGACAGGGACAAGCTAAAATTTGACCCTCTGCCTCAAACTCGACAATACATCCTTGGTGAGTGCAGGTTGGATTGACTGCGCTGAGGACGCTGGTTTCGGGGTTACGAACGACTAAAACGGGTTCTGCGGCACTGTCACGATCTAAAATTGCGCCTTCTGCGTTCAGTTGTTCTGTTGTGCCTACAGCCTGAAATCCGTCTGCGCGAACTGAGTTATCGATGTCGGTTTGGGGACTTTCCGATTCCTCCTCTTCTGGTGCTACCTGCGGTGTCTCTTGTGAAGTCGAGTTGCACGCTACGAGTACCATCGGTAGGGAATTCGCCAAAGCGCCAACACCTACCCAGCTTAAAAATTGACGACGGTTCATGTCTTTTTCCTCGAAACGCGATCGCGATCTTATTTTAGGGTTCGCTCGCAAATTCTAACGAATATTTCCCCTTGGGGCAAAAACGAGTGTTGTATCGTAGCGAGGGAATAGGCGCGCAGGTTTTTTTAGAACGCTGGTTAACAATAGAAAAAAGAAGGCGATCGCGCGATCGCCTTCTTGCCTTAGTAATAACACTTGAGTTATCTTGAATTTACAGAAGTCAAATCAATTTTATTAGACATCTCCAGAAATAAACCTGAAACCGTTGTCTTGTCTGGGTTGAATTTGGATTAACGGAGAGGTCTATTGACTGAGGTCGAACCGTGCAAAGCGCTTCAGTTGAATTTTCTCGCCCACTGCGGCGCTCGTTCGTGCGAGAACTTCCTTGACTGCGATTTTCGGGTCGTGCAGATAGGATTGTTCGAGTAACGTCAACTCCTGAAGGCGCTTCGCCAAGCGACCTTCCACAATCTGTTGGCGCAAAGATTCGGGTTTCTGCGCGAGATCTAAACGACCGCGTTCGATTCCGCGCTGCTGTTCGACGACTTCGGGGGGAATTCCCTCAACGCTAAGATATTGAACGGGAAAGGCTGCAATTTGCAGTACGAGGTTCTTTGCCAGTTCTCGCAACGGCTGACAGCGAGCTACAAAGTCGGTCTGGCAGTTGATTTCGAGCAATACGCCAATGCGCTTGTCGAGGTGAACGTAGGACTCGATGAAACCTTCTTTTAGTTCGTTCTTGTCCAATTTTTCGGTACGAGTGAGGTCTTTTTGGCGCAACCGCGCGATCGCGCCGTCTATCTCCCCTTGGCTTTCTATCAAAGCGCGTTTGCATTCCATAATGCGCGCCCCAGTTAGATTGCGCAATTGTTTGACTTGTTGAGCGGTGATGTGCATCTCGGGATTTCTCCTTTTCCCAGAGTATTAATAATACAAATATAATACAAAGGCAGCTCCTCCTGTCAAAAAAAACTGCCACAAGCTGTGGCAGTTATAAAGAGTATTCCGATAGAGAAAAGCGGCGCGGCTTAATCTCCTTCTTTCGCCGAGGGGTAAATCCCTGTCGCAATGAGAACAGGCTTGTCCGAGTACTCAGCTTCAAGCTTCTCCTTGAGGTCTAAATCCCATGTTAACTCGTAATCTCGTTCGATTTCTGTTAGCACAAAAGAACGAACTTCGCCAGTGACAACGATTTGATTTTCTTCTACAATTCCTTGGGTAGGCTCAGTTAAATTAATAACGGTTAGATCTTCTCCCCCCACGACTTGCTCTTCTTCGAGGGTAAAAGTTGTTGCATCGACTACTTCTTCTACTTCCCCTTCAACAGCGACGATTTGACCATAATATTCTTCCGGATTGTCAGTTACTTGTCCCGGGGCAGGGGCAAGAGCGATGGACTCTGCAACGATGGTAGGTCTCTCTCCATAGTCATCGCCGGGGGTCCAATCTAATTCAAATTCTTCTTGAAAATCAAAGGCACTAAATTGACGAACTTCTCCAGTGACCTGAATCTCTACGTCGTCGCCTTCCGGCAGAACAAAAGGTTCTCCCGACTTGTTGACGATTAAGATTTCATCGCCATCAAAAAAGTCACCATCGGAAATGGTGAAGCTCACATCATCGAGAATTTCAGTCGGTTCTCCGCGGACGGTCACCTCTTGACCGAAGAGTTCCTCGGTATCCTCGGCAACATCTTCAACCGTAGCGTTTCCGTCAGTTTCGGCGGGTTCGGTGACGTTGGGTTCGTCTACTTCGGGTTCGGCGTTGTTCGTACAAGCCGGTAGGAGTAAAGCCATTAAAGCCAGTGCGATCGCGCCGGCACGTACTTTGCTAAGGGGAAAGAATAAATTGTAATTGTTCTGTTTCATAAACAAAAATCTCCGTATGTTTCTTTTTTCTACAACCGTTTGCTCGGTCGATCCCGAACCAAGGTGGTAAATTATGGGTCTCGTTGCCCGGTTGAATATCTTTTTTATCTGAGTTTGGGCAATTATGCAACTAGCCTATCAAACAAAGCCGAAATCAAGTTCTATCTTGAGGAAGGCAGCTCTCTATCTCTTAATGAGGATTTTAGACCGGGCTACTTCAAGGTTAGGGAAATTTCCCAATGCCAGCAAGAGTGCTAGCACGGAGGAACTAATGGGTTTGCGCGAACCAAGGACTCAAATCGACTCCCAAGGTTTGACCTAAATCCAGGAGGGCAGGAATTTGTTCCCTTTGCCAGCGACAAGGAACGCGCGAAGGATTGGCGTTTTCACCGAGACAGGCGGGCAAAATGTGGGTGTAGAAACATCGGTAGTACAACTCCTGAACGCGAGCTAGGGATAGTCCTAAGCCCAGTTGAGAGCCGATGGCGATCGCGCGACTCAAGTGTTGGCTGTCTCCTTCGATCGCGGCGGGATCGCTTTCGTAGAGCAGGTGTTGGAGGAAGTCGCGAATCCACTGTTCGAGAACCGTCCGCGCTTCGGGTCTATTCAACTGACAGCGCATCGCCTTCGCTTCGGCGGCGATCGCCTCCAATTCGGCTAAACAGTGCTCGATCTCCTGGGGATCGCCGTCGGGTATGCCTTCGAGCAAGCGTACTGCCATCAAACAGCGATGGGAAAGTATAATATCGGCTGCCACTTGCAATTCGGGCGGAACGGGCAGTTCGTCGCGATGGAAGGCGACTAACACCCCGTAATTATCCCGATACACCTGGGCGTAGAGGCGATCGAGGCGCGCCTTGGACGCTTCAGTAAGCTGTTCGATGATGCGATGGCGCTCTTCTGCAAACAAGTCTTCTAAATTGTAGGCGCGATCGCCAAAAATTTGAGTCATTGCCACCATCATCTTAGCAACACTGGCATGGTTGAGCGCCTCGAATAACCGATCTTTCAGTTGACTGTAGCTGCGCCGTCCTGCGAAGGGTTGGATGCAGCAGTGGAAGTCCCATCCTCCCAGGTGCAAAAGGGCAAACACCAACTCTGTTGTTTCGCGCGTTATTTCCGAGACGAGGCGCAGGTGTCCGACAGCAAGGGTCAGCGTCCCCATTTGCTGCTTTTGATAGTCGAATTGGGTGGTTTCGTAACAATACACCCGATCTTGGGCTTTATAGGGCGAAAATAGGGAACTGATGGCATAGTGAGCGGCGACTTGCTCGAAGCTGACGGCTGCCGTTACCACTAATTGGTCGTAAACCGCGCTCCCATTGCCAAACCCTTCAATATTGCTCGGTGCCAGTTGGAGGCGGTAGCGAAATTCGGCTTCGAGTTGCACTCCCGACGCATCTCCCGCCAGTTCGATGGCGCGGGCGGCGTAGCGGAGGATTTGTACGCCTTCGGGACGAGACAGTTCTTCAAAAAACCAGCCGCAACTGGTAAACATCAAAAGGCTGTGACGCTGCATTTCCAACAGGCGTAAGGCATCGATTTGTTGGCTGGCGCTGAGTTGGCAACAGGCGTGGCGGTAGAGGAATTGGGCGATCGCTTCGGGGGAGCGATGGCGCACCACTTGGATATATTCATCCCTTGCCAGCCAGGGATCGCTCAACAATTCCCGCCCGGTTTGTTCGTAAATTTCGCTGAGGCGATCGCGCAGCCAATTTAAGGTATCGCGCAGGGGTTTGCGCCACTGTTGGTGCCATTCGCCGCCCCCACCGCATCCGCAGTCGTCTTGCCAGCGAGCGACTCCGTGGGAACAACTCCAGGCGGTAACGGGTTTGAGAACCACTTCCCATGTCGGCGGGTTCAAGCTTAGGTAGTGGGCGAAGTTCGTCACCGTCCAGCCTCGCCGGGGAATTTCTTGGGTGAAGGCATAGGCGAGACATTTTTCGGTGCCGCTTTTGTGGTGTCCGAAGGTTTCTCCGTCTGTGGCGACGCTCACCAGTTGGGAGGGACGGCGATCCCCGCGCACGGCTGCCCCCAAGCGTTTGACGAAGACATCGGAACTTGAAAGCACTTCGTTAAAGCCCATATCTCGCGAAATGGGCCCGTCGTAGAAGAAGATGTCGATGAAGCGTCCGTCGTCGATAAAGCAGCGATAGGGACGGGTGGGATCGATTTGCCCTCCCCCCACTTCGTGCCATTGGGGATCGCTTTCGTTTTCGTCGGGGATCGTCCGACAGCGTTCGGCTTGGGAGGGTGCAAGGATAATAAATTGGATGTCTTCGTCTACGAGGGCTTTTAAGGTTGCATAGTCTACGGCGGTTTCGGCGAGCCACATTCCTTGGGGATCGCGTCCGAAGTGGGAGCGGAAGTCGGCTTTGCCCCAGCGAATTTGGGTGTATTTGTCGCGATCGCTCGCCAGGGGCATAATAATATGGTTGTAGACTTGGGCGATGGCGTTGCCGCATCCATTGAGGCGTTGTGCGCTTTGGCGATCGCCTTCGATGATGCCGTTGTATACTTCGGGATCGTAGCGTTGAAGCCAGGACATCAGCGTGGGGCCGATGTTAAAGCTCATATACTCGAAGTTATTGACGATCCCCACCACTTTCCCGCTATCGTTGAGGATTCGGGCGAAGACGTTGGGACGGTAGCATTCGCGATCGATGCGTTCGTTCCAGTCGTGGAAGGGATAGGCGCTGGGTTGGCGCTCGATGGTGTCTAGGTAGGGGTTTTCGCGCGGCGGTTGATAGAAGTGTCCGTGAACTGCGATACACACTCCCGTTGCTGTTGACTGGGTTAGGGACTCTTCTAGAGGTTGGAGGGAGTGGGGGGCTGCAACCGATGCCAGATTTGTCATAAAATTTGATGGGGAATGAGGACAGTTGCGATCGCGATCGTTCCGATGGGTTCGGGCGATATCGAGATAAGCGCTTTTTTTTCAACTCCGAGGGCATTTATTCGCGAGGAAGGCGATAGTTGCGCGATCGCTTGTACGCGTGTCGGTACGACCGAAGCGATTTACTTTTAAGAAAACTGAGTGCGAGTTAATAGGTTAGCTTCGCAAATGGTAGAGAGAGCAGACTGCTGAGAATGAGGATTTTGTCGGGACGGAGCAAGGGATTTCTGCTCGCTCTAGGAATCCTTTCAACTAAAGTAGCACCTTTTGTTTGAAATTGCATCTCTACAATACAATTTGGATTTTATCGATAAATTTAAGGTTTTGGTTATATTTATTGAGTATTTGACCTAACCTACCTGTCTTCTGGGAGATATCCAATAGAATGAGGAAAAAGCGGCTGGAGATGCGGCACCCGATGCTTACAAGGGGTTGAAAGCCTTGATTAAGGGCAAGTTTGCGGGCGAATCAAAAGCGGAAATGGTTTTGGAAGAACACGAGCAAGACCCCGAAACCTACGAAGCACCCCTCAAGAAGAAGTTAACAGAAGCCGGTGCCGATAAGGATGAGGAAATTCTGAAAGCGGCGCAGGATTTGCTGAAACAATTAAAACCAGAAGAGTCAGCAGCCGGGAAGTATAACATTGAATTTCAAGGTGAAGTTAAGGATGCTCAAGTCGGCGATCGCAACCAACAAGAAAACACATTCAACTAAGTAGGTGGGCATAATTAAACGTCAAAAAGCAAATCATTTTGTACTTCTACGTCTATAGATGCTGAGTTCAATTTAAATTGTTGAAGAGAATTACCTCGCTGACGACTTCTCTTTTTAA
>JAXHVQ010000161.1:0-12301 GCA_034189065.1 Cyanobacteriota bacterium
GGAAGCAGGGGAGGCAGGGGGAGCAGGGGGAGCAGGGGAGGCAGGGGAGCAGGGGAGGCAGGGGAAGCAGGGGAGGCAGGGGAAGATAGTACATTTGGGGCGATCGCAGTGCAAGAACAGAAATGAATTTTTCCCGCCGAAGAGCGAAGATTTAAGTAACTCTATAGCAATCCTAAATAGGTTGCTACATTTCTCGTTTCCAGAAGTCCTGCCACATAAGGAGTTCAGCATTCCACCGTCCTCCAAGCAGTCTAGGATTGCTATAAATACACCGCTTCGCGCATTGATTAATTGGGTTTGCTGCTTTGTGCAGCAAGCCCTAGATGAAGCAAAAGTTTCTCGCGATCGCAATCCGATTTGTGCAAGAGGTCTACTGATTGCCGATTGCGGGTTTGCGTCCTCTTAAACCCGTCATAAATTGCAGCGCATAAACTTTGAGAAGAGGAATATTGTGTAACATCCACATTCCAAAACGGCGAAGAACGACGACGGGGAACCAATTATTAGAAAAAGTGCGATCGAGGAGATCGGTAAAGCCAAGGATAGCGAGGTTTTCGGGCTTGCGCCAGCGTTCGTAGCGCTTGAGGACGCGCAGTTGTCCGATATCTTCGTTTTGGTGGTATGCTTGTTGTAGGACTTGGGCGATCGCGGCCGCATCTCGGATACCTAAGTTAAGTCCCTGTCCGCCAACGGGATGACAGCAGTGGGCTGCGTCGCCAATGGCAGCGAGTCGGTGTCGGACGTAGCGATCGCATTGCATGAGTTGGACGGGGAATAACGCGCGATCGCCAACTAATTGCAAAGGTCCTAAAACGCCGCCCGTCCGTTCTTCGAGTTGGGCGAGAAAGGCGGTTTCTTCGAGTTGGTGTAAGGCTTTGGCTTCGGCGTGGGGCGCAGTCCAGACCACTTGACAGCGATTTCCCGGTAGCGGGAGAACGCCCATTGGTCCAGAATGCCAAAAGCGTTCAAAGGCAATATCGTTACGCGGTGCCTCGTGTTGAATGGTAAAGGCGACGCAGGACTGCCAATATTTCCAGCCTCGGGCGCGCAAGTTGGCGAGAGAGCGAATCCGCGATCGCGCCCCATCCGCCCCAACAACTAATTTAGCACGCAGTTGCCGTTCTTCTCCCTCAACCTCCACTCGAACAATGGTTTGGGATTCCTCCCAGTCCAATCCTACCACCTGCGCCGGACACAACCATTGAATATTTTCGCATTGGGCGATTCGCTTTTGTAGCGCGGTTAAAATAACGTTATGTTCGCCCACATAGCCCAACGCATCGGTTCCCAATTCCTCGCACTGGAACTGTAGAATTTGGGAATAATCGGCATCGGAAAGACTAATTTGGCGAAATTGACCAACTTTCGGCAATATTTCGTCCCAAACGCCCAAACCTGCAAAAATTCGACTCGAAAGGATGGAAAGCGCGTAGGCTTGTTTGCGGGAGGCTGCCGCTTCTAAGGTTTGCGCTTCGATGAGAACCACGCGCAAACCCGAATCGCGCAACGCACAAGCCAGCGTCGTTCCCACAATCCCACCGCCGACAATAGCGAGATCGCAGTCTAGAGTCGATAGAGTTGACTGCTTAGCATATTTTGACTTTACTTGCGCCATTTTTAACAAATTATTAAAAAAAAGAGAGAAAAGTTTACTTTTCTTCTATTGTGACGCGAATCCCGCGATCGAGCAAGTTGACAAGGGACAAAACTCCTTTGCTTTGAGAACGCAAAACTCGAAAAGAGTACATTTGTCCGTATTTTAGCAACTTGTCTTGTATAGAAATAAGACGAATGCTGGCAAAACCGCAAAATTTGTGAAAAAATCGCAAATATATCGCTTTGTTCTTTAACAATAGCGAAAAGAAGCAAAATCTTTGACCTCTTCCTGACGTACTGTGCCATGCTTATTGAATTCAGTGTCGGAAACTATCGCTCTTTCAAGGAAGTTGTGACACTCAGTATGGTAGCGACTTCCCTAACAGCAAAAGATAAAAGAATTGACGAAAGTAATACTTTTAGGGTTGACGAGAATTTGCGTCTACTTAAAAGTGTAGCGATTTATGGAGCCAATGCAAGCGGCAAAAGTAATCTTGTTGATGCGATTGGTTTTATGAAATGGTTTATCATTAATTCTTCTAAAGCGACTCAAATTAATGAGACAATACCTATCAAGAGATTTAGACTCAGTTCTGAGACCGATGCAGAACCCTCTTATTTTGAAATAGTTTTTATTTTAGAAGGTAAAATTTATAGATATGGATTTGAAGTCAATGAAAAGCGAGTTATTTCTGAGTGGTTATTTCATGTCCCCAAAAAGAAAGAACATTTCTTATTCGAGCGCAGATTGGACACATTTAAAATGACCAATATTTATTCTGAAGGAAAATATCTTAAAGATAAAACAAGAGAAAATGCGTTATTTCTTTCTGTTGTCGCTCAATTCAATGGGAAAATTTCGCAGAAAATTCTTTCGTGGATTGGCGAGTTGATTTTGCTTTCCGGGCTACACGGAGATATTTACAGGGAAATAACCGCAGATTACTTTAAAAATCCCCAATACCAACAAGAAATCATTCAATTAATTAAAAAGCTCGATTTAGGAATTGAAAGCATTAGCGTAAAACAAAGTTTCGTCGAGCTGACTAAAGATTATCTACCCGGTAATATACCAGAAGACTTAAAAAAAGTTATTCTTGATTCGATGCAAGACGCAACATTGCAGACTCCAGCGAATATTAAAACTCTTCACCAAAAATACGATGCTGAAGGAAATCAAACTTCCAAAGAACTATTCGACTTAGATGATGACGAATCTGAAGGAACAAAGAAGTTGTTTGCTTTCGCAGGACCTTTACTCGAAGCACTTAAAGAAGGAAGTATCTTGATTATTGACGAACTCGCTGCTCGACTTCACCCGCTAATGACCCGCGAGATCGTTAAGCTTTTTAATTCCAACGAAACGAATCCTCGCAACGCTCAACTCGTTTTTATGACTCACGATACTAATTTACTGACCAATGCCCTTTTTAGGAGAGATCAAATTTGGTTTGTTGAGAAAAATCGCAAGGGAATGAGTAATCTTTATTCCTTGGCAGAGTATACAGTACGAAATGATGCGTCTTTTGAAAAGGACTATATTAAAGGTAAATATGGCGCAATTCCCTATATTGGAGATTTGAGAGGCTTAATTGATTCGTGGAATGAGTAGAAAAAGAAAGCGAAATGCGAGGAATAATCGAGGTTATTCTAACAGAATGGTCGAACAAAGAAACTTGGCTCGGCGTTTTTTGATTGTTTGCGAGGGAACGGCTACTGAACCCAATTATTTTTACGGATTAAGCAAGTCCACGGATAGAAAAAAATTTTTTATTAAAATTGTGCCAGCGGGCAGAGTAACTTTAAGTTTAGTTAAGGAGGCGGTGAAGCTTAAGGAAGAAGACGAAGAGTACGATGAAGTTTGGTGCGTCTTCGATCGCGACTTTAAAGCGGAAAGCAAAAATCAACAAAACTTCAATGCTGCAATTACACTCGCTCAGAAGGAAGGAATTAAATTAGCAATTTCAAATGATGCTTTTGAGTTGTGGTATTTATTACATTTTGAATATTATTCGAGTGCCACGCACCGCAGCAACCTCAGAAAAATGTTGAGTGTGAAAAGCCGTTTAGGGGAAAAATACGAGAAGAATTGCGAAGATATGTACGAAAAGTTAAAGGATGGGAAGGAAACAGCGATCGCGAATGCAAAAAGGCTGTGGGAGAGCAACGATATCCCGCTATCTGACAACTCTCCAGGCGAATTGATAAGGAAACATAATCAAAATCCTTCAACGACGGTTCATTTACTTGTTGAAGAACTCAGCCAGTATATTGAATAAATTTGTTGTAACTCATTTAGAAAAAAGTCACGAAGGCTAAAGCCTTTACTACAAACGCAACAGTTAATGTAGGGTGGGCATTGCCGTCACTGGGCTACAATCAAACAAATTTTATCACATTAGCAATGCCCACCATAACGAAGGCTGCGGGTAAGGTAAGTGTAGAAAAGAATGATGAAGTCAGGTTAAGAAAACTTTGTCAACTCTACAAATGGGAGGGGCTAAAGCCCCTACTACGAACGGAATTTTAAGAAAAGTAGAGACACTCGCCTCTCACATCGGCTAAAATTACAGTAGTCCGAACTTAGTAGCGACAATGAGCCAATCTGTCCGTATTGCATTCTTAGCAAGATTTCTCAGCGGAGGGTTAGAACAAGTTATCCTTAATACCCTCAAAGGATTGAGTCAATACCCTAATATTCATTTGGATTTAGTCGTTCATAGCGCCGACGACATCGATGTAAGTTGCCTTCCCAAAGGAGTCAGAATTATCGATTTGAAAACGCCCGTTGATGCTCGCTTGCTGAGTTCGTTGAAACTGATTGCTCCTCTCGTGCGTTACCTGCGTCAAGAAAAACCTCAAGTTCTATTTTCCCACCTTATCTATGTTAATGTTATCGCAGTAATCGCGCGGGCGATCGCTCGTAAACTTCCCTCCTTATTCCTCGTCGAACACAACTTACTTTTTGCCAACAGTAACAAGTCCGACGAACCGCAAAGTCAGCTACTGGTAAAGATGATGGGTTGGTTGTATCCCAAAGCTAATGGTGTTATCGCGGTATCTGGGGGAATGGCGCGCGCCTTAGAAAAACGGCTACACTGGCACAAAGGAACCGTCGCAACCATTTACAATCCAGTTATCGACGAACATCTCCTCGCCCAAGCACAACTTTCTCCCCAACATCCCTGGCTGGAAGCCAACCAACCGCCTGTCTTCCTCGCCGCCGGACGACTGACAGCAGCTAAAGACTTCTCAACTTTAATTCAAGCCTTCGCTTTAGCGCGCCAACGAGTTCCCGGAATACGACTGCTCATTTTGGGAGAAGGCCCCCAACGCGCTAAACTAGAAGCAATGGCGCAAGAACTGGGTGTAGACTCAGAGATAGACTTTCCGGGTTTTGTCAAAAATCCCTACAGTTACATGAGTCGCGCGCGCGTCTTCGTCCTCTCCTCGCGCTGGGAAGGTTTGCCCACGGTGTTAATCGAAGCCATCGCCTGCGGTTGCCAAGTGGTTGCGACGGACTGTCCCCACGGACCGAAAGAAATTCTCGAGTCAGGAAAATACGGTCGTCTCGTCCCCGTGGGCGACATTGAAGCTTTAGCAGAAGCCATGCAGTCTGTCCTCAACGACCCAATCGCGGAAGACCGACTCCAAGAGCGATCGCTGGACTTTAGCATCAAGAGCGCCGTCGCTCAATACCTAAAATTACTGAATTTAATACCGAATAATACTGAAACCACTGATTAAAAACAGTAAAATATACTTATATTCTTGTCCTTCACAGTTATTCTACTGATGCTAGTTGACTTCAGCGTAGCCATTCCCACTTACAACGGCGCAAAACGTTTACCCGATGTTCTCGACAGCTTGCGATCGCAAACTCACCTCGAGCAACTGAGTTGGGAAATCATCGTCGTAGACAATCAGAGTAGCGACAATACCGCAGCAATTGTCGAAGCTTATCAATCTGGTTGGCCCAGCGAGAGTCCGCTGCACTACATTTTTGAGGGCGAACGAGGGGCTGCGTTTGCGCGACAGCGAGCCATTGAAACTGCAAAAGGTTCCTATGTGGGCTTTCTCGACGACGATAATATTCCCGAACCAGACTGGGTTCGTGCGAGCTACGACTTTGCTCAAAACCATCCCCAAGTTGGCGCTTTTGGGAGTGCAATCTCAGGCGAGTTCCTCGCGCCGCCGCCCGAGGAACTAACCTCCCTGCATCCTTACTTGGGACTTATCAATCGCGGCAGAAAGGCGCACCGCTACAAACCCCAAAACCGAGTGCTACCGCCAACTGCGGGCCTTGTCGTGCGTCGCGAAGCTTGGCTGAAAGCCGTTCCCCCACGCTTGTTTCTCAACCATACCGACAAAGATGCGGGACTGTCGTGCGAAGATTTGGAAGCAGTTCTTTATATTCAAAAAGCGGGTTGGGAAATTTGGTACAACCCTGCTTCAAAAATTCGTCACAAAATTGCACCTAACCGTTGGCAAAAGGACTATTTACTCTCTGTAATGCGCTGTAATGGTTTGAGTCGGCACCATTTGCGAATGCTTCGGCTTCCAGCTTGGCAGCAACCCGGTGCAACAGTAGCCTATTGGATGAAAGATTTTCTTCAATTGGGACATCATCTCTATCGCTACGGCCGTCTCCCAAAAACGGAAATTGTCGAGGCGTGCAATCGTCAACTTTTGAAAAGTATGTTGCTGAGTCCCTTTTTTCTGGGGAAAATTCGCTGGGAAAATTGGAAGCGGTCTTTTACAATGAATAATGAATAATGAATAATGAATAATGAATAATGAATAATTACTTCTCCTTACGGACAACTCACGGCAATAACATTTCTACTTCTGCCTTTTTCCTTAAAAACCCTTCTGCTCTCTGCCTTCTTTAGACTGAGTTTCGGCTAACCGCGGCAGTTGAGCGTCAGCCGAAACTCAACTACCGCGCCAGCCGAAGTCTGCCTTCTGCCCACTGCCCACTGCCTTGGTACTCTTGGCAAAATTATGACCTAATATTGACCTCGCGATCGCGCGCCCGTATAAAGTTAATGGCTTTTTTCCCCTGGCGTTCGAGCATTTGCTGCCCGACAGTTGTATTGAGTTGCGCGCCTAATAACATCACAAAAGAACTCATGTACAGCCACAACATCAACACGATGGCGGCTCCAACCGTTCCGTAAACCCGATTATAATTGCCGAAATTATTCACATAAAGTCGAAACAATGCAGAAATTCCCGCCCAAGACAGCGCTGCCAAAATCGCACCGGGAAAGATCGGCGTTCCTCGGATGCGACGACTCGGGCCGTAGCGATAGATAAATGCAAAAGCAACGCTAACAATTCCCAGGGCTACGGGCCAACCTAATAACCGCCAGAGATCGAGTAATAAATCGGCTTGATTCATTAAAGTTCTAATTTCGCCAAACTGAATAGATGTAGCCGAAACGCCGGGTAAAGTCTGGAGCAATTCTGGAATGTTTTTAATGAGATTGACAACAAATTTAACCGTAACATCCCCCAGTAAAACGAGGAAGGAAGCGGTAACTAAGAGAACAATACTTCCAAGTGCCAATAAAACAGCAATTAATCGAGCTTTCCAAAACGGTCGTCGATACTTGGACGGAATGCGTTGGATTTGGTCGAGGGCATTCATCGCCGCGCCAATAGCAGAAGAAGCAATCCAAATTGCGGCGAGAAAACTGACTGAAAAAAGACTGAGATTTCTGGCTTGGGTAATTTCAGTTACGACATTTTTTAATAATTCCCAAGCCATGTCGGGAGCCACTAATCGGATTTGTGCGGCGAGATCGTCGAAGGTTAATCGAAGCGACGAGTTGTCCTCGACGGTAAATCGACCGATTAATTGGAGAACTGTTGATTGGAGCGATTCCTCAAAAAGCGCGATCGCGGCAATAGTTGCCATAATGGTGGGAAAGAGGGCAAGCATGGCGTTGTAGGCCATTTCTGCCGACAAACCGCCCAAACGTCGCTGCATTCCTTGCAAAAGGGCTCTTCTCAATGTGGCAAAATTGAGATATAAAAAAAATTGGAAAAAACGAGGAAGTTGCATAGGGCTGCTGCGCGGCGTTGTTCCTAAGAGTGTCTTAGCTAGCGGGGGCATAGTCAAATTTTAACAGACCCTTTGGATCGAGTTTTTCGCCCAGAGCGCTCCGGGGAGAGGGGGAGAGCGGGAGAGGGGGAGAGCGGGAGATGGGATTGTAGCAAAATTTGATGAATCTGGTATAAATACTTTTCATCAAAATAGGGATGAGACTATACTAAATTTAAACGACCAACAACAGGGGAAGAAGTCAATCCTCAGCATACTTCGCCCTATTTGTCAAAGAATGGACCAGCGAAAACAGCCATGAGTGAAGAAATCGTGCAGTGGTTAGCAGAAATTCGGGCTTTGCGCGAAGAATTAGCTCAGTGCAAAGGCGAACGGGAGAGCGCTCATCAAAGTTCGGCCCACTGGCGGGAGTTGTACTCGACGGAAGCGCAGCAGCGCCGCGTTGAGGCTCGCTTGGCTCGAGAAACGTTGAATCAGTGCAAGCTGGAAGTCCGTCAGTTGAAAACGACGAGTCTTTCTGCGTCGTCGGTTACACCGGAGGCACAGGCGGCAGCGGAGGCGGAAGTGGCGGCGTTACAAACAACCGAACAGTTGCGAGAGCGGTTGGTGGTGGCGATGCAGGAACGCGATCGCGCCGTGGCTGCGTTGAAGGCGGAACAGGAGGAACATCAACGCACTCGCGATAATTTGACGGCGGCCATTGGCGATGCAGTGGAACAGTTGGCGAGGGTGAGTAAACAGTAAACAGTAATCAGTAACCAGTAAACAAATATAGGGCGAGCAAGGCGACTCGGGCTGTGGAAACTCAACTCTCCCACTGACGATAAGCCTTGCCCACCTGCGCCCAAGCTCGAGCCAATTCAGTTTTGATATAATATCCGCCCCTCTCGCCCATTAAAAAACATTTCCGGTTTCTCCCCATCCCCCCATCCCCCCATCCCCCCATCAGCCTTAACTTAGGTCATTCAACCGGATTTTATATGAGTGTCTCTTCAACGACACGGAGAGGGTTTGGGAAGGTGGGGAAGGGACTGGATAGTATTGCATCCTTGAGTCCAGAGTTGCTCTGGGTTAAAATTCCATTGCAGCAAAGTTGCGTTGTTGTCGTCGGCGGCGAGGAGTTTTCCGTCTGGGGTAAAGTTGACTTGGGAGATGGGGTTGCCGCGCGATGGTTGGCGAGTTAGGGTGGCGAGGAGGGTTCCGTCGAGATGCCACAGTCGAACTTGGTTGTCGGTACTGGCGGTGGCGAGGATTTGGCTGTCGAAACTGAAGCTGACGCTGGTGACTGTGCCGGGATGTTTGAGAATGGCGAGGAGGGTGCCGTCGCGCTGCCACAATCTTGCGGTGCCATCTGCGCTGGCTGAGGCGATCGCGCGATTGTTGGGACTGATGCTGACGGCGAGAATGGGTTCTTTATGTCCGACTAGGGTTGCGAGTATTGTATCATCTCGCGCCCCGCTACGCGGATCCCTGCGGGATCGCACTACCTCAATTCGACCGTCTTTTTTGGGTTCAGCTCGAATTTTACGAGTGTTCGAGGTCGATTCTCTACTATCCTCCCTAATAAAGGGGGTAACAAGGAGGGTGGGGCTCAATTGGGAAATGGCTTGTTGGAGTGCAAGGATCGCGCGCATCCGCGTTGCCGAGTTTATGCCTAACGATCCTCGCATTTCCTTGACGGCTTCAAGGGAGGCAATTACTGCTTCAACGGGTCGATTTTCCTCCAGCATCGCTTGAGAATAAGAACTGAGTTGGTTGAGTCGAGTATTTTGACGATTAATGGAGGCATTTACCCAAAATACGCCGGTTAAAAAGGCTGCAATGGAAATAACGGCCCCCCAATTGGCGGTTAGTCGTCGGGTTTGATTTTGCAGTTGGCGTTGTAGCGCTGCTTCAGTTGCTTTTCGGCGTTCTTGTTCTTGGGTGAGTTCTTCGAGTAAGGTTTTTTCTCGTTGAAGTTGTTCCATTTGCGATCGCGATCGCTGTTGTTGTTGGCGCAAGGCTGTCATTTCGGCTTCTGCACTGGCGGCGAGGAAGTGATAGTCTTGGGAACTTAATTGCTTGCCATTTGCCCAATTTTGTGCTTCTTCTAGGGCATTTCCGCGCAAAAGACGAGACTCGTCTTGACAGTTGGCGGCGAACCAAGCCGCGATCGCCTCTCCATAGGGTCGTAAATCGAGTAGCATTTTTTCAACCCATTTAAGATTGAAGATTTCTCGGTAAATTGGATTGTAAACGGTTAATTCTCCCCCTCGAATTGCCACTAATCCCGAAAGCTTAAGTTCGGTTAAAAAGGGAGAACGACAAGGAGTGCTTTCCGAGGGAATTAAACCAGCATTGGGGAGACTGTTGCTAGATGTGTCTCCTTGAAGAACTTGTTGATACAGACCCAACAGCTTCGAGGCGCGATCGGGGTTGCGAGAGAGGCGATCGCGAATTGTTTTGAGATGAGGCGGTTCGTCTTGATTCTCCCAATTTTCAATAATACAAGCTCGAACAATTTCCTCAACCGATAAGTCGTGGTTTAGGAGTAATTGACAGAGTTTTTGCGTTAAAAATGGCTGTCCTCCCGTCCAACTCAAAATTTCGTCAAGAACGATTTCTGCATTAGGATATTTAGATTCTAACCCCTTTAATAGAGGTTTTGCCTCAGTTTTTGTGAAGCCAGCCAAATCAATAGCCCTACCAATATTAAAGGGCGTGCGGCTAGAATCGCGAATTAAGTCGGAAGGAGTCGCGACACCGAGAAGAACAAAAGTTAATCTTTGATAGTCCGCGTTGCAAGCGCGTTGATTATAAAAAGAGCGAATTAACGCGAAGAAATCATCAATAGATTCTTTTAAGCTAAGCGTACTATCAATTTCATCAATGAAAATGACAATTGAGGGAGAATCCTGTTGGTCTTGACCGCTTTCACTCTTAAGAGAATTGAAAGAAGAGTCGCGAACATGGGCTAAAATTTCGGAAATCAACTCGCCCAAGCGCTGTACCGGAGAAATAAGCGATCGCGTTTGCCACCAGTTCATAAATTCCATCGGTTCAAACAAATTAAAACTGCTGGCTAGCTTATAAGCAACGCCGCCATACCACTGCTCCAGCGACTTACTTCCCAAGTCTGAAAGGTCAATTGCCTCGCAAATAAAACCGTCAGTTCGCAGCCGTTTTATCGTGCGAACTAACAGGCTAGATTTTCCCATTTGACGAGAATTAAGGACATAGCAAAACTCTCCCGCCTTAAGGGATTGATAAAGTTCGCTATCGGCTTTTCGAGTCACATAGGTCGGGGAGTTAACTTGCAAACTGCCGCCGACTTGATAGGGAAAATTGTTCATGAGAAAGTTATTGCGAATTTCAAGAATCAGTCGCTTTAGATTTAGCCATCGCATACTTTGAATTTTGGGCATTTTTGCGACAAATCGAATGGCTGTTAATCGTAAAATCGCGCAATAACACCCGAGTAATTTTAATCCCCCAAGGTTCGGTTGCGATATCCAACTGTTGCACTAACGCTTCGTTGATTTCGTCTCGCGAGGTATAGAGACATTCGGAATCGCACTTTACTAATTGACTGCGAATTTCGATGTGAAGAAGGTTGTCCAGTGCTTCGTACAAATCCTGAACTTTGTAGGCTACTTTTTCGAGGTCGATAATTCGCCAGTATACGGCAAAATCGACGCTAACTGAAAGGCGATCGCTCGTGAGACATTCCACAGGCGGCAAGTTGAGAATTTGCTCTCGCATTGTTTGCTTGTAAACGGCTTGCTCGACTAAAGGAGTCAAAAAGGTTAAACCCGGTTGGAGGGTTTTACCATTATACTTGCCAAAGGTTTCGACTAAGGCTTGTTCGCCTTCGCGGATAATTTTGACGCTACCGAGAACGGTAATGCCGCTGAAGCTGACAAATGCCATTAACAGAAGTTGCAAGGGTGAAAACATAGTAGACCTCAATAAAAGTGTAAAGGATTAAAGGGATGGGGCAAGAGAAAATTTGCGCTGAAGGGGCAATGGGTTGCAAATTTTTTAAAAGTATGGTATGAAAATAGGAAGGTTGGATAAAATGACATGACTCGCTGCACCATCGCCGCGATCGCGCGGTCTTCCTTGTCCGCCGAGGTCGGGAGTTTGCGCTTGTAGGGGAAGATGGAAACAGGTCGCGATCGCGACGGTTAAGATAAAGATGAGTCCGATAGGTTGTTGATTCATAAAAAAGCCTAGCGATCGATTTGGAAGAGAGTATGGGGTGCGATGACGAGGGTATTTCCCTCTTGGCGCAGGACGTAGACCGTTTGCCCCGACGCGATCGCTTCGCTACAATTTTCGCAATAGGCAGGCCAAGAACAACCTTCGTACTGAACTCTGCCCATTCCTCCCGGTAGAATTGATGTTGTTGTTTTCGCTTCCGCCGCCGACTGTAATTGATAGCGCTTATGGGGGAGAACCATCGGACGCAACCAAATGATGCAGGCGGTAGAAACCACCATCCAATACATCAGTTGAACCTGAAAAGCGAAAAATACCTGTACGCCCAACAGTTGGAGATTGAACAGGGAGTAGCGTAGAGAAAAGATAGCCACGAGAAGGGCAATTAAACCGGGAAAGAGAAAGAGAAATCGGTGTTTTTTGACGAATTTTGTA
>JAXHVQ010000162.1:0-12227 GCA_034189065.1 Cyanobacteriota bacterium
AGTGAGTAATGAATAGTGAGTAATGAATAGTGAGTAATGAATAGTGAGTAATGAATAATGAATAACGATTTAAAAAGTAGAGCGCCCTGATGAATGGGTAGGATTAATTGGGGCTTGCTGTACAAAGCTGAAAACCTATTAATCAATGCGCGAAGCGGTGTATTAGGGTTGCTTAAAAATCAAAAATTAAATACAATTCCCCCCTGCTCCCCCTGCTCCCCTGCTCCCCCTACTCCCCCTGCTCACCACAACACTTATTCAGCAAGCCCTAATTGTAGCGGCGCTTGCGTCGTCCCTGGAAGGCGAGACCGACAACTCCCAATCCTAATAGAAGTCCAGGTTCTGGAACGTCCGTATTTTCGACTTCCTCCTTCTCATAGAACGAACCCTTCATTCCCATTACATCATTGGCACATTCAGCCATGACGTGAGCGATCCACTCCAGCGAACCGCCGGGGAGTAAAGACCGTGTAAAGCTAAATCCAAAGGTTTGTGTCCCCAGGGTTTGACCTGGAATTTGACTGGAGAAATCAAGACCCATCGCAGCTAATTCGCTTGAGTTCAAAAGAGCGATATCGCCTAATTTTTTCTGGTAGGAATCGATTGAGGTATTTCCGTAGTCGCCCAGATAGGTTTCAGCATCGGCGAGATTCATGCCATCAATCAACTCAACCGAACCTTTTAAGACTTGATTATTCTCGTCCCTCAGCTTTTGTCCATTTTCGTAGATGGTTTTACCAGTGACGTAGTTTTTATACTTGTTGTAAGTTGACCAACCATTGTTATTTGAAGCTAAATTTTTCGCTGTCGCGCCTGAATATACTCCCGTTTCGCCCGAAAATTGGTTTTCTCCATCCAGCTTTTTGCCATCGTTCGCACTCGTATCGACTCCCGAATCGTTGGTGCCAGCAAAACGAATTGCGATTAAATCCTCTGTTCCTTGAACTTCTTCAAAGCTCTTTTCGGGATTAAGATTGATAAAAAAATCACCCCAACCGACGTTGTTATCTTTCGCTTTCTTGCTATGCCAACCGTCTAAAAAGAGATTGGAATTGAAGGCGAAGGTAATCGTGTCATTTTCAGTATCTTCTAAATAAGCCATGCCGAAATGCTCGTATAGGCTATAAATTCCGACACTATGTCCTGGTTTTCCGTCGGTCGCGACTCCTTTTTTTGTATAATTTTGACCGTCACGAATTAAGTCGCCCGTTCCGTCATAGAAAGAGTCTAAAGCGTAATTCCAAGTTGCAGCTTTTCCAGGTAATGCAGTGCTTGCTAGCGCGCAGAGTGTAGCGGCAGTTCCTCCAATTAAGCGAATGAAATAGTTCTTTTTCATCAATTGAATCCTCTTGTTTGTCTTCTCTTTCATTTATAAGCGAAGGTACTAGAATAAGCTGTAAAGCTGAAATCAATTTTTTATGAGATTTCCTTGAATTCCGTAAAGATTCGATGAACGTGGATATGATTTTAAGGGTTTGTAGCTAAGTGCTTACCCGCGCTTAGCAGAGAAAATCAAGGCAACAGGCAAAATTATATTTTAGAGAGACTAAAAATCATTAAGTTGTACGAAATTTGACTTTTAGTACAATGCTCAAAAAATTCCGAAACGCGATCGCGCGGCGCATCAAGGCGAGTTACAATAAGAAGTGTTACAAAATTTAAGAAAACTCGAAAATCTGCCGTGCTAGAAACCACTCGCGATCGCATCCCCCACACCTCAACCTGGACTTGGCAAGGCCATCAAATCGAGTACGCCGTCTTAGGAACAGGTCGCCCGTTACTCCTCATTCACGGCTTCGGGGCTTCCGTCGGTCACTGGCGAAAAAATATCCCCGCACTCGCAGAAGCAGGATATCAAGTCTTTGCCCTGGACCTTTTGGGCTTCGGCAACTCCGATAAACCCATTCTTGACTACACCCTCGAACTGTGGCAACAACAAATTTGGGACTTTTGGCAAGAAAAAATTCAAGTTCCTACTCTCTTCATCGGGAATTCCATCGGCGGTTTGCTTTCGCTAATGGTTGCGGCTAATTTCCCTGAAATTGCGGCGGGATGCGTCGCTATTAACTGCGCTGGGGGACTCAACCATCGCCCCGAAGAATTGACTCCCCTGTTGCGCCCTATTATGGGAACTTTTACCAAAGTTGTCAGTTCGCCCCTTTCCGGTCCGGTTCTCTTCAACCTGATTCGCCGTAAATCTCAATTGCGCCGCACCTTGCTCCAAGTTTACCGAGATTCCGAGGCGATTACCGAAGAGTTGGTCGAAATGATTTATCAACCTTCGTGCCATCCCAACGCCCAAAAAGTGTTTGCATCGATCCTCACCGCGCCTCCCGGTCCCAAACCTGAAGAATTATTGAGTCGTTTGGAATGTCCTTTATTAGTTTTATGGGGAGAAGACGATCCGTGGACTCCGATCGCGGGCGCAAAGATATATCAGCAATTGGCACAAACAAAGGAAAATGTAACCTTTTCTTCCATTCCCAACGCCGGTCACTGTCCCCACGACGAAAAGCCCGATCGCGTCAATGGGTTGATTGTAAATTGGCTCGAAACGGTGTAATACCCATTAGAAATTAAAAATGAAGATTAGAGAAAAGAACGTATTACCGGACGCAATAGCGCACCCCTTTCGTCCGCTCGATTGATAAATTAATAATGTTTTTAGTTGTAGAAGTTCGTAAGTGGAATTTGAATGGAACCCTCAAAAAGCAGCACTCAACCTCGACAAACACGGCGTATCTTTTGTAGAAGCGGCAACAGTATTTAGCGACGTATTATCTATGACTTTTCCCGACCCCGACCATTCTATCGGTGAGAGCCGCTACGTTATTATTGGAATATCCAGATTTGGTCATCTATTAGTTGTATCGCACACCGACCGAGGAGAAAAAATACGGATTATCAGTGCCAGAAAAGCAACTCGCAAAGAACGGAGATATTATGAAGAAGGAATTTGAAAACGAATTGGAAGATGAGTTACGTACTGAGTATGACTTCTCTAAACTAGAGGGAGGAGTTCGCGGGAAGTATGCCGAACGCTATCGTTCCCAAACCAACTTAGTGCTTTTAGACCCCGATCTTGCCCGAGCTTTCCCCAATGATGAAGCGGTGAACGAAGCGCTGCGGTTATTTCTTAAAATAGCGCAGCGTCAGAAAAAAAATTAGTAGCAATTGTCTTGAAGGTGAAGGGCTAAGAAAAAGATATTGCGATCGCGCTCTTGTTCGGTTACAGCCCTTTGTCAAGATTTTAACACCGGCCGCGATCGCGAAGCGCTCGAGGTAACGACATCGCGAAGCGCTCGATTTTAATCTTTTCCTTAAAAAGCTCGACGAGAGCGTAATTAGGGTAAGATGCTTGCGAGCAAGAGATGGAAAAAAATCTATGGAAGCATTAGCCTACGCCCATTCCTACGCCTCCTACGAATGGGAAAGCGGGATCGAACTCGATCTCCCCGAAAACCTGTGGGATTGGCAAGCGTTGCCCAACTCTACTTGGTCGAATTTACTCGCAGTTGCCGTTTTTGTGGCGATGCTAAGTTCGACTGAAGTTGCCCTCTCCAACTCCGAAACCGATTCTCCTGACGACGATATGTTGCGCGGTTTGACCGATCCCAACATTGAATCGGAACCCAGTCGCGAGAATTTGCCGGTGATGCCAGAATCGCGAGACTGGGACGCTGAAACAACTCCCGAAGAAGAATCGGCACCCCAACCTCAAAATGATACAGTTCCAGCCCCTTTGGATACGCCTGCGTCTCCCAACAACACTGACTCAGACGCGGGACAACCCAAAACTATCGATCGTTCCCCCACTGTTCCCCAAGAACAAGATAATCCCGTTCGACCGAATTTGGAAGAGGCGACACCGCAACCGTCGCCAAGTCCTTCTCCTGAAGCAGTTCAACCCCAACCCTCGCCGAGTCCTTCTCCTGAAGCAGTTCAACCGCAACCCTCGCCAAGTCCGTCTCCTGAAGTTGCACAGCCGCAACCGTCGCCGAGTCCTTCTCCCGAGGTTACACAGCCGTCAGCGAGTCCTTCTCCTCGGACACAAGAATCTCCTCAAACGGCTGAAGAGGATTACTTTTATTTAGGGGTAAATTTTGCTCTCGAAGCGGCACAACAAACGCAAACGGCGAAGACTCAGGCGCAGTGGGAAGCCGTTGTGGAAAAATGGCAGCAAGCGATCGCGGCCATGAAAGCCGTTCCTTCCAACAGTCGAGATTACAATCTCGCTCAACAAAAAATTACTCAATATCAATCTAATCTCAGTTACGCTCAAAGGCAAGCTTCCCCAAAAGCAGCAACTCAACCGCAACCCTCGCCAAGTCCTTCTCCTCAAGCTACACAACCACAACCCTCACCAACTTCAACTCCCTCGCCAAGTCCTTCTCCTGAAGCAACTCAATCGCAACCCTCGCCAAGTCCTTCTCCTCGGACACAAGAATCTCCTCAAACGGCTGAAGAGGATTACTTTTATTTAGGGGTAAATTTTGCTCTCGAAGCGGCACAACAAACGCAAACGGCGAAGACTCAGGCGCAGTGGGAAGCCGTTGTGGAAAAATGGCAGCAAGCGATCGCGGCCATGAAAGCCGTTCCTTCCAACAGTCGAGATTACAATCTTGCCCAACAAAAAATTACTCAATATCAATCTAATCTGACCTACGCCCAAACGCAAGCACAACCAGCCCCGCAACCGTCGCCAAGTCCTTCTCCTCAAGCCACTCAACCCCAACCCTCGCCAACTTCAACTCCCTCGCCAAGTCCTTCTCCTGAAGCTGCGAAACCTCCCGCCAGTCCTTCTCCACAAACGCGAGACTCTCCTCAAACGGCTGAAGAGGATTACTTTTATTTGGGAGTAAATTTTGCTCTCGAAGCGGCGCAACAAACGCAAACAGCGAAGACTCAAGCACAGTGGGAAGCTGTTGTGGAAAAATGGCAACAAGCGATCGCGGCAATGCAAGCCGTTCCCTCTAACAGTCGAGACTACCGCCTCGCCCAACAAAAAATTACTCAATATCAATCTAATCTCAGTTACGCTCAAAGGCAAGCTTCCCCAAAAGCCGCAACTCAACCCCAACCATCGCCAAGTCCTTCTCCTCAAGCTGCACAACCCCAACCCTCGCCAAGTCCCTCTCCCCAGGCGCAAGAATCGCCTCAAAATTTCGCACCAGATTACTTCTACGACGGGTTAAACCGCGCGCTGGCGGCGGCACAAGCGACGCAGACGGCGAAGACTTCTGAGGAATGGGATACGGTTGCGCAGAAATGGCAGCAGGCAGTTGCGGCGATGGAGTCGGTTCCTTCTGATAATCGAGATTATCGCCTCGCGCAACGCAGAATCCGCGAGTATCAATCCAATATCGAGTATGCCCAAAAGATGCCCAATTATTTTGGGAAGGGCGTAAGGTATGCGATGGAAGCGGTGGAATTGGGGCAAACGGCGAAAACCCAGGGACAATGGCAGGAAGCGGCGCAAACGTGGCAGCGCGCGATCGCATCGATGGAATCTGTGGCACCCAACCGTCCCCAATTCGCGATCGCCCAACAAAAAGTGACCGAATACGACTACTATCTTGACACGCTTCAGGGCAAAATTCAGGCCGCGATCGGGCGCATGGTTCTCAAACACGCCATTCGCAACAGTAAAATTTCGCCTAAATCGGTGGTTTATTCGGGACGGGGGCGCTTTTTTGTCCAAAATATGATGTACAGCCACACCATCACTGTTTATAACCAGCAGTACGAGTTGATTAAGACGATTTCCGATGCGGTAGATTTGTCCGAGTACGGCCACGAGGAGTTTCCCGGTACCTATCGCGGCGCGCCAGTGGAAGCGGCGTTTTCCCACGGCGGACAATATGGCTGGGTATCGAATTATCAGATGTACGGTTCGGGATTTGGCAATCCGGGAAGCGATCGCTGTAGTCCTCAGGCCCAACACGATCCCAGCTTCCTTTACCGAATTAATACGGATACGCTGAATATTGAAGAGGCGATTAAGGTGGGTTCGGTTCCCAAGTATGTTGCCGCAACTCCCGATAATCGCTTCGTTTTGGCGACGAATTGGTGCAGTTGGGATTTAAGCGTTGTCGATGTGGAACAAAACAAAGAAATTCGGCGGATTCCTTTAGGTGCCTATCCGCGCGGCATTGCGGTGGATGGCAATTCCAGCAAAGCTTACGTTGCGGTAATGGGTTCGAGCAATATCGCGATCGTTAATTTGCGAGATTTTTCGGTAAGGTGGATGAAAAATGTGGGTGCTGGACCGCGAAACCTCAATCTTTCGCCGGATAATCGGTACTTGTACGCCAGTTTAAATAGTGAGGGAACGGTTGCGAAAATCGATTTAAGGGCCATCGATTTGACAAAGGATTCAAATGTTAGTGGAAATGTAGCTAAAGTGAGGACGGGAAGTGCGCCGCGCAGTACAGTTTTATCGGCAGACGGACAGTTTTTGTATGTGGTGAATTATTTCTCCAATACGGTAAGTAAGGTGCGGACGAGCGATTTGAAAGTGGTACAATCTCTGCCGACAGATGCGCATCCCATTGGGATTACTTACGATCCTGAGACAAGGCAAGTTTGGGTAGTTTGTTATTCGGGGAGTATTTTGATTTTCCAGGATTAAAGTTATCGTTGCCGCGATCGCGTTTCTTTGAAGTAGACGCTCCAGCATCTCTCTCAAGAATCGCGGAAATTGGTATTATAATTTGTAGGGTGGGTTAGGTGCGGCGATCCTTTTCAGGAGCGACTCACTACTTTTTATCTGCACCGTAACCCATCATTCATAGGATGGATTAGTCTCGTTGCATTTCTTTGAAGTAGACGCTCCAGCATCTCTCTCAAAGATTGTGGAAATTGGTATTATAATTTGTAGGGTGGGTTAGGTGCGGCGATCCTTTTCAGGAGCGACTCACTACTTTTTATCTGCACCGTAACCCATCATTCATAGGATGGATTAGTCTCGTTGCATTTCTTTGAAGTAGACGCTCCAGCATCTCTCTCAAAGATTGTGGAAATTGGTATTATAATTTGTAGGGTGGGTTAGGTGCGGCGATCCTTTTCAGGAGCGACTCACTGCTTTTTATCCGCACCGTAACCCACCATTCATAGGATGGATTAGTCTCGTTGCGTTTCTTTGAAGTAGACGCTCCAGCATCTCTCTCAAAGATTGTGGAAATTGGTATTATAATTTGTAGGGTGGGTTAGGTGCGGCGATCCTTTTCAGGAGCGACTCACTACTTTTTATCCGCACCGTAACCCACTATTCTTAGCTGAAGTTGTTTTCAATGGCGAAAATGACTGCTCCAACTTCCATTTTTGGATACAGAAGCGTTATTATAAAATTTTGTTCGCTCCCACATCCTCATGCACTTACAACGAGTTCGAGTTCCCAATTTTCGCGTCCTCAAAGACGTTGATATTACATTTGAGAAAGACTATTTTCCTAGAATATTTCCGCTAGGGAGTCTCAACGGCGGTGGAAAGAGTACGTTATTGCAGTTGATTTTTGTGTTATTACATTGTCCATTTCATTCAAAACGATTGCCATATTTAAAAAATGTGCTTCGGGAGATCGGTGAATATTCTGAATCTAAAGTAAAATTATTGGCTGAAATTAATGTTTTCGATGAAATCCAGCGAAAAAACATTAATTTAGAATTTCTTGTTTTCCAAAAGACAGACTTTGACCGTCTTTTAGATTTGGATATTGAAGAAACTCAAAAGTTATATTTTTCCAATCCAGAGGGAAACGATCTGGAAAGGAAAAAAGAAATTAGACAAAACATTCAAAACCAGCAACAAGAAATTTTCACTCTTGAAAGCAGTTTAGAAGTACATATTGGACATTATTATACAACGAGCGTGGAAAAGTACGCACAAGAAGCTACTGAGAGTGTAAAATCTGCAAAAGAATCTTTGGAATTGTTCCGAGAAAAATATGAATTACTAGAAAAAATAACTGAAATTCTGCAAAAGGAATCTTTGACGTATTTATGTCATTTGTTACCGCAGTCTGACCCAGAATCTGTTTTGCTATGTCGCCATAATTTAGAAAAAGATGAAATAGAATCTTTTTGGGACACTCTTTCTACCAAAACTTTTTTAGCTGCTCCTCCGACGCAAGTTTTCCTTTTTTTACCTCGCCAATCCAGAAAAACACTATTTAAAGCAAAAAGTAGCAATAATTACAATAGTTATTTTTCGCAAATTGAAAGCTCTAAGCTAAATTTACCTGGCTTATTTGCTTACGATTTTTTAGCTATTGAGCTGATTATAAATGCTTTTCGAGATGCGCGAGATAAAGACTTCAAACAAGCTGTAAAGACAAAGGGTGATTATGGCAATCACTATCAAAATCTCTTAAATGAGTTAAATCCAATGTTGAATAACAAAAAAATAAATATTGATCCTGACTTGTCTGGTGTTAATTTTACAATAGAAAATAATGGCGAAGAGATAGATCTCTACCCAGAAGATCTCAGTCACGGAGAGTTAAAAAGACTGAGTATTTATTTATGGCTAAAGTTCAAAAATATAAAAAACTCAATTGTCCTCATTGACGAAATTGAAACCGCATTGCACCCGGACTGGCAATATCAAATTGTACGCGACCTGGAAGAATGGGAACCAAGTAATCAATATATTCTGGCAACCCATTCCTACGAACTTTGTCAAGCGCTGACTCCTGCTCATGTGAAGGAATTAGAGCCAAAATTAATTAAACAAAAACCTGACACTATTTCTTGAAATTATACAAGTCAAAATTAACAATGAGTTTCACTGAAGAAGGCTTAAAGCAGCATTGCGAAACGATTCTTAAATCGCGTCGAATTAAAAATAAAATTGTTATTCTGTGTGAGGGAGAAAGACCCCCTATCGACCCAAATACTATTCTGTCTCCCCAGCTTTATCGTAAGATGGAAGAAATGCCAGATGCAAATTTCTATCGCGCTTGCCTTCCCCAATGGTGGACTCAATATCAACCTCGATTTTTTAATTGTGGCGATCGCATGGATGTTCTCGATACCTACTCGATGCTTCTGGCGTTACATCAGCAAGCGCCAACAAACTCTTACTTAAGTCCCGAAAAACTATTTGCAATTGTCGATTTAGATATTCAGATTTACAATATATCGGATTATCATTTTACAGATACAGAAACAGTTTTTTACGATCTGTATCAACATGGGAAAGTCAATTCAAAAACAGCAAAACAGCATCGCATCTGGGTCACAGGTCTAGTTCATAAAGAATCCTATTTTTTGATTCCAGAACTTCAAACAACTTTCGATAAATGTTCGACTCCTCCAATGTATAACAGCAGTCTACTTTTGCTGGATCGGGTTTACCGAGATATGGCAAAGCAGATGGAAATCGATCCCGATCTTAAGAATTTTTTTGAAACGGCGACTCGTCGAATCGATTATTGTTCTGGATTAGACTGTTCGGGGATAAATTGCTTGCAAAATTCTTGGGAAGATTGTTTTGATACAGCGGCGAACGAAACTAGAAAGAACGAATTGATATTCGCTTTGCTAACCATTGAGAAAGCTAAGGAATTTTGGAAACAGGTTAAACCGCCTAGTGGATGGACGGGCTCGATTAGGGCGTTTAAAGACCAACTGTTATTGGAAATCGGACGATTTTATTCGGATAAGGGCGATAACCCCCGCTATCACATCGCTTTTTTTTTGAAAACTTTATACGACTCCATCGGTGTATAATGGGGTGGGAACTGTATCGCTTTTTAGATAAAGCGGATGTCGCGGTTGTCCCCTCTTCGTGACTCCCAAACAATACAAGTCCTCACGCGCGATCGCGCGCAACACCTCCTCATTTCTTCCCAACAACAGTCCCCCATTCCCCCAAGCGATAACTACGCGGATCCCTGCGCGATCGCATCGTTCCATCGCCGCTTCCAAATAGCGATCGTTCTCCGGACCGACGGGATCTGCAACCTGCGCTAAATTTGAAGGGTGCGAAGTGCGATAAGCGAAGAGGTTCACCACCTCCAACGAACCGTATCCCCAAGTCCGCGCAAAACCCAAGCAACGGCGGATTGTCGGATCGTCAACGATCGCATCGGCACGACTGGGATTAAGCATTACAAAGACAAGTTTAGGCGCGCACCCATCCCACTCTCGCCACAGCGTATAGCGATAAAGTCCTGTGGAGTCAAGAATTGCGCCTTTTTTCATTGAGACCATCGCTTGTATTAGACTTCTGCCAAGGTCAAAAAACTAGAAACTGCGTCGGGGTTTCGTCTTCGCGATGTTCGTCCTGGCGCAAATTGCGCGATTGTCTCCGGTATCATACCATTTCACGCCGGGTGAAGACTCCACATCCCAATGCTGATTTCCGGTATCTGTCGTCCCGCGCGCGAGGAAATTAGTATCCTTCGTGCAGCGAGTAAAGATATCGTTATATCGCTATATCGTTTTGCCAAAACTGATGTGGTATAAGATTGCTAGAAACTCGTCTGAAAAACCCATGTAGGGATATTCAATTGAACGTCCCTCCCCCACCCTAGAACCTAAAACCTAAAACCTAATTAATGACCAACGCCTTACTCACCGTCGAAAAATTACGAGTCGCTTACCCCAAAACTCAATCGTCCAACTCAATCCCTTGGGCAATCGATGGCGTTTCCTTTGACCTCAAACCAGGAGAACGGGTGGGTTTTGTGGGCGAGTCGGGATGCGGCAAATCGACCTTGGGTCGCGCAACGATGCGCTTGTTGCCGCCTTCAGCGCGCGTTGAAGGACAAGTCCTGTTTGAAGGGCGACCGGTTTTTGACTTTAACCCCGCCCAACTGCGGCAGTTTCGCGGAGAAGTGGTGGGGTTGGTCTTCCAAGACCCCATGACGCGCTTGGATCCGCTGATGAAAATTGGCGATCATTGTGTAGAAACAGTAATTGCCCATCAACCCCAGTTTTCCCCAAGTCAGGCAAAAGAAAAAGCGATCGCGACCTTGGATGCGGTGAAAATTCCGGCGAGTCGCTGGGGTCAGTATCCCCACGAGTTTAGCGGTGGGATGCGCCAGCGGGTCGCCATTGCTTTGGCGTTAATGTTAGACCCTAAGTTAATTATTGCCGACGAACCGACGACGAGTTTGGATGTGACGGTTGCTTCGGAGATTTTGCGGGAGTTGACGCGCTTGTGCCAAGACCGCAACTTAGCATTGATGTTGATTTCCCACGACTTGGCGATGGTGGGGGAATATTGCGATCGCGTGGCGGTGATGAATGGCGGTCAAATTGTGGAATTGGGAGAAACGCGATCGCTTCTGTCTAACCCCCAACACGACTATACGCGATCGCTTCTCCGTTCTGCTCTCCACCTTCACCCCGCCGAACTGGATCCAACGCCACAACCCGACGTACTCCCCTCGCCAATCCTTAAAGTAACCGACCTCAAACAACATTACACCCTCGAAGCGGGCTTGATCCAAAACCTATTGGGTCAAAAAAGTCAAGTGGTTAAGGCAGTTGATGGCGTTAGCTTTGAACTGTATCCGGGGGAGGTTTTCGGGTTAGTTGGCGAGTCGGGATGCGGTAAAAGCACCTTATCGCGCGCGCTTTTACAGTTAGTGCGTCCCACTTCGGGAACAGTGGAGTTTCAAGGAACCGAGTTAACCCAACTCTCCACCGCGCAACTGCGATCGCAGCGCCGCCACTTCCAAATGATTTTCCAAGACCCGTTAGCCTGTTTGAACCCCCTGATGACGGTGGGAAAGAGCATTGGCGACCCCCTCCTCATTCACCAGTTAGCCAGTGCGACGGAGGTGAAACAACGGGTAGAAGCGATGTTGGAACGGGTCGGACTGACCCCCACCGCCGACTACTATTCTCGTTACCCCAAGGAATTGTCTGGCGGACAGCAACAGCGCGTTGCGATCGCGCGTGCCTTAATTACTCAACCGAAGTTGGTGATTTGCGACGAACCGGTGAGTATGCTGGATGCGACGGTTCAAACTCGGATTCTGGAGTTGATGAAGTCGCTGCAAGAAGAATTTAAACTGACGTATCTATTTATTACCCACGATTTAAGCGTTGCGCGCTTCTTTTGCGATCGCGTGGCGGTGATGAACGGCGGTCAAATCGTCGAACTGGGGGAAACCCAAGCCGTTTTTGTCAACCCTCGCCACGAATATACTCAGAAGTTGTTGAATTCGGCTCCCTCCCTTGTCTCCAAAATGTCCCTTTAGACGCGATTTTCTG
>JAXHVQ010000163.1:0-12126 GCA_034189065.1 Cyanobacteriota bacterium
AAGGGGTTTTGACTCATTTTAACGATAATTCGTCCTTTCCCATCAATTTTTTCGGGACTCTCTTGTGGTTAGTTTCCCCTTGCTGTCTGGCTTTAGGCTTTTTTCAGCAAGCCCTATATAGAGACTTCTGCAATCGCTTGTACCGTTTTTCAAAAATGGTGAGAGACTTGCTTAATACTAGCAATACGACACCAAGCCTTTCAGGTCAACGCTCTCTCTCAGTACTTTAGAAAAGTGATATTATAAATTTAGCTTAGTATATGGTTTTTATCCCTTTGTTAAACTGAGAGAAAGGAGAAAATAATATATGTCCGAACAAAATACAAAGTTGATATCTACAGGAATAGTCTGGTTTTCGACAAGTATTATTATAACTTTCGGTCTTTTTCGATGATCGTGTTCTGGATATATGTGTATGGTTTGGTCTTTGATGGCGATCGTGTTAGTAAGTTTGCCCTGTATCGCCACAGCAATAATATGGGATTATGATTTTCAGGATTGTGAATACCGCTTAAAAAAGCTAAGACAACTTAGAGATGATAATTTAATTACTGATAGTGAATATGAGAGGGCGAGAGAGAAGTTAATCTCAAAGGTGTAGTGTTTTCAAACCAGAGTCTTCATGCACTCCGAAAATTCTGCATGGGTTACGGTTCTAACAAAATTCTAGCGCTGCCGAGAGCGCCATCGCTGTCCTTCATCTATCTCCACTTTCAGGTAGTTCAAGTATTCCAGTTCTCACTCTTCGTGTCTGTCTAATACCAAAAATCTAAGGTTTTGTCTTACATAAAGTCTGCCAAACCCGGGATCGGCATGGGAAGCTGTTTATTTAAGTAAAACGCTACTTTAGGAAACCGGTATAAACATAGTTTAACGCAAGTGAGATAAATGCAGATTTGGAATCCAGAAAGTTATTACGGTTGTGCTTCTCGACCGTGGTAAACGCGCACAATGAAAACCGTGTCTTCTTCAACGCGATAGATAATAGCGTAACCGTATTTTCCAAAGTTGACTCGCAAGTTTCTCTCTTGTTCTCGATTCCCAAGGCGCGTTCCTCGGTTGGGAAAGTTTTCCAAACTGAAACCAGCTTGCAGAATTTTTTGGGCAGCTTGATGAGCTGCAACCGAGTTTTTAGACGTGAGGAAATCAAAGTGTCTTTTTAGGTCGTTTAAAGATTGGGGCAACCATTCTACTCGGGACATGGCAGTTCGCGCTCGGTTCCAATACTGGCAAGCCACTCAGCTACTTTATGCTGCGGAATACTATGTCCCGTTCTACAATACTCTTCCCAGCGCTTCATATCCTCTTGTTGCATTTCTTCTTCCGTCAAATTCGGGAACCCCACTGTCGTATCAAGCTCGGAATCATTTTCAATCTCTGCCCAATCGTCCCGTTCGTCTGCCAGTTTTTTTTCAAAAACTTCAAAACTACCATCAGAAGCAGTCAACCAGCTTAGAACAACTGCTTTTACTCGGTCATCCGGAAGCGTCTCAATCTGTTTAATCATTCTATCGATTTTGGACATGGCGATCGCAATCTCTAAAATCCATACCTTCGTTATACCGCACCCCGTTCTCCTCGCCCAACTCAATTCTTAAAAATATTTTAAGCAAATTCAACTAAGCCATTTTGCGCGATCGGCATTAAACATATCGAAAAATTGCACGCATTCCGTAGATTTTGCATCAGACAATACAAAAAAAAATTAACATACCCTTTAACTTGCTTTAACTGAGGACTCAAAATTACTTATTTTTGACTTCAGGTCAAACTCGATCCCCCTGAAGCGTCGTAAAATACCCTTAAGTGTGAGGAAAACCCTGTGAATTTAGCGAAAATTGCGCAATTTTACGCGCTTAACGTTCCCGCTCTATTGGGAGCCCTGGTACTATTATCGCCGATCGCGATCGCGGCAGAAAACTCCCCCACCGCAGAAACCCCATCGTCCAACTCCCCTTCGGACGCGATCGAAAACAGCGATATTCTTGCCCAAATCGAAGGTTATACCCTCGATAGCGGCAGTTCCGCCATCGAAACCCAACCGGCAACCCGCGAAAGCAGCGATACTCTTGCCCAAATCGAGGATTATACCCTCGATAGCGACAGTTCCGCCGTCGAAACCCAACCGGCAACCAACGACCTCCTTCAACAAATCCAAGATTACAACGGCGAAGAAACTAACGGTTCCCTCGGACAAAGCGTTCAAGGCGCATCCAAATTTCGCGACGTTCGCCCCACCGACTGGGCATTTCAAGCCCTCAGCGACCTCATCGACCGCTACGACTGCCTCGTCGGATATCCCGACGGCACCTTCCGAGGCAACCGTCCTCTCACGCGCTACGAATTCGCCGCCGGGTTAAACGCTTGCTTAAATCAGGTCGAGCGCCTCATTGCCGAAGCAACCGCCGATTTTGTCACCCGCGACGACCTCGAAACCCTGCGCCGCCTGTTGCAAGAATTTGAAGCAGAACTGGCAACCCTCGGCACTCGCGTCGATAGCCTCGAAGCGCGTACCACCTTCCTCGAAGACCATCAATTCTCGACCACCACAAGACTCGCCGGAGAAGTTATCTTCTCCCTTTCCGACGCTTGGGGCGACTCTGGGGTCGCCAATGACGTTAACACCGTTTTCCAAAATCGAACTCGTCTGAACTTCCTCACCAGCTTCACCGGGAAAGATCAATTGCAAGTTCGCCTCCAAGCGGGCGATACTCCCACCCTCTTGTCTGGAACCCAAGAAGGACGGTTCACCTACGACGGGCCATCCGGTAACAATGTTGCCCTCGATATTTTGCGCTATCGCTTCCCCATCGGCGACAAAATCAACGTGCAAATTATCGCCAACAACGGCTTGCACCATTACTATGTCGATACTGTCAACCCGTACTTTGAAGGTCTTGCAGGCGGGTCTAATGCGTTGTCTCGCTTCGCAGAACGTAACCCCATTTATCGAATTGGACCCTTTGGTGCGGGTGCGGCGGTTGCCATCAAACCCTTTGACGCAGTGCGAGTGGATTTAGGCTATATTTCCAACGAAGCTGAGGATCCCGGTTCGGGTGCGGGGTTGTTTAATGGAAGTTATTCCTCTATCGCCCAAGTTGTTCTTGGCAATACCTACAAAGTCGGCTTTACCTACGTCCACGCCTACAATGGTACAATGGCAGCAGACTTCCCCCCTCGCTTTGTTTTAGGCGGTACGGGGACTGCTTTGGCGAACCTCGTTCCCGGAGCGCTTGAGAACGCCACCGGCCTCGTTGGAGCCACAAATACGCCCGTAGTCAGCAATTCCTACGGCATTCAAACCTCCCTCCCCATCACACCCAACGTCGTTTTTAATGGCTGGGTGGGTTTAACAAATGCCCGATTGATTGGCTTGGGCGATGCCAATATTTGGAACTTTGCTGGCGGTTTGGCCCTCCCCGACCTCGGCAAAAAAGGGAACTTGGGCGGCGTATTTTTTGGCGCTGCGCCGACGTTACGCGGTTTGCGTACTGCGGGTAATCGGTCGTTTTCCCGAGATTTTGCCTATCACTTTGAAGCGTTCTATCGCTATCAGGTGAATAAGAATATTTCCCTTACGCCCGGTGTGATTTGGCTGCTTAACCCCAACCAAAATTCAGCCAATGACGATGCGGTTATTGGGACGTTGCGCGCGACGTTTAAGTTTTAGGAGTTTGGGAGATGCGCTCAATTTCAAGTGCGCACTCCCACCTTTAGTATGCCCTAGCTGTAGCATTTCTGAACGGGATGTAAACCGTTTCAACGTAGGGACGTTCAATTGAACGTCCCTACAAAGCGCTCAAATTGCTTTGAAATTCGCTCTTGCGAGATGGACGTTGGGCAGAGCAGCAGATTGAAGTTTCTTTTCTCTATTATTCGGAAATCTTCTTAGTTTCTACTGAGCGACGAGCGCGAAAATTCAGACATCCAGACGAACAGGTTACTAAAATTGTATGAGTTGCTTTGACTTCCGCGACACTTAAAAATTGCCCACAAACGGCACAGCAAACTTGGAAAGCCTCCCCTTTGCGATAAGACTTTAGTGCTTCTGATACTTTCAAAAGTTCAGAATGCTTTACTGAAATTGCTTTTGGAATTTCGTCACTTATAATTAATACCTCTCAGTTTCTCTCATTTGTCCGCTCTCGAATCATCTCTCGCACTTCATCATGCTGAGTGCGACTCATCTCCCGCAATTCTTAGTCCTCTTATTCCGTTATTTGTTATCGAGGCCAATAGGCGCTTTCTATAACTTCACCAGTTTCATCGTCAATTACAATATTGATATTACATCCGCAATATTGTGAGTTAGTTCTGACTTTCCATAAGAATCGACCGAAAAACCCTTTTCGATACTTTACAACTTTAACGTCACCACGCCAGATCCAATTTTTTCCTTCTGCAATTTCTCTAGCCAAAGCCATTACTTCTCGATATTGCATTGTATGTTCATTTTATAGCGAAGGTTAAAGAATAATGAATTTTATTTAACTTTGTTTTTTTGTTAAGGTGGGACTCAATCTGATCCCCAAAAGGGGCGTTCGCCAGAAGCAGAGATTGTAACTTTTCCTACAGAAATTCATTTATTTATATCTCTTTAGCAATTTGATTACTATTTCACAGGCATTTTCTAAAGATACGCAATCGCCTGCATAAGGATTGCGACCCTTCATATCGTCTACAGACCATAGATTGTTACTTCGAGGATAAATATAAGCGATTCTACTGAATGAAACAATTTTGCCTGCTTCCTCTTCTTTTGGCTTTGTAGCCACCAATATAGTTTCTCCCATGACCCAATTTCTTTGCATTGCATAAAAACCAAGCTTTTGTAAGTATTGGATAGCTTTTTCTCTTGTGTTCATAATTGAAAGTAAAATATCACTACGAGTCTAGAGGATTATCAGTAAAGTAGGGTGGGCATTGCCGTTGATAGGCTAGAATTAAAGAAATTATTTGAAACTGGCAATGCCCACCAAGAGTTATCGGTGGGCAAGGCAACTTTAGGAAAAATTTCTAAAGTAAGGTAGAGATAGCCTTGCCCACCCTACATTGCTATTTTGTGTAAGTGCTTACCTCTCTTAAGCCTATTTTGAATCCTGCTCAAACTCTACTCCATAGCCAACATTAACGTCAATATCGTTTATTTGTTGTGGAACGTCTGGTATAACAGTATTGCCTTGAATAGAGTAAAGTAGGGTGGGCATTGCCGTTGATAGGCTAAAATTAAAGAAATTAATTGAAACTGGCAATGCCCACCAAGAGTTATCGGTGGGCAAGGCAACTTTAGGGAAGATTTCTAAAGTAAGGTAGAGATAGCCTTGCCCACCATACATTACTATTCATCTTTGGCGAATTCGCCAAAATAAGTATTTTCTAAAATAGCCCCGTCAAAAATTGCTCCTTCAGTTTTTGCACCAGTTAGAAGTGCGTTTGTCAGGTCGGCACCTGAAAAGTTAGCTCCCTTCAAGTTGGCACCAAGCATGCTAGTATCTGCCAGCTTAGCGTTGGATAAATCAGCAGATTCAAGGTTAGTACCCATCATAATACAACCTTCAAAATTTGCGCCCATTAGCTTAGAGTTAGAGAGATTTGTGTCGCATAAGCCGGCTCCTCTAAAATCCACGTATTGAAGGTTAGCTGCTGATAAGTCCGCATTGAAAAGCATGACTTTCCTAAGATCGGCTCCCTCCAGGTTGACATTTTTAAGCGGTGCGCCGTTTAAGTCAAATGTTAAAAAAGCATTTTCAAGTTCTGGTAAATTACCAGGTAGCTTGACTAAAAAATGTGTCCACGGCTGTCTCGATTGCAAAGCTAAAATTACCTTCGATAGTGCAATCTTCACTTCTCTGGTATTCCAGCGGTTTTTTGATTTCTCCACTCTTTTATCGTCTTCTTCTATGAAGTCATTAAACTCTTCATCTGTAATATATTTCCAGCTTTTAGGGGTTGGCTTAGTCACTTTAATTACCTCGTTAAATCAATTGAGAACAAGAAATAAAAAATTGAGAATTATGACTTTAATTTGGTGGATGTCCAATCTCTACCAAAAAATCTCTTAGTTTATTTATTTCAACTTGAACCTGTCCATACCGTCTTTGCAAAATCCTTCTCCCTCGATCGGTTAATCTACGATTAGAACGTTCTGCCTCAAACGCTCGACGTACATTTTCCAAGCCATAATAAGCCTCTTGCAGGTCGTTAATATGATCGTGAGGGATGCCGTCTTCTCGAAGGGAAACAATTTCCCCTGCTGCTTCTCTTCGAGCTGCGTCGTAGTGATTGTGTCGAGCTTGGCTATTGATTTCCCCTATAGGATCTTTCATAAGATTCTCATAACGCTGAATTGCTCTCTCAGCCCGCTCGCTAAAGCCTGTAGGACGATTTAGAGACTTATTATGAACCAGAATCGAGAGCGAGGAAACCCGATAGGTATGAAATCCTTCAACCTCAATATTGTAGACCGTAAAACTACCTTTTCGATGCTCGATCGCCTCAATCTTAACGCTTTCTTGACTTGGCGTTACGATTTCCTCGCCTACCTTCAAATCGCCAGCCTTCTTCCATCCTTCGTCAACCACCCAAAAGGGATGTTCGGGGGAGCAGGTAATCGTAACCGTTCCCACGACAATCTCGAAAACAACAGGAACCTCTCGACGAAAGCAGCGACTAATTAAACCCTCAGTCGTTTGACCGGTTTCCGGCTCTGAAGACACAACGATATCGCCGGTCTGAAGCATCTCAATGGGTTGGTGGCCCGACGGGGTTAAAACTGGAGTCCCGGCGACAAAACATCCTGGAACTAAACCATCGGCAACCGGTGCCTCCACCCAAGCATCGTAAGCAGCCTCGAAGTCATCCCCCAGCTCCCTTCGCAACTCTCCGAGCAAAGCTTCAGCCCCTTCATCTCCGGCAGCTTCGAGTAGAACCGCCCTATCGAGCCGTTGAATTTGGTCGGGACTCAGGCGAGCAAATACCCCCGCATCCTGTGCGGTATTGGCGATCGCCTCAGCCGCACGCGCCCCCCGCAACAGCGTTCCCCCCTCGCGAATCGCCACACCCACATCCAAACCTGCCAGCACCAGGTTCGCCCAACCCATGATGTAATTGAAACGAGCCCCTCCGGGATCTTCAATCAAAGCCTCGCCGCCAGCCTCCTGCGCCCCCGCCACCGCGTTGAGGTCGTCAGCTTGCTCGAACTCGTAAACCGCCGTCCCCGCTCCAAATGCTGCCCCGACCAAGGCGAGCAGGATAGAGCCGGTAAACAATGTCGCCACCGTCAGCCCCAATCCAATCGCTAACGTGCTCAGCGAAATCGCGGTTTTCCGATTTTGCTGCTGTCTGACGTAGTTTTGGGCAACCTCTTGGGCTTTTCCCTCACCCAGTTCGGCTAGGGCTTCTTGCACCACCGCATCGAGGTCGTTGAGGGAGATATCGCCGTTGTGGACTCCGATTTCGACGCGCTCGATATCTCCGAGAATGGTTTCAAATTTGCCACTGACTCGCTGGGCAATCTTCTCGTCGCTGACACCCTCAGAAACGTCATCGCCCTCCAATAGGTGAGAAGCTGGATACAGTTGGGCGATCGCTTTACGAACCGATTTAACTTCCTGGCGTTGAAGCTCGAGACGATTTAATCCTTCTAAAACCCGTTCGGCAACATCCACTCTAATGTTGTCGTTTTCATCTCTGAGCGCATTTCGCTGTCGATTAATTTCCAGCTCCAGCTCGATTTCTTTGAGGGCTAAAGCTTCATCGGTTTCTACCACTTGCCGGAGGCGCGAAACCGCGTCTCCTTGCGCTCTATTCCCCCCTCCTCCTTCGGACGTTTCGTATTGCGCTTTGGCTTGTTGGATTCTTTGTCGGTTTTGAGCGAGTCGCTCTAAGGCTTTTGCCTTAACTAACCCTAAAAACAGCGCCAGACGACCTTCATTATTAATTCGCCCCTCCTTTTCGAGGTCGGGCAAATCTTGTTTGACTACAGCTTCGTACCCTCCTTCGCTGGGGAAGGTGGTACTCGTCACCTCCTGACCTTCAATTCTCGTTCTGCGATCGCCTCTTTCGACAATTGAAACATCAGGTTCGACGAGATAACCGTCTGTCGTGACAAATGCTTCAATCCCCAGCCCTCTTCCATCTCCCGTGAGGACGATTTGAGAAGTTCTTCCTTCTACCTCATGTCGAGAAAACGCCCTCGGCCCTCCAAGGGCAGGAAGATTTATTTCTAGGGTGAGGATACTGTAACCCCCCTCCTCTCCGTCAAGGCGAACCACAACGGCTCCTTGCTCTCCACCCGTTGCCATTGCCACCCGAGCTAATGCCGCAGCGTCATCGAGACCTACCTTATTCGTAGTAACGCGATCGTTTCCTTGAACAAAGCCCTTTAACCTCATTTCTAATTGAGTGTTTCCCATAGACCAAAATGCGATCGCCCCGGAGGGTTGGCCAATAAACACCCACCCTTGAGGAATATCCGAATAGTCGAAATACTGAAGCAATATGGCGTTGCGAAATGTTTCGAGCAGATGGCGATCTTCTGCACCCGGCTCTTTTCCCGTCACCGCTTTAAAAATTTCGGCAGCTCTTTGTTCGATGCTTGCTTGAGACGCTTGACCCTGCCCCGCCTGTGTTGGTAAGGCTTGAAACTTCTCCTGTAAATAAGGCCGTTGTGTCTCTGTTCCACCGATAACCTGTCGAGCCCACTCAAAATTGCGGATGAGAAGTCCATAAAAAATTGTTCGTGCGTCGAAGTTGGGCGACTCCGACTCCACTAATTCTAGCTCGCGAAACCTCGCTTCAGCCGCATTGATTAAGGGTTCAATATTAAGGTCGGGGTTCTGCCCAATATCGCGTAGTAACTGTCCAAAAATCTCGTCGTAGGTCATCGGCTCGGCCGAGCCGGGAATGGTTGTCGCTGCCGGAGCTCTGCCCTCTCCGGGAATAGCCGCTTCGAGATTGGCAAAAGCTCGGCGATCGCGTCGTCTATTTTCAATCGCTGGAGCATAATTCTGCTTCAGCAAAGAGAGGAAAATCGCGCGGTGTAGCAGTCTCAAACGCTCATTGCTTTCATTTCCCAGCCGAATTTCTATAAGTTCATCGAGAGCGCGCCTATCTAGCTCCTCATGTTGAGAATTGCTAAGATTTAAACTTTCCTCCAAAGCATAAATTTCTTCCAGGATTTCTTCTGGAGTTTTTCCTTGATGCTCTCTGAGATACTCATTTTGCTGCTCTTGTCTGTTCTCAATATCCGGCTCAAAACGTTGCTGCAACAAAGATAGAAAAATTTCGTGATATCGATAGTTGGCATACTCTTGACTATCTGACTCGGTGAGAAGTTTCTCAAGTTTCGTTACAGTTGAACGATGAAGACCATCTATTTGACCTTGCGTTAAACCTAAACTCTCTATTAAAATTTCTATCTCCTGGCGAAGAGCTTCTGAGGTGGAAAAGGCTTGTGCGATTAGCCCATTCTCGGCTCGTTGGTCAAAAGTTGCCCTGACTTGATTCGGCTTTCCGATGCGAGAGACTTTATTTTCTCCGGTTTGGGTTGTTGAAGTTGGACTGGACTGTCCTTCCGGTAACGTGGGGGGAGTTTTTTTACCTGGGATTTCGCTAAGGGTTCGGGCTTGAATTTTATGCTCTTTTTTGTCGGTTGAGGGGCTGAGAATTTTGGCTTGAATTGTGCTGCCACTTTGCTGAATGGTATGGGTCAACTCATGGGCGGTGAGTTCGTTTTTTCCAGGAGATTTTCCTTTGCCGTAATAGATGTCTTGTTCGTGGGTAAAGGCTTGCGCGCCGATGTCTTTGTTCATCTGCACCGCCGAGTCGTCGGTGTGGACGCGCACGCTGCTGAAGTCGGCTCCAAACCGATTTTCCATGAAGGTGCGCGTTTCTTTTTCTAACGGCTGCCCTCCTCCTTGACCGAGTTGTTGTTCGATAGAAGTGCTGTTTTCACCCTCTTTTTGATTATTTTTGCGCTGAACGAGGGGAGTAATGGTTTCGGCAAGAGGTTGTTCCTTTATGGCATTTTTAGATGATTCTTTTTCGATCTCTTCGGAGGCTGCCGGGTCTTCCATTTTCATGATTTCGGCAGCTTTGCTGTTAGCTTCTTGCTCGTATTTGTCTCCGGGTTGCCCAATTTTGAGTTGGGGTTGGATGGGGAAGTTTTTTTCTTCTGAAGCGGTCTCGCTTTCAGTCGCTGGAGGAGGGTCGGCTTTTAAGTTAATCTCTTCTGTGTTGTTTGATGCGCTATCGTCCTTAGTTTGAATGTTGGATTTTTCTGACAACAAGGCTTGAGCTTGGGCTGTGACTGCCAAACCGAGTCCGGTGAGCTGAGGTTGAGGGATGGGACGAGGGTCGCTTTGTTGGTCTTGGGTCGCGGGGTTCTCCGGGTCTCGAGGGTTGCTGTAGAGACGGGGAGCGATCGCGCGCGCTAACCCGGTGGGGTTGGGCTGGGGAATGGGCTGGGGATTTTCGGGTGCTTGTTGTTGCTCGTAGAGATGAGGAGCGATCGCGCGGGCTAATCCAGTGGGGTTGAACTGGGGAATGGGCTGGGGATTTTCGGGTGCCTGTTGGGGCTCGTAGAGATGGGGGGCGATCGCGCGCGCTAATCCGGTAGGTTCATGTTTGGGGATGGCATCCGGAGTGGGGTCTGCCGCAGAGCGCGACAAGTCTTCGCGGGTGATTCCTTCGGGACGCAACCCCGGACGACGCGGCGGTTGTTCCGATTTTTCCTCCTCAGCTTGGGGATGGGGACGGCTGGAGGGGCGGGGTATTCTTTGAAATTGCTGTGGCGATCGCTCTTTCATGGGATGTGTCGGAGAACGGGCTCGTGCTGGTGCCTATTTTACAATGTGGAAATAGGGAGTTCAAAATGATTGTTAAGAAACGCGAAGTGTATCTCTCTTCATCGCCTACGCGAGGGATGCGATCGCGCCGCGTCTCCATCTCAACCCTCTCTATCGCTACATTCAACGCGCGAAATCACCTCACTCGATCGCGGCCGTCCCATCGGCTTCCACCCAAGCGATGCGACTAATGCCACACGCTTTAGCATAATCGAGAATCTCTTCGCGCTGTCGTCCCCCCAAATCGACCTCGACGCGCATCTGAGATTCAGAGTCCCTCAGTTCTCGGGCGTGGCGAAAGGCAGCCGTCGCCGCTTGGGGCGTTTTCGCAACTACCAGCCAGTCGCTCGCTGGGAGTTGTTGGGGTAACTGCGCCTGGGAGAGCAAACAAGCGTGCAATTCTTCTAAATTCAGCGCAAAGCCGACTCCCGGCAAACTTTCTCCTTGGGGATGATACAATTCCAACAGGCGATCGTACCTTCCCCCTTTCCCTAAAACCCGGGTATTGGTGGCGCTGACAACCGAAACAATAATTCCGGTGTAATAATCGATGGTTTCGATGGTGCTGAGGTCGAGAATTAACGGAATTGGACTCGATGCGCTCTCTTGTAACAATTCAACCAGGGACTTGAGATTTTGAACGCTTTGTGCATTGGCCTGCTCCGGAGCAAACTGGATAACTTGTTGCAGCACATCGGCGGGTTGTCCGCGTAAATCGAAGAGCCACAGAGCGCGATCGCGCAATTCCGGCGACAAGGGCAAATTCTCCAAAGCAATGCGATCGAGATTCGCCAAACAAGAACGCACTTCGGTTCGCAAAGGTGGGGGAAATACCTCCAATAGCGATCGCGTCAACCCCGCTTCCCCCAAAATCAAATGCCAGTCCCCCAACTCCAAATTCTGCAAGCATTCAGCCAGCAACAACAAAATTTCGGCATCGGCTAGCACTCCCCCCGCAAACAACAATTCAACCCCCGACTGATAAAACTCGACCTGTCGGCCGCGCGCCGCGAAGCTGCCCCCTGCGGGAACGCCGGTGGGAGAACGTCGAAACACATTGGCGTTATAGTACAACCGTTGGGGAAACGTCTCTCCTGCCATCCGCGTCACAGCCACCCGCGCAATGGAAGCCGTCAATTCCGGCCGCAACCCCAACGTCCCCTCCCAACTATCTTCGAGCTGGATCGCTGTCGAACGCGAAAGTGCCCCTCCAGCCATGAGCATATCCATCGACTCGAGGGTCGAAGTAATAATGCGGCGATATCCCCACCGATGGAAC
>JAXHVQ010000164.1:0-2347 GCA_034189065.1 Cyanobacteriota bacterium
TTACAGCTCAAAAGCTTACTAAGGAGATGCTATCGTTTTTGTAAAAACTTTAAAATCATTAAGCGTTTATTTAAGCTTTTAATTGATTTCAAGTTATTCAACTTTCCTGATATTGAAAAGTACGATGCTTTTTCATGTCTCATTTGAAAATGCTATATCCTGGCTAATTGCTAAGTAAACTTGATAACTCGGATGGGTTACAGAGAGAAACGTTCTGTATACAGCGCCTTGGGCTGTATCTTAGTACAATCGATTAGCAAGGCGTGTGGTGGGCATTGCCAAGGGTGAGAGAATTTGTTGAATCTAGCTTTTGAGCGGCAATTCCCACCCGACAAAATACTAAATTTGGACCATTGACAAGAAATTGTAGGGTGGGCAAGGTTATTAATCCAGCTTTGACAAGAAATCGGAAAAATCTCTTGCCCACCACCGCGAGCCCGTTAATGGTGGGCATTGCCAAGGGTGAGAGAATTTGTTGAATCCAGCTTTTGAGCGGCAATTCCCACCCGACACAATCCTGAATTTGGACCGCAGTAGAAAGTTCGATTAATCTGAATTTTAGCGCGATCGCGTCTGGACTCGCTCGTCCCCCACATTTAAGCAAAAGGAAAAACGCCCAAATGCTTGTATGCCGCTTCGGTGACAACGCGACCCCGGGGCGTGCGGTTAATAAACCCAATTTGCAGCAAATAGGGTTCGTAAACATCCTCAATGGTTTTAGAATCTTCTCCCGTCGCGGCGGCGATCGCCTCTAAACCCACCGGACCGCCCTTAAATTGGTCGATGGCGGTTTGGAGAACCAGGCGATCTGTCCAATCTAGTCCCATTGCATCAACATTGAATAAATCTAGCGCAGTGGCGGCTAAATCGCGATCGATGGACTTAAATTCCTTAACTTGGGCATAATCTCGAACGCGACGTAACAAGCGGTTGGCAATGCGAGGGGTTCCGCGCGATCGCCGAGCAATTTCCTCCGCGCCATCTTCGGTGACGCTGACCTTAAGCAGTTCGGCAGTCCGCTTGACAATGAGTGTCAGTTCGTCAATTTCGTAGAAGCGCAGTCGTTGAATGAGACCGAAGCGATCGCGCAACGGCGAAGTCAGCGAACCTACCTTTGTTGTCGCACCGACGAGGGTAAAGGGCGGTAGAGGAATGCTGCGCGTTTTCGCACTTTGTCCTTTCCCGACTGTAATATCGAGACGACTATCTTCCATCGCCGGATAAAGTAACTCTTCGGTCATGCGGTTGAGGCGATGAATTTCGTCAATAAAGAGAATATCTCCGGGTTTGAGGTTAATTAAAATGCCGGTGATGTCCCTGGGACGTTCCAAAGCAGGGGCAGCAGTAATCTTACAGTTGACCCCCATTTCCGCAGCGAGAATAAGGGACATTGTGGTTTTTCCCAATCCCGGCGGACCGTAGAGTAAAAGGTGGTCGAGAGACTCTTGGCGAGATTTCGCCGCCGCGATCGCGATCAGTAAGACTTCCTTCAAATCCTTCTGACCGATATACTCAGTCAGTCGCTGCGGTCGCAAACTCTCCTCACCACTCCCCGCTTCGTCCATTCCCGCCGTTGCCAGCAGCAGGTTTTCCTCCTCGCTCGTTGCGGACGCAGGTTTCTTCCGCCGTCCTTTTCGTTTGGGAGTCCCGGAATTTCCAGCGCCAGATTGATTGGAAGATCGTTGAATTGCCATTGCGAAGGTCGAGGGGGGTTTGCTCGCTATGGTTATCTTACCCCTTGCTTTCGGTTTATGTCTGTCTTTTGGTACGCGATCGCCGCACTGTACGCTCGCCAATTTACCAAAATCGGAAGATAGAGCGATTATCCTTCTACAAAATGACAGACAAAATTGCTTTTTTAACTTCTCACCCTCGGTAGATTAATCATCTGGATTTTGCGCTTACTATGTACACATAGACAAACGAACACACACCGCACCGGATGGGGGTTACGCCATTGTGACCCATTACCCGAAGCCGAAGAAGAGCGATTTGGCAGGCTGACGGACGGTGCAAGTTCAAAAGCTGAAAAGTACAAACGTTGTAGAGTTTTTATCGCTTCCTCTACTTTACTGCGACCGAGGGAAGGCGCAACCCTTCATCAGAATGGTCTTAGGCGCAGACGGACAATGCTTCAGCACCTTTAACACCTAAAATTTGAACTGGATGGGGGTTACGCCATTGTGACCCATTACCGAAAGCCGAAGAAGAGCGATTTGGCAGGCTGACGGACAGTTCGACACCTAAAAGCTGAAAAGTACAAACGTTGTAGAGTTTTTATCGCTTCCTCTACTTTACTGCGACCGAGGGAAGGCGCAACCCTTCATCAGAATGGTCTTAGGCGCAG
>JAXHVQ010000164.1:2447-12005 GCA_034189065.1 Cyanobacteriota bacterium
GACGGACAGTTCGACACCTAAAAGCTGAAAAGTACAAACGTTGTAGAGTTTTTATCGCTTCCTCTACTTTACTGCGACCGAGGGAAGGCGCAACCCTTCATCAGAATGGTCTTAGGCGCAGACGGACAATGCTTCAGCACACCCTTAAAACTAGAACATTTAACCGCACTGACTCTTTTAGGAGTCGGCGGTATTTGCTTTTTGGGTAAAATTGGGCTTGCATGACGCTACCGAGAACCAGAGTGTGTCGTTCCTAAGCTGTAGCAGCTTCAGATGAGCGATGCTCTAGATTCCGGGTTCCCCATCGCCGTCCAACCCTCCTGGGAAAGAAGCCGCCTGTTAACTGTTATATAGATTGAGTCGAAGAAAGCGACCGAAATTGTTAAAGTAGAAGTTTATAAGGTTAAAAAAAACATAAAGAAGGCGATCGCGGCGACTGCGCCATTGCGCTCGCCCATTGTCCCTCCCAGCCTCGACCCCAGTCCAAGCGAGAGGACAACCCCCGCGCCAGAAACGCGGCTCGAATCGAAGAGTGCAAGGAGAAAACCCGCAGGAGATGAGCATCTCGACTTCCGTCTTAACAGAGTTACTGCGATATATTCCCAAATGGCGGCCTCAAATGTACTTCAAATCCTCCCTGATCGCGCTTTCCCACGCGATGGAAGACCAAGTGCTAGCAGGCTCTAACAACCCTCTAATTGTTGCCACCTTTCAACGGGAACGATTCTATCGCCAAGAAGCTCATCGCTATCGACGCATTGCGACCCAAACCGAGCATTTATACGTTCTCTCTGCTCCGGAAACTGAATTTACCAACCATTCGGGACTCTACGAAACCATTGCCTTCGACCCCACCGATGCTCTCGCTCAAGAGTGGCACCTCGTCGTCATTAGTCCCGAGTACGCCAATTGTCTCATTTGTCGAGAGCGATCGCTATCGGGGGGCGAAAGTCTCGGTTCGCCAATGGATAGCAGCCGCCGTTTTGAAGGCATTTGGACCTTCGATCGCGATGTGAGTCTCAAAGCTGCCGAAATTATGCTCGATCGCATCCTCATCTATCGCCCCGAACTCGAGGAAAAAATCGACCGCGCCCGCACCCAATACTTCCCAACCCGCAAGCGATCGCGCGGCGCTCGAGGGACGCGATCGCATTCGACCAAACCCACCTCGCCTTCCACCTCGCCCGCCGTCAACCCCGATCCTTTTGTCCAGCGCCTCGTCACCTACTTACAAGCCGGTCAATACAAACTCCTCAAAGCCTACCGTTCCATTGCCGCCCAAGAAAAAAAAGAACGCTTAATCCACCTCATGACCGTTGCCATTCGCGAATCTCTCGACCCCGAAGAAGTCCTCGAAGTGGCTGTGGAAAAATTAGGACAAGTATTGGGCGCTTGTCGCTGCATTATTTATCGCTGTCAGGAAGACGCACAAACTGCGACAATTGTCCACGAATTTTTAGGTGCCGAGGTGCCTTCAGTGCGCGGGGCCATTTGGCCCATTGCCAATAATCCCCTTTTCCAAGACGTACTCGAGCGCCGAGAAGCCATCTGCATCGCCGATACCCTCAGTACGCCGTCTCTTATCGACCCCCCCACCGGCGAATCCCTCCTTCCCTTCGTCCAGCAGTACGGCATTGTTTCCTGGCTGTGCGTTCCCGTCTTTTACAAAAGTCGCCTGCAAGGAATGGTGGAATTGCACCACTGCGGCAGGACGCGCCAAGAGTGGACAAAAGAGGAAATGAGTTTAATCGAAGCGATCGCCACCCAAGTGGGCGTTGCCCTAATCCAAGCCGAAGCCTACGCCAACCTCGAAAACTTCAACGATCAACTCGAAGCCCTCGACCGGACCCGCTCCAATCTCGTCGCCATCACCGGTCACGAACTACGCACGCCTTTGTCCACCATTCAAGTGTGTCTCGAAAGTCTGGCAAGCGAACCCGATATGTCCCCCGACTTGCGCCAAGTCATGCTCAATACCGCCCTCAGCGATGCCGACCGAATGCGCAAGCTGATCCAAGATTTTCTCACTCTCTCCCAACTCGAAAGCGGTCGCGTGGAGTGGAACCCGGAAAGCTTGAATCTTCAGGAATGTATTAGTCTTTCGTTAAGCAATACCTTTGCCCGTAAGCTCAAAAGCGATCTTCCCCAAATTATCGCGCCCCTCGCGACGAATTTACCCCTCGTCCAAGCCGATGGCGAATGGCTGGTGGAAGTTCTCGCGAAACTCCTCGACAACGCCTGTAAATTCACTGAAGCGGATGGGACGATAACCATCGACACGCAAACCAATGGCCAGCAAATGTTAGAGGTAATCGTCGCCGACACCGGACGCGGCATCGAACCCAATCGCCTCGAAACGGTGTTCGATCGCTTCTATCAAGAAGAAGGAGCCCTGCAACGTACTACAGGAGGAACGGGGTTAGGTTTAGCAATTTGTCGCCAAATTGTCAAGCGTTGGGGCGGTCGAATTTGGGCAGAATCGGAGGGAAAAGAGAAGGGAAGTCAATTTCATTTTACGGTTCCCGCCAGCGAATTGAGTGCGGAGGAAAATAACGGCACAGCAACCCGTTCGACATCTCAAAAACCGGCTTCTAACCCTTCGCGCAAGCGCCGAACTCGTAAGAAGCAGTAGTTATAAATTAATAATTAATAATTGGTAATTGATTAAAATGACCAATAACAAATGACTAACTTGCTTGCTGGCGAATTAGGCGCTGTACGCTGAGAATCGTGCGATTAAGTTCGGTACTTCGGCGATGGGGATTTTGGAGATAGGCTTGCTGTTCTTGGGCGATCATTTCGATATCTTGTCGCACTAAACCGTCGAGCAAAGATTGAGCGGAACCAAATAAACTATCCTTGACAAATCGCCGAAATTGTGTTGGAAGTTTGTGCAATCGGTGGAAGGCATTTAAAGAGGTGAAATGCACTAAATAGGCGCGCGTTTGCGTTTCGTTAACGGGCGAAAAAAGACAATAAATTTTAAAGTCTTGACCCAATGTCGAAACCCAATGGGGATAAACATAACTCACATCCAACGGTTCGGGATGCAGGCGACGCAATGCGGGAAAAAAGAGTTGGGAAATCGACCAAATTTTATCGATGCGGTAGTAACTTTGGGCTTCGTAGCGAGCGTCCACTCGGTCTGTATTTTCGGTAATCGATTCGAGTTTGGCCGAAGCCCAAGCTTGATAGTTATCGTGTAAATGTCCGTGGTACATATCCATTAAATTTTCAATTAAAAATGAATAGTGACCCGGACAATCGACGTAGGAAACTGTGGCAATATAATTGAGATGGTTCCACTCCGGCAAACCCAATTGCGCGATCGCTTCCCCATCGCCATCCCCCGGAAACACCCAAATAAACCCGTCCGACTCCCGCACCGGATAGCTGCGAATTCGGCAATTGGGCAGCTTTTGATTGTCAGCGAGATAGGGAACGCCAGCGCAACGCCCTTGGGAGTCGAATTGCCAGCCGTGATAGGCGCATTGGACGGTATCGCCGACGACAGTTCCCGCGCTCAGTTTAACCTGTCGGTGGGGACAGCGATCTTCGAGCGCGATCGCAACGCCTGCCCCATTGCGATAAACCAGAATCGGTTGTTTCCAAAGGGTGGCGCTAAACGGTCGGTTTGTTACTTCGCTGCTGCGCGCGACGACATACCAGCAGTTGGCATTAATCCCGCAAGTGCGAACGTCAATGAATTGTTGGGGTTGCAGTTGCATTGAAACTTGGGAATTGGGAATTGATCGACGGATGTCTAGGTCGTGTGCCGACCCCCTCGCCCACCCCCTTGCCCCCTTGTATAAGGGGGTTGGGGGGTCGGGGGTTGGGGGTTGGGCGGCACGGTTGTTTACTGGGAATTGGGAATTGGGAATCACCTATTACCCATTACCTGACTTCACCCAATAAAGTCTAACTGGAAATGCGTGAATTCCCTGGCTACGCCAAAACCCGTTCGCGATCGCGTTCGGTTAAAACAGGTTTGAGATTTTAGGTGCTCTAGGATAGCAATAGGACTTAATGCCTCACATCCAATACCCGATTTTACGCCAAAACCAGTTCGCGATCGCGTTCCAAGTCTTGGAATAACGGCGTACTGAGATAGCGTTCTCCGAAACTGGGTTGAATCATCACGATCAGTTTCCCCTCATTTTCCGACCGCTGGGCGACGCGAATGGCCGCGCATAACGCCGCCCCCGAAGAAATCCCCGATAAAATGCCTTCTTCCCGGGCGAGGCGACGGCCGTACTTTATCGCTTCTTCGTCGCCGACGGTAATCGTTTCGTCAATGGCAGTTACATTCAGCACTTCGGGGACAAATCCCGCGCCAATGCCTTGAATTTTGTGCGGACCGGGATTTCCGCCCGACAGGATGGCACTATTAGACGGTTCGACGGCGATCGCTTGAAATTCGGGTTTGCGCTGTTTGATGGCTTCAGCGACACCGGTAATGGTTCCCCCCGTTCCCACACCGGCAATCAAAATGTCGATCTTGCCGTCGGTATCCTGCCAAAGTTCCTCAGCGGTTGTTTTGCGGTGAATATCGGGGTTGGCAGGGTTGCTGAACTGTTGCAGCATATAAGCATTGGCAATGGTTTCGCTCAATTCTTGCGCCCGCTGGATGGCCCCTTTCATCCCTAAATTTCCCGGCGTTAACTCCAATTGCGCCCCGTACGCGCGTAACATCGCTCGCCGTTCTACACTCATGGTTTCCGGCATGGTTAAAATGAGTTGATAGCCTTTGGCTGCGGCAGTCATAGCCAGGGCAATTCCGGTATTGCCCGAAGTGGGTTCGACTAAAACCGTCGTCCCGGGCGTAATACGTCCCTCTTGTTCGGCGACGTTCACCATGTTAACTCCGATGCGGTCTTTCACCGAAGCGGCTGGATTCATGCCTTCGAGTTTGACGAGGATTTGGGCGACGCAGTTTTCGGTTTGGGGAACGCGATTGAGGCGAACTAAAGGCGTGCGACCGACCAGTTCTGTGATGTTTTGGGCGACGTGCATGATTTCTCTGGCGTAGTTTGCGATTTAAATTCTTATTATGCAAGGTCGGGGGCGGCATTTTGAAGCGCGATCGCATAATTTAATTTCGCTTCGGACAGCCTTTTTCTAACCGCCTTATAAATGCGTTTGTGTCCCAATCGCGATCTATTCGTCGCTGTCGGCGGCGAAGACTCCTCCCGGGCTGATGGGGAGAGGTTGTTCGCTAACAACAGTGTCTTTCAAAAAAACCCAATCCTGCAAACAGCACGCTCATCGATCGCCAAAACTTAACATCGATCCCTATGAGAGAGACTATCGAGGCCAGTATTCTTCTAGAATAATGAAGCAATAGCATCGCTCAACGATTGGACTCTTTCATGGTTAATACTGGGTCATCCCCGCCCAAAAGCAAGCTGTTGCGCTGGTGGGAGGCTTTTCCTCCTATCTATCGCTTGCTCGCAGTTGCCCTAGCCGCGCCCTTGGCGGTTTTAAATGCTTGGGCTTTTTCAGCCATCTTTGGCTATTTTCAGTCGCTTTTTGTCGTTCTCCTCGTCGCGGCTTTACTGGCCTTCTTCCTGAATTATCCCGCAAGTTGGCTAGCCAGTAAGGGACTCAAGCGCGAACAAGCTGCAATTTTAGTCTTCCTCATTGCCATTCTGATCCTGCTGGGACTGGGGTTGACTCTGGTTCCCCTTGTTGTCGCCCAGGCGCAGCAGTTAGTCGCGCGCCTCCCCGAATGGCTCGATTCGGGACAGCGACAGTTGATGATGCTCAACGAGCGAGTTGATACAATGGGGTGGCCCCTCAGTCTCGATGGCGCGATCGCGCAGTTGAGTACGCGCGTCAAGGATACTCTACAAACCCTAGCCGGACAAACGCTCAATTTGGCATTGAATGTGACCGTTCTCACGGTGGTACGGCTGCTGGACGTACTATTGACGGTGGTCTTGACGTTTTATTTGCTACAACACAGCGATGAGGTGTGGCACAGTATTGTTCAATGGCTGCCGACGCGCCTTCAGAAACCTTTTTCGGATACTCTACGCCTCAGTTTCCAAAATTATTTTATCGGACAGATTATTAATGCCACGTTTATGGCGGTGGGGTTGACGCTGAGTTTTCTCCTGTTGAAAGTTCCTTTTGGCTTGCTCTTTGGTTTAACCATTGGCGCAATGGCGCTTATTCCCTTTGGCGGTTCGGTGGGAATTATTCTGGTAACGTTTTTGGTGGCGCTGCGAGATATTGGCATGGCGCTACAGGTTCTCGCTGTTGCTGCTATTGTTCAGCAAATTGTGGAAAATTGGATGGCCCCCAGGATTCTCGGGCGCGTTACCGGTTTGAATCCGTTTTGGGTGTTTGTGGCAATTCTCACTGGCGCGCGCGTTGGCGGACTTTTGGGGGTCATTGTTGCGGTTCCCACTGCCGTGTTGATTAAGGAGGCGTTGAATGCGGTACGCTCGGTGAGAAAAACTGACGAGCGAAGTGAATTGCTTTCATCGGCGGAAGGAAACGAGCGGTTGCGTTCGGCGGGTGAGGGGACGGAGGTAGAAACGAGCGATCGCGCGTTGGAAAAACCAGTCGGTCAAAGTTAGTTTACCGCGATCGCGTTTCTTTTAAGTATTGAGTTTGAACGCTTCCAAACAGAGACCGTACAAAATCCCAATTTTTGTCGCGTTGATTGTATCGGCTAGCAACTTTCCTCGATTTCTTTGCCCGGGAATTCCTGGACGCGAGCGACCATAAACGTACCAACTAATGACCTCGCCGACTAATGTCACCGCACCGGCAGCGGGGACATCCCAATAGGCCAATTGTCCTGCCGTACTCGTTACCGCACTTCCACCTAGAAAAAAGCCAAATAATAGTCCGATCGCCAATAGAGCAATGCGCCGCCACGGATTGCTAAATAGTTCGACGACGCGATCGACGGTTACATTAAATAAAACATTCAAACGAGTATTTTGCATAAAAGTAAACAGTCATTAGTCAGTCAACAGTTATTTAAATTGGGAATCTACTCGCTCCTTTCTATCTTTATTGAAGCTGGAGATTTACCCGCTCTCTAGTTCAAAATTTTGAATTGCCGAAACTTATCGCTCATCTCGATTTTCTTGACCCCAGTCGTGCATTTTTTGAATAATGGGCTGTAAACTTATGCCTAACTCTGTGAGAGAATATTCGACCTTGGGAGGAACTTGGGGATAAATTTCCCGATGCACGATTCCATCAGCTTCCAGCTCTCGCAGTTGTTGCGTCAGCACTTTTTGTGTCACTCCCGATAAAGCACGTTGCAGTTCGCCAAAGCGTCTTTGTTCCGTACACAATTCGCGCAATATTAAGAGTTTCCAGCGTCCCGCGATCGCGGCGAGGGTTTTTTCTGCCGGACAATTCTGTTTTTCTTTTTTGGGCGCTTGGCGGGTCATAGTTTCTATAATTTAAACATTGAAAATGTTATACCAGATTGACATGAAGCTGCACAGAATCAAGTAGGGTGTATTAGCGGAGCGTAACGCACCATTACACTCATCGCGAATTTAGGGGAAGAGAATTTATGCAACGTCATCTTAAATTGGTATTATAAGGACGACAGATTTCCGAGCTTAAATACGTAAGATCTGCTGAATCGGCTTGGCTTATTATATAGTATTTTCGCCCTCGAACGTAAACAGCGATCGCGGATACCACCAACTTCAAGTCATTCCTCGCTTATTTCTCAAATTGGTGAATTTTCTTGTCTGGGTTCGCTAACCGGTGAATAGAAGCGCCGATGCACCAGTCGGGAGCGCTTGGTGAATTCTTCTACTCTTCTATTCTCCCATTCTTCCATTCTTCTCTTCTTCCGAAGAACCGAGTTTCACAACCCAAATAAGCTAGCTATAGTATCTTTTAGGAAACTATCTGACTTTAAAGTGCGTACTTCCCAGAATAACAGACTTTGAGCTACATTGAAACTATGAGCTAGACAAATCTACTTTTTATTTCAAACATCCAATGAACCAACCTATTATTTCCGATCGCAAACCCGCCCTTCTCGACCTGGAACCGGGAACCTATTATTGGTGCAGTTGCGGTCAATCTAATAACCAACCTTTTTGTAACGGAGCGCATCAAGGCACCGAGTTTACTCCCCTTGTTTTTGAAGTTACTGAAGCCAAGAAGGTTGCTTTGTGCAACTGTAAGCATACGGCAAAAGCGCCGTTCTGCGATGGCAGTCATAGCAATCTCTAGGAAATCGTTTTTCCACTCTTTGTTCCGATTATTTCGGATGTCAAATTATGATTAAAGTTCGCAAATCCCATGAAAGAGGTCATGCCAATCATGGTTGGCTCGACACCCATCATACCTTTTCTTTTGCCAACTATCGCGATCGCGAGTTTATGGGCTTTAGAAATCTGCGCGTTATTAACGAAGATTCTGTCAGTCCGGGAGCCGGTTTTGGCAAGCACGGCCATCGCGATATGGAAATTATTACCTACGTTCTTGAAGGAACCCTGAAACATCAGGACAGTCTCGGCAATGGTTCTCTCATTCAACCGGGAGAGGTTCAACGCATGAGTGCAGGAACGGGAATTCTTCACAGCGAGTATAATGCCTCAACAACCGACTCCGTTCATTTTCTGCAAATTTGGATTTTGCCAGATACGCCAAACTTAGAACCAAGTTACGAACAGCGCAATTTTGGCATCGCGAAAGACCCAAATCGCCTCCACTTAGTTGCAAATCGCAATGGCAGCGACGGCGCGCTAACCGTTCATCAAGATTTGAATTTATACGCCGGAGTGTTGCGCGAGGGAAATTGCGTTTCTTATGCCTTTAACCCCCAACGCTATGCCTGGGTACAAGTCGCTAGAGGTGCAATTTCTTTAAACGACATTTCCCTTCAGGCGGGGGACGGTGCGGCGATTAATAATGAGTCGAATTTAGAAATTGCTGCACTGGAAGATTCGGAAATTTTGCTTTTCGATTTAGCTTAAAAGCACCTAAAAGCAATGTTGAGATTCTTGCTGAATTTCTGAGGGCGCGAGGAGAAAGAATCAAGTTCTAATTTAACTTACGGACGCTTTGCGAAACGTTCCTCTTTATAGCGAAAACAGCAACCAGACTAGATTTGCTAAACCTTTCCTTCTCTTACTTGAAACTGCGTAGAGTTAAATCTGAAGAAACACTTCAGTTTCATTGCTCCCATCGGCTCTACTTAAGGAAAGTGTAGCTTTCTTGTTGGTTGCTGTTTTCTGCGTTGAACGAGACAGATAGAATAAGAAACAGCGTGTTTACCTCTTTGAGTTGTGTTAACTTTAACCCTGCTTTTTATCTGTCAGGGAAGCTTTACCGGCTTCAATTCTCAATTTATCACGATTCTCTCGTGGGGGAACAGCAAAAGTCCCATTTGCAACCAAACTTTACGTTATTGTTAGCAAAAACTTCAATGGACGCAAAGAAATTCGACCCATGCGGAGCGACCTTTGGCAAGCGTGCAACCGCCCTAGCTAGGGTTTACTGAATAAGTATTGTGATGAGCAGGGGAAGCAGGGGAGCAGGGGGAGCAGGGGAAGCAGGGGGAGCAGG
>JAXHVQ010000165.1:0-11843 GCA_034189065.1 Cyanobacteriota bacterium
CCTTGCCCATCGACCCCCCACTCTTCTTACCCATCGACCTCTTCCCCGCCAAACCCTTCCCCATCGATCTCTTCCCCACCAAACCCTTCCCCATCGATCTCTTCCCCACCAAGCCCTTACCCATCCAACTCTTCCCCCTCAATGTTGCCGCTACAGAAGACGATGCCAACTTCAGGGTTAACCTTCTGGATGGAGTGTTGCGCGAAAGTAGAGCCGTGCTGGAGGTAGATGGTCTCACCTTAACCGGTGGCGATGCTTCGGGTGTCACCTTTAGTGGTAACAGTCTCAATATTGCGCCTTCTGCCTACAATCGTTTGACAGAAGGGGAGTCGGAAACCATTGAGTACAGCTACAACATTGTTGACAGCAACAGCATTAGTGTCGCTCAAACAGCAACCATTACTATCAACGGCGCGAACGGTGCATCCGATCCTTTTGTGATTACGAATCCAGATCCTCTATCCGACTTAGGCCGGATTGTCAAAGGTAACGGCGACTTTGATGGAGATGGTCTCAAGGACTTCCTCTATAGCGCGCCGGGTGCCGATGGAGGTGACGGCGAACTTTATGTCTTTTTTGGCAATACGGATTTAAATGCTTCTACCACTCAAACCATTGCGCTGAATTCCCCCAATCCTTCATTCATATCAGTCAGTATTGGCGATATCAATGGCGATGGTTTGGACGACATTATTGTTGGCGACCATACTGTCGATGGAAATAATGGTAAAACTTATGTCATTTATGGCAATTCCAGTGGTAGCTTAGCGACGGATGTAACCAACATCCCAACGGGGGAAGGCTTTACGATTGTTAATAACGGTTCTCCCTTTAACTTATTAGGACATTCGGTGAGTAGCGGCGATATTGATGGCGACGGTATAGATGATGTCGTTATTGGCGCTACTGGTGCTAATGGGGGGAATGGAGAAGTTCATGTCGTCTTTGGTCAAAATACACCAATTCCTAGTGTTGTCGATATTAACAGCCCTCCTACAGGTACGTCTGTTGCGACAATAAGCAATTCTAATCCTACAAGTGCGGGGTCGCAGTTAGGCTTCTCAGTTGCGACTGGAAATATCATCGGAGATGACAAAGACGACATCATTATTGGTGCTATTGGCGATAACCTTGGAGACGGAAAAACGTATGTCGTTTCTGGCGATGCTTTGACAAGTCCGTTCGATCTGAACACTTTGGACGGGAACAATGGTTTTGCTTTAGAGGGCGCATCAGGCCCGCCAAGAGAACTTTTGGGTTGGAAAATCAGTAGTGTAGGCGATATTAATGGAGACAGTTACGACGACTTTGGTGTGACTGCACCTGATGGAAGTTCTACACAACGAACTTATGTTGTTTTTGGCAAACCCAGTTTTAGCAACCCCTTACAAACGATTCCCGATATCGTTAATGGAACGGGTGCAGATGGTTTTTATATCGATGGTCTGAATAACGACGATCGCCAATTTGAAGCGATTAGTGCTGCGGGAGACATCAACGGCGACGGAATTGATGATTTCTTGATTGCAGAACCTTACGCAGATACCAACGGACTGAATGATTCTGGTCAAGTTTATGTCGTTTATGGACGTACAGACGGTTTCGGCACAAGTCTCGATCTTTCTTCCTTAGAACCCAATGACGGTTTTTCCGTCGATCTTGACGATCTTGGAGTTGACGATTTAACTGGGTTGTCGGTGAGCGATGCAGGAGATGTCAACGGCGACGATCTGAATGATTTCTTAATTGGCGCTCCAGGCGCTAACGGTGGTGATGGTAAGGTTTATGTCGTGCTTGGTGAAGACACGAACAAGCCAATTCCAGAAACCACCGTTGACTTTTTTCCGAATTATATTTATCGAAACGAACCCGATCGCGAAAAACGGTTAATTGGCGAAAATCACAAGTTTGTCGTGACGTTTGATAACGTCGCATCCCCTCCTAGCAATACATCTGCTCCTGGGAATATCGGTTACGCTCCTTTTATCGACCTATTCCTCGATACGACTGGCGTTGATGGAGATGATGGTTTTGAGTTTGTTGGGGTCAAAGCTCTTGCGGATGATGATTTATTTGATGGGATTAACCTGATTTGTTACGACCCGGATATCCCGATGGCTACTATCTATGAAGACCCGACGGGTTCGGGCAATTTGTTGGTCGATCATCCCTATGCAGGCACAATCGACGTAACCAGTCTTGTTCCTCCCGGAATTGGGGCAGACGACACTTTATATGTCATTCCCTTAATCACAGATAGCTTTGCTCCCGACCAAGAACCGTTGAAGTTTGAAGTAGAAGTTAAAATTAGTAAGAATGCAGATTATCGAGACCCAACCGATCCCAACCACGATCCTAAATTGACAGTAGCGACTCGGGGTGGTTTTCGTTACGGTGCAAATCCCACGCTCGATCCTGCTCCCATCTTTGATGAGACGGCGACGGATAATAGTTTAGAGCCGCAATTATTCAGGGTGCGGAAATTTTTCAGCAATGGATTTGACAACAATCATCCATTACCTTCTGAAATTATTACGGGCGAAAACTTTGGCGGACGGTACAACATTGTTGTTGACGTGGCACCCGGACAAACAATCGAGACCTTAAATCTGGAGGATCATTTACCCGATGATATTTTATATAGTGGGAATGTTTCTACTAATGCTATAGGGTCTTCATATACAACACCCGGAGTTCCAGGAGGTGTTGTAACTGCTGAGTTTGGTAATGTAACTGGTGCTAATGGGACTGATGCCTTTTTCAGTTTTGATGTTGAAGTCGGACGTTTGGACGAAAATGGGAATCCCGTGCTCGACCCCGACACTGCCGATGACGAGCGCGCTAATAATGATGCTTTTGTAACGGCGGTGTCGTGGGATCCGTATGACGATCGCGATCCGACTCTGACGAACCTCACAGAAGATTTGGGCGACATTGACGAGACCATTATTGAAACGGCGATCGGGATTCAGCAAAACTACTCGGTCGTCGTAGATAATAACGCTCCGGGGTTCAGTCCGGGGGATGTCATCGAATACAGTTTTAATTTTGCCGTTTCGGATTATTTTGCCTTTGAAGATGTCATCATCAACAATACCTTTTCCGATGGTCAACTTTTTGATGCCAGTTTCATTCCGACTTTCACCGTTGACGAACATAATTCAAATATAGCTGGTAGCTTCGATCCCAGTAACTACAGTGTCGTCAATCCAGGTGCTACGGGAACAATTACTTTCGATCTTTCTAATCAGTTAGTCGCATCAGGAAGTGACGCTCAATTATTAGGGGGTCGCATCGGTAGCAGTGGTGGCTATACCGGAACTTTTGGCGCAACGACAGGAACCCTCAAATTCCGCACGATCGTTCAAGAGGATTTTACGACCTCTTTTCCATCGGGCGACTCATCCGTTGATAACGGCGACCGTCTCAGCAATTCTGTCGCAATTACGGGCGATGTTTTAGATGTTGATACTTTAACTCCTACGGGTTTTGAGGAAGCCGATGGAGATGGATTTAGTTTTCGCCTACCCCGTGGTAGGTATGCCGACGACTATGAGGTCAGCGTTTATGCGATTGATGGTATACTTGGCGCTGGAAACGGCACTGTGGAAGCGGGGGATGACGTTACCTATCGCATCAAATATACGCTGCCTTTTGCGGATATCGAAAACTTAAATTTCACTTCTGAACTTTCTTTCCCGGCTTTTGATGTCAGCGATCTGGATATAAGTACAGTACTCGGTTTTGGTGGAATACCTGCATTAAATACGATCTCCTATGGTCCGGAAGATACGCTGTCTACCCTTCTGGGTGGAAGTATCAGCCCGACTTTGAGTGTAAACAATCAAAGCAATTTGTTGAACATTGACTACGGAACTTTCGACGATTCGACGACTCCTACTGCCGGCCCTGTAACAATCGAACTTCTCTATACTTTAGAAGTTGACGAGCAGCAAATACAAAATAACTTGTCACTCACCAATCTCGTTTATCAACGAGAAGGGAGTACAAATGCAGGTTCTCGTCAATTTTATAAGCTTGCAACGCTTGAGTTTGCAAAACCCGAACTCAAGATTACTAAGGGGGTTGTCGCCACCAGCGAAGAGAAGGCTGTATTTAGCGAATTCTTCCCGGTTGTTGGGAGTCCTGAGAATATTAGTTTTACCGATCCAGGAACACCGGGGCCAAGGTTTTCAGGTGTAATCAACTCGGATACGCTTGCAAACACTAACTATTTTGACAGTGATGTAACGGCAGATTTGAACAATCTCGGTTCAGGAGATTTAGTGACTTTCGCGGTCGTCGTCGAAAATATTGGTTTGGCTCCCAATGGTGCATTTGACGTTCTCATTAAGGACGCTTTACCTACAGGATTTACTATTCCTAGTAACCCAGAAATGTTGAATCTTAAAGTTACTGATGGCACGGGAGCAAATATTGACTATACGCTTACAGGAATGGGTGCTGAGATTCAGTTAGTCGATTCTGCGGGGATGGGTGCTATTTCCGCTTATGATGCTACCAGTGGTAAGAACGTTGCGATTATTACGTTTGATTTAGAAGTCGATGACAATCTTCCCGACGGAACCATTCTGACCAGCACAGCGACTTTAGAAGAATATGCCGCTTCTGAAGGGGGTGCTAAATTCTTGCCCGGTTCTCTAGCGCTGACGGATGATGCTCGCGTTCAAACCCAACCTTATCTACAAGAGCAATTTGAAACCTTTCTAGATAACAATACCACAGATATTAGCGGTGAAACGTTTAACGCCTTGGATTATCTGGAGGGGGATGACTTAACCTACCAAGTTACTGTGGAGAAAGATGGGTTTCTAGTCTATGATTCTACAATCCCCCTGAACAGGCCCCTGAATCCTTTTGAACCAATCGATCTCGCGAATTTTGACTTCACCTTCAAAGACGTGTTTTTAGGTGCTCCCCTTTACAATGGAAACTATACCGTTGAGCTTGGGATTTCTGACGCAGATCCTAACAATAACCCCTCTGGTCTTCCCTACGATGTCCAAGATAGTTTTGCGTTCGAGATTGAATTTAATGGCTCTGTAACGATAGGATGATGGTTTGAAGTTGAAATTAGCCCTGAAATCAATTTCGGGCTGTAGGGACGTTCAATTGAACGTCCCTACATTAAACCCGTTTTAACGGGTTAAAAATCTAGATAAATTGGGTTTTTAGTCCGTTTCAACGGAGTGGGTATTTTTAGCGGCGAACTTGAGTTCGGTAGCTTTTAAGTCAGTACCATTGAGCTTTAGCCCATTTTGGGTTTTGAATTCCCCGTGGGGGACTATTTGCGGTTTGCTGCGATCGCCGCTTGATATACTCTCTCATTTTCCGCCAGCGATCGCCGAAAATCCACTATCGGATGCGGATAATCCTCTCCCAAACGCACCCCATAGCGCTGTTGTTCCGCAACGCTCAGTTTCCACGGTTCCCGCGCGAAATGCGCAGGCAGCGATGCCAATTCCGGCAGCCAATGTTGAATATACTGAGCTTGGGGATCGTAATCGAGAGACTGTTTGGGAATATTGAAATACCGAAATCCGCGAGCATCGTTCCCTACACCCGCTGTATAATTCCAATTGCCATAATTACTGCAAACATCATAATCGATTAACAGCGACTCAAACCATTCTGCCCCAAATCTCCAGTCGATCCCCAAATTCTTCGTCAAAAAACTTGCCACGTTTTGCCGTCCCCGGTTGGACATAAACCCCGTCGCTGCCAGTTCGCGCATATTGGCATCCACTAAAGGATACCCCGTTTGTCCCCACCGCCAGACATCTCCCATCTCCTCGTCCTCTCGCCACGGAATCTCAACTCCCCGCAACCCAGACGAACGGAAAATCTTTGTCCCATGTTTGACGCAAATGAAGCGAAAATAGTCGCGCCACAGCAATTCAAAGATTAACCAATAGGTAGAATCATTGCCAATGCGTTCTCGTTCGTAGGTTTGCACCTGTTCGTAAATATAACGTGGCGAAAGACTGCCATTAGCCAACCAAGGCGAGAATTTAGAAGAATAATCCGCCCCCAACATTCCGTTGCGCGTTTTCTTGTAAACTTTGAGGCGATCGCGTTTCCAAAAATACTCCTCCAATCGTCCAAACCCGGCCGTTTCGCCTCCTTCAAACTCCAGAACCGCGCGTTTATCGGAAGAGGGAGGAGTCAGCCCAAAATCTTCGAGGCGGGGAATTTCGCCCCTCTCAATCCCCTCGGGTAAAGCGGGTAACTCTTGGGGCGCGGGATAGGTCGGTCGGATGGTAGAATGTTTCTCGACTTGCTTGCGGAATTGGGTAAAAACTTCGGGTAAGTTGTCGGGAGCAAAGGGTAAGTCGTCGATATGATAGAGGGTGGCTTCCCAAAAAGATTGTACCCGAGTTCCCAGTTGGGAAAGGGAGTTGCAGAGCGCTTTTTCGACGGCAGTTTCTTCGGCGGTAACTTCTTGGTCGAAATAAACTGCATCGATATTGTATTCTTTAATGAGGCGAGGAATTTCTCGTTCCGGCTTTCCGTGGCAAATAACGAGATCGCTACCCACCGCGCGTAGGCAACGGCGCAAGTCGGCGACGCTATCGAGGAGAAATTTAGCTCGAAATGCGCTCCTTTTGGGAAAACCGTAGGAAGTTTTACCGAATTGCCGGGGATCGAAGCAGTAGACGGGGATAATTTGGGCCTGGGCTTGTTGCGCGCGGTAGAGGGATTCGCGATCGCGCAGTCGCAGGCTGTTACGGTACCAAAGGAGGATGCGTTGTGGGTTCACAGGCGGTGGTGTTTGTCTCTATTGTAAGCGTTTGCGGAATTCATGTGTCCGGTGGTGAATCCAACTTCAGAGTGAATTAAGCAATAGCATTTCTTTCACTTGCTAGAAACCTATTTTTGGAGCAATTCTACCAATGTCTAGTGTAACCTTAATGAAAAGGCTGACCTTAGCTGCTGCTGGAGCTGTCGCGCTCGGGTTGGGAACGAGCTATGCCACAGAAGCAGAAGCAGCGTTAATCGTTCTGAACGATTCTGCATCCCAAACGATTCCCGGACAAGATTTTAACTTTAGCTTCTCTCCCGTCGCCAAGTCCGACGGAACCGATGGAATTTTTACAATTCGGGCTCGTGGGGATTATAGCTTCGGCTTCCCAACCCTTGAAAGCTTGTCTGTTGACATTGACGGTATCTTTACTCAATCTCAAGTAACAGCTACCCCTGCCAACGTCATTACTGACTTTAGTTTCAATGATAAATTATGGGAGCAAAGCTTTACGATCGCCGGTCTGGATTTACTCAACATCACTCAAGACTCAATTGTCAATATTGCCGTCAATCTCTTACCGGGGGTTAACATCAGTTTAGATACTGCTTTTGTAGAAGCAACTTTGGAATATGAGGAAGCTGAATCTGTTCCCGAACCGACTTCTATGTTGGGTTTACTCGCGGTTGGCTCAATGGGCGCAGTTTCGATCCTCAAGCGTAATAAGAAAGAGAATATCTAATTTTCCTTTCTGATAATTTAATCTTTAACTCAGTTAAGGGGGCATTGCATCGCAATGCCCCTCCTTCATGCGTATAAAACTACATCGAAGCAGTAGACGGGGATAATTTGGGCCTTGGCTTGTTGCGCGCGGTAGAGGGGTTCGCGATCGCGCAGTCGCAGGCTGTTACGGTACCAAAGGAGGATGCGTTGTGGGTTCACAGGCGGTGGTGTTTGTCTCTATTTTAAGCGTTAGTGCAGCGTTTAACATAGCCCCTGGAGCAGCGCAACCGTTGGAAAAATAGAGACTACTCATCGACCAACTCATCCAAAGAAAGCCTCAAAAGGTCGCACAAGGCTTTCGCTTGTTCCAGATAAAGCTTGGGAATGTATCTCCCCGCTTCCCAATTTTTCACCGTTGTTACCGTTACTCCCAAGCGATCGGCGACTTGTTGCTGCGTCAGGTTCAGCGATCGCCGTCGTTGTTTGATTTTTTCCCCCACATGACTCATTAGCGATTCCGATCTAGAAGCAGATTGGTTAAGTTGACTTATTCTTTTATTTCTATTAGTATGAGAGAAGAACTGCAAAAGGCCAGAAAGCCAGTACATCTGGGCAATCGACCTATTGTAAATATCTTCAAACACTATTGACAAATCTCAGAAACGCGAAAATCTGCTGAAGCCACGAAAATCAAACGCCTCCAGCAGATGTCGCTCCCAAGCAATTTAATTCCAGCAGGAGCAATGAAATGCTAACAAACAATTATTACAAAATCCAAGAAATTGCCGCATCGTTGGACGACTATACAAAAGCCTTCGTTGAGCTTGCTTATCTTCTCCTCGACCACTCGAGAGACTCCAAACAGATCGAAACATTCGCGTTTATCCTAAAAACCCTTGCCGAAACGCTGATGGCACAGCAACACACCCTTGATGATATTGCTGAAAACTTAAGGCAGGAGTCGCACGGTTAAAAATCTACTCTCGTCCCGGGTTCCTCAAGAGACCTTCCAACATGGACTGACAAAAGGATGCGCCCAAGAGCGCGATTCTTCTAGAGTGTAAAAATTTGTTGCGCGCTCAGTTCCAATTCGGGGAAGGTGGGGGAAATGATGCGCTTTGTGCCTCGAAACTCGCTCGTTCCGTACCGACCCTCTTCGAGTCGCAGCACCGTAACGAGCTGTTGTTGGGGGTCGATAATCCAATATTCGGGTATTTCCCGGGCAACATATTGAGCGCGTTTGTGGGTGTAATCGCGCTCCCGACTCATTTTGCCGGGACTAACCACTTCCACGACTAATCGAGGAGGAGGCATATCAAGGGTGAGGGTCAGTCGAGTTTGAGTTAAGTTCCAATGCTCTTGGCGCAACACAACCAAGTCGGGATAGCGGTTAGCCGCATCTGAGGGTTGAAGAATGGGAACTTGGATCTCGCAAGAATGGGGGTGAACTAATGGGAGAGGAACCCCCGCGCTCACTAAAACGAAAAATAGGTGATTGGCGATCGCAATGTTCAGTCCTGATTCGGGTGGCAACGGTATTAACTCTCCATCAATCAATTCGTAACGGTTATCGGTTTCGTCTTCATACTCAAGATATTCGGAGAAGGTGAGTTTTTTCGGTTGGGTTTGGAGCATGGCGTTTCTCCCTTGGGGTCAATCCCATTCTAAGAGCGTACTCTATTCAGATTAGTGCAAGCAGAGGCAAAATTGCTCTCGGAATTCCATTCTTGGCTGCGCGGCGCGGAGTTGTACGAGTTGCGCGCGATAATTGCCAAAGGAGGCGATCGCGAAATGTATCCAGTTGAAGGAAAGACGGTTTCGGTATTGCTGGCGTGCGACGAGACGGGGTTGAATTTTGACGGCGATCGCGCGGCAATTAAAGTACTCTTTTTTCACCATTCATTATTCACTATTCATTATTCACTATTCATTATTCATTGCTTTGATGCTTTGCCATATTGCTAAGTTGTTGTGCATCTCAACTCCGCATTTTCCACAGCACGCAGCACTCGATGGCAAATTTTGGGATGTTGTGAAGTTTCCTGAAGTATCGCTCTCTCCTCACAAATTCCTCACAAATGTTTTTTAAGTTTGAAGAAGAAAGATAAAACTGTCAATCGCATCTATAATAAACGACTCGATATGTTGTAAGGAGGTCCAATGACGATTGCAACGAATCATCGTAAGGCTTGGTGTCCGGCCATCGAAGTTAAAGAAACAGCCACGCATCTCATTTTAAAAGCAGAAATGCCCGGTTTGACGGCTAACGATTTAGAAATTCAAGTTAGCCCCGAAACCGTCTCGATCCGTGGCGAACATCCCGAAGCTAAAAACGAAGGAGCCAAAGAACTGTTCCCCTCGGAACTGCACTATGGCCCTTTGGAATGTAACTTTCCCTTACCCGTTCGCGTGAATCGCGATCGCGTCAACGCGGAACTGGTTGACGGAGTATTGACCTTATTATTACCGAAAGTCGAAGCGTCATCCTCCTAAAAGAAGCGCGATCGCGACCCTTAACCCGAAAAATCCGTAATTGCCGGGGCGCTGCCGAGAAAAAAGTGGGAATGCCAGTAAAAATGAGCAACCAAGGAGGTAATTCCAGCGCGAAAATGATATCCTCACACTGTGTAGTGTGTGTGAGGACAGTCTCATTATGGTTACATCGCCAATGCGCTCGAAGCAGCACGGTTCGTCTAGCGTTCCCCTAAAACCCTCCCCTTCAATCTCTCCCATCAATCCTTTAACTCCGTTATTCGGCACCGACGGCATTCGGGGTAAAGTGGGAGAAGTGTTGGATGCACCTTTAGCGGTGCAAGCCGGATTTTGGGCAGCTCGCGTACTGCCAGAGATCGCTGCGAGGTCGGGACCGGTTATTTTAGGTCAAGACTCGCGCAACTCCAGCGAAATGCTTGCTACAGCCCTCACTGCTGGATTGACGGCGGCGGGTCTCGATGTGTGGAATGTGGGGTTGTGTCCGACTCCTTGCGTATCTTACCTCACCGGGAACAGCGACGCGATCGGCGGCATTATGATTTCCGCCAGTCACAACCCCCCCGAAGATAATGGCATCAAATTTTTTGGCGAAGACGGCACTAAATTAGCCGAGCGTTGGACCCAAGAAATTGAAGCGGGCATTCGCGGAAATCGAGGCAGCATGGATGGGGCAACTTGTCGAGGAGTTTCCTACTCCCGACCCGAACTGGCCCGAGATTACATCGAAGCATTAGAGCGATCGCTACCGAGGAGTACCAATTTCCAAAACCTGCGCGTGGTTCTCGATCTCGCTTGGGGAGCCGCCGCAAACCTCGCCCCTGCTGCCTTTCGACGCTTAGGCGCGGAACCGATTTGCTTGCACGAACAACCCCGGGGCGATCGCATTAATGTTGGATGCGGTTCGACTCATCTCGAACCCCTACAAGCGGCGGTTAAGGAACACAACGCCGATATCGGGTTTGCCTTCGATGGCGATGCCGATCGCGTCCTGGCAGTAGATGGGACGGGACGAGTCGTCGATGGGGACTACATTCTCTATTTTTGGGGAAAAGCCCTCGAAGAACGGGGAAAACTCCCTCAAAATCTGATTATTGCCACCGTCATGGCTAACTTGGCCTTTGAGCGCGCGTGGCAGAACCTTGGGGGACAATTTCGACGGACTCCCGTCGGCGATCGCTATGTTCAAGCCGAAATGTTAACTGCGGGCGCAATGTTGGGGGGAGAACAGTCGGGACATATTCTCTGTCACCATCACAGTTATTCCGGCGATGGCTTGCAAACAGCCCTGCATTTAGCCGCTTTAGTACAGCAGTCGGGCGGTTCCTTGGCGCAATTAGTCGATAACAGCTTTCAACGCTATCCCCAACGATTGTGCAACGTCAGGGTTGAAGATAGCGAACGCCGCCGTCGCTGGCAAGAATGCGAACCTTTGATGCGCGCGATCGCGGCTGCTGAAAATGCAATGGGAGATGGGGGCCGCATTTTAGTCCGTCCTTCGGGAACCGAACCTCTCCTCCGCGTCATGGTTGAAGCCGAAACCCCTCAAACTGTCACCTATTGGAGCGAACAAACGGTTTCTGCTGTTCGGCAATATCTGTTACGTTAATGGGGGACGGGGAGACTGGGGAGATGGGGAGATGGGGGGACTGGGGGACGGGGGGAAATATCTGTAGCATTTTTAGGACTTACGCAAAGCCCCTATTTGTAGGGTGTGTTAGCGCAGCGTAACGCACCTTTGTCGCTATATAGCGTTTTTGCTCCGAGACGTAAACGGAGATGAGAAATCGTCTACTTTTAAGAATTCCTCGCTCCTCTCTCAAATTCTGAATTCTGAATTCTGAATTCTGAATTCTGTACGAAACGA
>JAXHVQ010000166.1:0-11813 GCA_034189065.1 Cyanobacteriota bacterium
GAAAAGAGGGATTTACCGATTATTTAAATTTATATAAAGCTTCGCTTTATTCCTACTTAGCTTATGTTTTTTCAGCCCACTTTTTGAGGCTTTGGCTCAACAACTTTTTCAGCAAGCCCTACTTAGAAGTCAGTCAATGGGTTTCCGTTCCCGGACATCCCGCTGCCGATCTGTTGAATTACGAAAAACTGCTGGGACTCGAAGAGATGGGCGACAGTCAAGTTTCCATTGGCAAGCTGAAACTGCGCCTCGATCTGCGACAATTGTTGGATGGATACGAAACAGTTGCCTCTCGCCGCAGAAAACAATTGTTGGATGGATATTATGATGAAGATGAGGGTTATCCCGGCGTTAGCGATCGCGTTTATCAAGACAATCGCGATCGCCGTTCTCAAACCACGCATCAATACGGTCAGGGCGATAACTTTGGAGGCGATCGCATTCAAGGTAATCGTTAAGATATAGCCGGTGTGGGAACGATTGTCGAATTATTAGCACCAGATGTTTATGAAGTTGAATTCAGCGACGACGAAGGACAAACCTACGCTATGTTGCTCTTGCACGGCAGTCAATTTTTACGCTTAACCTATGAATTATTAAACCTTTATCTGAGAAATTCTGAAATGTCAAATACAATTTATCAATACGGTCAAGGCGACAATGTAACAAACGATTTTAACGGTGCAAATATTTCTGGCATTATCGCTAGCAATAACGCCACAGTTATCGACAATCAATTCATTCAACACAATAACGTAAAAAAAAATGAACAAGCACGAATTAATCCAAAAACTGTCCTTGCAAACCCATCCCGAAGGTGGTTACTACTCCGAAACTTATCGTTCCGAGCTCAATATCAAAACCGATCGAGTGGGGCAACAACGATCGGCAATGACTTCGATTTATTATCTCCTCACAGACGACAGTCCCATCGATTATTTTCATGTCAATCAATCCGACATTCTGCATTACTTTCATTCTGGTTCTCCTATTACCTACTTCCTCATCGATCCCCAAGGAAATTTGCAAACCTATAAGCTAGGTTTAAATTTAAACAATCGAGAAGTCCCTCAACTTCTCGTTCCTGGCGGCTACTGGAAAGCCGCCGTTTTAGAAGAAGGCGAATTTGGACTATTAGGAGAAGCTGTAGCACCGGGTTTTGATTTTCGGGACATGGAATTCGGTCGCTCTGACGACTTCCGCCAACGGTTCCCCGATCTTTGGGAACAAGTCACTTCCTATGTCAAGTCATGAACGGTTCGGTATTTAGAATATGAAACTTAAGCATTCCTAAAAATTTGGCAATCTCCCCTAACGCTTTACAGTATCTTTAAAAATCAACACTTAATAGTAAGAGATTTAAGGCTCGCGACCTCTATTGAATTATAATAAGATGTCGCTCGAATCTCCTGTGTTATTTACCCATGCCGGACTATACGACTCTCAATCCCCTCGCTGCCTTAGTTCCAACCCCTCTTCTCCTCAAAACCCATGCCTTGCCCGGGATCGCTGAAGTTTGGAGTCCCGTTTTTGAGGAATCTCTGGTAGAATTACTAGAAGTAGTGGAACGTCTCACTACGGCCCAACCTCTCTGTAGTTCGCAAGATTTACGGAATTTAGCGGAAAAAGCTATTAATTCTCTCAGTAATCGCTACGACGAGGAGAGCTGGATTTGGGCCGATGACCTAGCGAGGGATGTTGCTGGCGCGATCGACTAAATTAGTTAGATTAGTCATTCGCCATTTCTCTTGCCTCCCAATTTCCATCTGTCGTTTTTTATAAGAATTCGTATCAACTCTGATGGCTGGAACTGGGATGAATGCCAAAGATTGTCCTCAGTGGGAATACGCGACAAATCCGCAGCATCAAGCAATTCTTAAACGTAAAGTCGTCGATCTTTTGGTACAATTGCGTAATGGAGAATTAGATTCGGCAGAAAGCGCGGCTGATTCGAGGGCGGTTCATCGCTATTTATTTGAAGCGTTAACTCCACCGGGATACGACTATTTTGCAGGACATTATCGAGGCGAAGATTTCCCCTGTTTAAAAGAGTATGGAATTGGCGTTGAGGGCGATAAGCGAGTCGGATGTAATGCCGCGATCGCGCCTCAAAAAATGGAACAAATTGCTCAAATGGTGCGCGCGGGACTTCAGCTATTAGACGCAACATTTCGCCTGCCAAAAGAGCAGTTTTCGCCAGTAGAACACCTGTTGAATACCGTCGCCTTTGCCTGTCGAGTGTTCGAGCAAGTTTTGCGCATTCACCCCTACGCAAACGGCAACGGTCACGCGGCACGATTTATTCTGTGGGCTATTTTAGGACGTTATGGCTATTGGCCCAAACGCTTCCCCATTGAACCTCGTCCCTCGGAACCCGATTATATCGAGTGCTTGGTGAAATATCGCAACGGGGAAACGCAACCGTTGGAAGAGTATATTTTGCGGTGTATTATAGGAATTGTATCCAATTAAAAATTAAAAATTAAAAATTAAAAATTAATGCGTTACTGGAGTTTATGGGTGGGTGCGTCTGTGTTAGTCGCTGGTGCAATGGCTGGAGAAACATTGGCGCAGGAGGCGATCGCGCCCTCGAATTCCGTCGAAGTTGCCCAAGATATAACCATAGCAGAAAATGAGTTTTGGGCGCGATCGCAAGCACTAATCGCAGAACAGTTTCAAATCCTCCAACAACTGGAAGAAGCGATGATTTTCGCCCCCTCCAACGTTGCCAACCCCATCCAACTCAACGGTCGCAACCTCTTAGGCACCCCTCAGTCCCAACGCCAACAACAAGCCCGAGAAAACCTATGGTTGCACCTGGTCAAACTCGAACGCTATCTCCGAGACCGCTCAATTATGCCTCAATTTCTCTGTCGAGATGGCGTTCTCCCTCGCGATTATACCCCCGCCCAACACCAAGTTTACTGCTCCCTCTACTACGCCCAACAACAACTCGAACCCCTCGTCCCTTTCCTCGACCGTCCCACTTCCCTCCTCGCACCCGTTGAATTGGCGACAACAACTGCGTTCTCCCCGGAAAACGAAACTGCAAAACCCGTCGTTATCGGACAACCCGCTAAAGCGCCGGAAGCAGGCGAACCTCTTTACCCCAGCGCATCCATTCCCAACGCCCAAGCGCTGTACGCCATCGAAACCAGCCGCCGATTGTTGTTAACGGCACGCGAAGTTCTGCCGTCGTCAAGGGATACCCCAGGAGTCCGTGTAAATACTGGAGAAACTAATTATTTTGCTCTCTATCCCGACGAAGCCAGACGCTACGAAGACGTACTCGCCCAACCCAATACCGGCATTGCCACCCTGTTTAACGCACCGCCTTCGCCGCTGGATCTCAATCAATTGCGCGATCGCCTCGCCCCCGCTGTCGCCTCTCCTCTCCCCCTTGTCCCCCTCGAAACCCTCGCCAAAGGGTTTATTCCTCGCCTCACCCTCAAAGTCGAAGGCGATACTTTAATCATTCCCGCCGACTCCCTCACCTACGGTTTTATAGCCGATCTCGGCGACGACACTGACTTTGAAGACTTCCCCGACTTCGACGACGGTCGCATCGACTGGGATAATAACGATTTTGACGAACTTTCCTCCGCCCAACGCGAATTATTCCGCAATTACCGTCCCCCCGAAAGGCTGCAAGCCATTCAAGCCGACCAACGTCGCTTTTTGTTTGATAAACTCGGTTTGGATATCCTTCCAGAGGCGAGACCTCCAGCGGTTGCTTATGCTCGTATGGAACGCGATCGCACGTATTTGTTGCGCCTCGTACAATATCAATTGCCCGAGGTGGTTCTCAACGACGAACCCATTGCGCGATCGCGTCGGCGACACGCGGGACGCATCCTCGAAACGCCTAGCAGCGATTTATTAATTGCGTTTCGACCCATTCGCCAAGACCCCGACGGGAGTTATGTTGTGCTTTGGAAAATTGTTAAACGTTTTCCCAACCCTGAAATTAGCGACCTTAAAAATTATGTAACCTTTGAGTGATAGGAGCGGGGTAGCCCCTACCGGTCATCGATCGTTAATTCTTCGCGCGATCGCTAATCTCCCGTCCCCTCGAGAAACTCTTCAATCTCTCGATCCTGAAGACTGCAACACCGACCCTTTTCCGAAGTTTTCGCCTCCGTCAAAGCAGCGCGAACCAGATGAGACGTTCCCGACTGGCGATCGCGAAGGTCTTCCACTTGTCGTTCTAGGGACTCAATGCGATCGAGTAACGTGCGAATAACCGTTGCCTCAGAATCGGGAAGTTTGCCATGTTCGAGGGGATTGACGCGCGCGCCAGAACGGTGTACCACTCGTCCGGGAACCCCCACAACGGTGCAGTCGGAGGGAACATCGCGCAAAACCACCGATCCTGCGCCAATGCGCACATTATTGCCGATCGCAATATTACCCAAAACCTTTGCACCACCGCCAACAACTACATTTTCGCCCAGGGTAGGATGTCGTTTGCCGCTTTCCTTACCCGTTCCGCCCAGGGTCACGCCTTGATAAATTAAGCAATAGTCGCCAACGATCGCCGTTTGGCCGATAACGACACCCATTCCATGATCGATAAACACGCCGCGTCCGATTTGCGCGCCGGGGTGAATTTCAATACCGGTGAAAAATCTGCCGATGTGGGAAATGAAGCGAGGGAGAAAGGGAATACTTTTACAATAAAGCCCGTGGGCGATGCGATGAAAGAAGAGGGCCTGTAAACCGGGGTAGCAAAAGAGGACTTCAAGCCAGTTAAGGGCGGCAGGGTCCCGTTCAAAGATAATTTGAAAGTCTTCAATGAGCGTGGATAGCACGGGTGGGTTATCCTCGGGCTAAGAGTTCAATGACTATCTTATCGCTCTCTTGAACTGTTCGCGACCTATCTGAGGGGTGAGGCCCCACAATTGAAAAATGAAGGGTTAATTTTCCGAGGCGGAAAGGCGATAGTTCCAGCGCTGTCCGGGTTCGACCGAACCCACCCAAACATTATAAGTTCCAGCAGGCACGTTAAAATCTTCAATGCTGGCATCGGGGTTAGGTCCGGTGTCGTCGCCGCAGCGTAACGTTCCGTTGTTGAGACTTTGGATGACGAGGGTGGTATCGTTTCGATTGCTGTTGACTCGCAGTTTGAGGTATGCTAAGTCATTTTCGAGAACCATGATATGGTCGGGGTTAGTATCGCCAAACCCCAAACATTGGTTATTGTTGCGATCGCGACTGCCAAATCTTTCGGAAAAGGAAACCGAACCGCCGGTAAAGCCGTTGACCGCAGCCTGTCCGAAGCCGGCACGCAGTCTGAGGGGGTCGAAGTTACCATTTTGGGCGAAAACGGGGGCGGCAACGAACAGAACCGCAAGCGAAATGAAGTGACGATTGTTAAAGTTAAACATGGTGGAACACCGCTATACTTTTAAGAAATAACAGTCTGTTTTAAGTCGAAACGAAGACCGACGAACCGATTCGCCTTTTGTTCATTGTAGTCAGTTCTCTGTTGGCAATTCGGGGATCGAAGGACAATCTGGAAGCTGACACATAGGAGGTTCAAATTTAAAAATGCCGTTAATTGTTTTACTTTTTCTTTTGGGACTGGCGGGCAATTGGTTGTTTTCCGCACTGACGGTTGCTTTTCCTTTGGATGTGGTGCAATGGCTGCGTTGGGGCGCGAGTTGGTTGGGAACCGGCGTTTTTTTGTTATTCGTTTTATGGTGTTTTGACGATTAATACAGCTCGTTAACCTTCAATCGTGCTGTGTTTTTTTGCTGTTAGAACCAATGACCAATGACCACTGAACTAGGTTTTAGGTTTTAGGTTTTAGAACCAAGGACAAACGACCGAAGACCAATGATCAAAAAACTAACCGTGCCGCTTTTTATCCGTTGGCGGCACACCAACTAAAATCCGTTGATGAATGACCAATGACTAATGACCAATCCTCACTTCCTTGATACGGGAATAGTCAATTGTTCGCTGTTCGTATTTTGTTCGTTTTGGGAATCGTCGATAATGTGGCGCAGTCGCTGGAAGAGATCGGGGCGATCGCTTTGTTGACAAGCAACCATTGTCATAAAATGTTCGAGTTCGTCGTTGCGAATGGCAATAATAACGTCGTAGAGATTATAGATTTCGGGACGGCAAGATTCTGGACTGAGTGTCGTTTTAAAGTCGTCGAACAGATAAACTTCGCCACTATGATAGTAGTCAAGGGCAACTTGAGGAGCGCGTTGTTGCATGAGAGAGTATTTATTCTCTTTAGCAAATGTGTCGTAGCTTCTGTAGGCAAATTCTTCGAGTAATTCGACGAGGTTATGAGCCGATTTGGGGTTGACAAGATAGACGATGACGGTTACCCAATAGTAGAAGAGAGCGAGGAGTCGGGCGAAGAGGCGATCGCGCCACGTTCGATCTTCGCTCAATTCTTCCATAATTAGGATATGATGCAATTCGTTCCACGATTCGGCAAAGTGGATTTTCAACCGGTTTTCGTAATGTCGCCAGCCTAGCGTTTCGTAGAAGTCCAGAACCGACATGAGGGCAAAATAGGACACGCGGCCGACGGTTTCGAGGACGTAAAATCGACAAAACGGGCGATCGCGGTATATGAAATTAATAGCAAAAGTAAATGCACCCACAAACAGTCTATTCATAAGGAAATTACACAAATTTTCAAAAATTGTTTCGAGATGTATCGATTTATTAATTTTTTATTGACAGAATTTATCTAAGTGTATGTCGATCGTAATCAATCTCGCCTTTTTGAAAAAGGAAGAAAATATAAATATTTTCACGGATCCAGTTTTTAGTCCGTTTCAACGTAGGGACGTTCAATTGAACGTTCCCACAGATCCCCACAGGTGAAATTGATCTTTAATAGGACTGACGCAAAGCCTCTATCTGTAGGATGTGTTAGCGCAGCGTAACGCACCTTTTTGGGAAAGCTGTAGTTGCTATCTGTAGGGTGTGTTAGCGTAACTATCTGTAGGGTGTGTTAGCGCAGCGTAACGCACCTTTGTTGGGAAAGCTGTAGTTTCAATCTCTCAGAGGGATTTAGGTGGATTTCGACCGTTTAGCGAAGCGATCGCTAATCTTTTGGATGAGGTTTCAATCCCTCAGAGGGATTTAGGTGGATTTCGACTTAACTTCTTGAGCAGTTTGGCGATCGCGATCGCCTGTGTTTCAATCCCTCAGAGGGATTTAGGTGGATTTCGACTGTCGGAAGCGACGAGAGCGATTTTATTTCGGTCCGTTTCAATCCCTCAGAGGGATTTAGGTGGATTTCGACGTTACCGTCACTTCAGTAAGGACGTACTAAGCAACTCCCAGTTTCAATCCCTCAGAGGGATTTAGGTGGATTTCGACAAAGCCGACCCCCTCCACCCGAGGCCGCCCGACCGTTTCAATCCCTCAGAGGGATTTAGGTGGATTTCGACGTAGAAAGATTGGAGTTGATTGCAGGTTCTTTGTTTCAATCCCTCAGAGGGATTTAGGTGGATTTCGACTTGAGACCTTGCTGGAGTTCGCGGTCGTCCATTGAGGTTTCAATCCCTCAGAGGGATTTAGGTGGATTTCGACGCAAGGGTCGCGCTTTTCTTCAATCGCATTGCTCATGCTCGTTTCAATCCCTCAGAGGGATTTAGGTGGATTTCGACTCGGGAGGATGGTTTTGTGGGAATTTTAGGCTATCAAGTTTCAATCCCTCAGAGGGATTTAGGTGGATTTCGACGCGACAAGGGAGCTGAAAAAGATTCCAGTTTTCAATAAAGTTTCAATCCCTCAGAGGGATTTAGGTGGATTTCGACTTCTATTAAGTCTGGATTGTAGCCGATATGCGTGTTTCAATCCCTCAGAGGGATTTAGGTGGATTTCGACTTTAACCACCTCCTGCCGAATGGAATAATGAGTTTTCGACTGTTTCAATCCCTCAGAGGGATTTAGGTGGATTTCGACCTCGTTGAGGTAGGCGATCGCCGCCGTTCTCAAAGTTTCAATCCCTCAGAGGGATTTAGGTGGATTTCGACACTACACCTCTCTATTCTTTGTACGGGGTCTCTGTTGTTTCAATCCCTCAGAGGGATTTAGGTGGATTTCGACGAACGAGTCAATTTACGGAAAGGGTCAGAATAAAGTTTCAATCCCTCAGAGGGATTTAGGTGGATTTCGACGGCCCGCATCTGGAAGCCCGATGATATGAAGTTTTCAAGGTTCATTTGCGCGAGCGCCTCTTTATTATACCCCAAAACTCACAAGCGATCGCCTCCAAATCGCCGAAACCCTTGCCCTGACTGGTGCGCGACCAATTTTTTCCATCAAACGCTCCAACTGCGCGACTGGCGGACAATACAGCCATCTTCTCTCGACTCCACTTTTCAATACCTTACCCCTCGCGCAACTCCTCCCCAAATTGACTTAAAGCAAAATCGCTCCATAGCTCAACCCCAAGCACACTATAGCCAAGTGTTGGGGCAACAACCAACGCAATGGCTGACGGGCAATTTGCTGCGTTACCACCGCAGAAAGAAAAGTGCCAACAATAAGAACCGTCCCCTGTAAAAAAGCAATAACCGCAGGATGGGCAACCCACACCGGCAACCCTTCTCCCCCCAACCCAAAGGTTGCCAGCGCTACGGGCAATATTCGTCCGCCTTCGCCCAACCCTAAAGGTAAATAATAGGCTAGATTCCCCGCCAATACTAAGGGCAAATAACCGTAAGCTAGGTTAATAAAAGAATGAGGCTTAAACTGATGAGTGACTCGACTCGCAACTCGCATTACACCTTGGGCAATTAGGGGAATAATCCCAGGCAAACTCAGCACAACAACAGCAAAAATAGCGTGTTGCCAAAACTGCGTCAAATCAAAATTCAGCCCCAACATTGCTTGAATTTCTGGCAAACAGTGCATAAATACAACATCGAGAAGCAACAATAATAAAGCCACTTCGTAAGCGCGCGCATTGTGAGTCGTCCATAGTTCAATTCCCGGAGGACGGACATTAAATTCAACCGAACGATGGGGACAAGCTTTGAGACAAGTCATGCACAATACGCAGTCGCGATTGTCTTCGAGTTGGGCGGGATGGGAGTAAAGGGGACAGCCGTTGGTTTCCATTCCTTCGCCCTTACGCGGTCCGCCTTTATAACATTGATAGGTCGTACATTCCGCCGAACAAATTCCCTGTTGCGCCCTTAATTCTGTCATTGAAAGTTTGGCAAACATTCCATTCATGCCGCCGATGGGACAAAGATAGCGACACCAAAAACGCCGTTCAAAAATAGCGCTACAAATCATTGCGCCAGCGGTAATCAGGAGTAGCAAGCAAGCTGAAAGATAGGCAGTGTTGGGCAAATCCCATAGTTCTTCCCACAGTAAAATGAGGGCAAATAAACCAAAAAGAAACCAACCGCCCCATTTTTCCGCCTCTTCCCTCGGCCAACGTTTGAGTTGGCGCGGAAACAACCAAAGGGAGAGTTTTTGTGTGATTTCGCCGTAAATCATAAAAGGACAAACGGCGCACCATACTCGTCCCAAAAAGGGGAAAATGAGGAGAATTAGAGGCCACCACCAGGCCCAAAATAAGTTGAGGGCAAAGTTGCGATCGCGCGTTTGCGGTCCGAGGAATAAAATAGCAACAAGCAGGGCAAATGCGGTTAACGTAAATCCATAGTTAATGCGATCGGGCCACCACGAACTGCGTAGAAATTGCCGCAATCGGGGATAAACATTAAGCAAGTTTACGCGGAATCGCTGCTTTTTACCCTGGGACGGCCAAATTACCTCTTCAGTAATTTCGCGACACCCTTGTAACTGTACCGTCGCCCGTTGTACCAAATTGTCCAATTCCCGTAAATTATTAGGAAAATCATAAGATTGCAATCGTCGAATGGCTTCGGGACTGACGCGAGGTTTGGGGAGCCCTTTGGCGCGCGAAACTAAGCTGAGATAGTAGCTTACCCAGTCGCCGATGTCGGTTTTGCGAACGCGCAACGGCGGGACTTTGATGATGCGTCCGACGAGGGGCTCGATTTGGGCAAAACGCTTTTCGGAAATGAGGATAATGCGCGCTAAAAGGGCGATGGGTTCGCTACTTTTACCGTCGCGCGCTACGGGAGTGTAAGTTCCCGTTTCCAATAATTTTGCGATCGCGGGAAACAATTCTGAGGGCAATTCTTGAATATTATTGAGAATCAGCGTTCCCGAACCCACAGTCTCCAACAGTCCCGGTTTTCCCCCCGCGCGCCCAAACAATTCCGCACCACTGGTTTGCAATTTGCTACAATCAACCTTAATAATCGCCTCGCGGCGATCGGCAGAACCGTAGTGAATTAACGCTGCAATATTATCCTTTTCCAATCCCGGTTCGCCAAAAATTAGTGCCGACTGGCGTTCTTCCGAGGCTTGTTTAATTTCCTTGCGCAGGCGCGTAGCATAGCGACTTTTGCCAAGAATTCCCCGTCTCGCCTTCGTCACGAGATAGGGACGCAATATAGCTTGGCGTTCCTGTTCGGCGGCGAGTTGCGAGGACAGTTGGGCGACTTCTTCAGCCAGTTCCCGCGCAAAGCATTGGGCAATTTCGGGGTGTTGGGATGAAAGGGTTTGAAACGACGCTGCATCCACAAACCAAAACTCGCACTCATTTTGCGTTACCACCGTTTCTTGGGTGGGTTGGTTGAGGAGGAGGACTTGTAAATTGAGTACGGAACCGGGAAGCAAACCGAGCGAGCGATCGCCATTTGTGCTACCCTTGGGCGATATTGTACTTTCAGCATGACCGACTTTCAATATGTAGAGACCGTCAGCCGGTTCGTTTTCGCGGATAATGGTTTCGTTGGGAGGAAAGGAACGTTCTGCAAGTAACGGTGCTATTTTAGCCAGGATATCTCGCGAGAGAAGGCTAAGGGCAGTTCGTTCTTTCAACCAAGTGATTAAATTTGAGGAAGTCATTTCACCTAATTAGTTACCAGTAATCAGTAATCAGTATCTCTAGCAAAGCTATACTTTAAATCTGGTCTATTCTCTTTCTCGATACTCTTAAAAATAAGAATTGAGATTCACTTGTTTCGTTCATAAGCTGTTGGTTGGGAGTGGGTGAGGAACTTATGTTAAATTAAAAATTGCGAATGACGAATGACAAATGACAAATAACGAATTATGCAGCCAAATTCGACAGATTATGGCATCGTACTGGTGACGACATCTTCTCGCGAGGAGGGCGAAGCGATCGCGTCCGTCCTTTTAGAGAATCGTTTAGCTGCTTGTATCAGTCTTGCGCCCATCCATTCGATTTATATGTGGAAAGGGAAAGTTAACTCAGACGCGGAGTGGCAATTAATGATTAAAACTGACTTGACTCACTTCGATGCCTTAGAAGCCAAAATTCGAGAATATCATTCCTATGAGGTTCCCGAAATTATCGCTCTTCCTATCGTAGCGGGTTCTCTCGCCTATCTCCAGTGGATCGGGGAAAATGTCATTTCAGTTAACAATTGACAGTTAACAGTTATCAGTCCCTCCTCCTTGAAGTCGGAAACTTAAAATCCTAATTTTTTTCGTCCTCTTAAAAAGGGAGACTTAAGACCTGATGCTCCAAAGATTATACGTCCACAACTTTAGATGTTTAGAAAACTTCGAGCTAATTCTCAAGGATACACCATCTGCTCTCCTCATTGGCGCAAACGGCACAGGTAAATCAACCATTAGCCCTGGGGGGGCGACATGAAAGCTAAAACGTAGATACGATCAGCTCCATAGCCCTTATCCCTCTCAAATAATTGGGCAGTTTTCCGGGATTGATTTTCATGATTTTTTGGACAGTTTCCCAA
>JAXHVQ010000167.1:0-11595 GCA_034189065.1 Cyanobacteriota bacterium
GCCCGAGTTGAGTTGGGCATCGGTTGGTGTGGGGGGTTGGGCGTGTCGGTGGGGGGCGATGCGACGCGCTAGTCCTGATGGTTGGAGTTGGGGGATGCCCGAGTTGGGTTGGGGCTGGGTTGCGGCTTGCGAGAGGTCTTCCCAAGTGATGCCTTCGGGACGCAGCCCCCGACGGCGCGGCTGTTGGGCGGATTTATTACCTTCAGTTTGTTGAGGATGAGGGCGATGGGGGGGAATTGCTTTTCTTTGGAATTGTTGTGGCTGCCTCTCTTTCATGGGCTGATTCCGAGAACGTACCACACTCAGTTTACGACTTTTGACCTTTCTTATGATATGAAGTTTTCTTAAGATGCTCAAGAGATTAAAAACTTTGTGCGTTCTCAGAAATTTCGTCGTCCTCTAAGCTCAAAATACAAAACTCCGAACTTAAGTGAGTCGGCAACACAAAAACTACAAGTCAATTTATCATAAGAAAGGTAACGCGAGCGTTGTTTTTTTGGCGATCGCCTCCGCTCAAAAATTGTGGCATGAGTCCCATGAACAGAGTTGTTGTCGGTTTATCGGGAGGCGTAGACAGTTCTGTAACTGCTGCGACCTTACACCATCAAGGCTATGAAGTCATTGGTTTGACCCTTTGGTTGATGAAGGGGAAGGGTCAATGCTGTTCTGAAGGCATGGTGGACGCGGCTTTCATCTGCGAACAGTTGGGCATTCCCCATCATATTGTCGATATTCGAGACATTTTTCAAACCCAAATTGTCGATTATTTGGTTTCCGGTTACGAAGCGGGTGTCACGCCTTTGCCGTGTTCCCAGTGCAACCGCACGGTTAAGTTTGGCCCGATGTTGAACTATGCTAGAGAAAAGTTGGGATGCGATCGCATTGCTACCGGCCATTACGCGCGCATTCGCTACGATGAAGCGTCGAACCGCCATCAACTCCTTTGCGCAATCGATCCTAACAAGGATCAGTCCTATTTTCTCTACGATCTCACCCAAGACCTCCTCGCCGGTTCCCTCTTCCCCCTGGGCAATATTACGAAGGAGGAAACCCGCCGCATCGCCGCACAATACAACCTGAAAACGGCAAATAAGCCCGAAAGTCAGGATTTGTGCTTAGTTGAAGCTCACGGCTCGATGCAGCAATTCCTCGATCGCTATATCGACTTAAAGCAAGGAGAAATTACTGATTCCCAGGGAAAAGTTTTAGGAAAACATACCGGAATTCACCACTACACCATCGGTCAGCGTAAAGGATTGGGTATTGCTGCACCCGAACCCCTGTACGTCATGAAGCTGGATGCGGCGATGAATCGCGTGGTTGTCGGTTCTCGCGCTGAAGCCACCCAAACTGAGTGTACTGCGACCCGCATGAATTGGGTCTCGATGGCAGAGGCGACGGTTCCCTTTAACTGTCAAGTTCGAGTTCGCTATCGGGCGAAGCCGGTTCCCGTAACAGCGATTCCGTTGGAAGGGGGACGCATCAAATTAGCCTTTGAGGAACCGCAATTTGGGGTTACGCCGGGACAGGCGGCGGTGTTATACGATGGAGAGATAGTATTGGGCGGTGGGATTATCGAGCGATCGCCTGCGATGTCGTAACGTAGGGGTGGGGTTTCCCCGCCCTATATCGGCATAAAATCGTCAAGTCGCAATTGCAAATTGGGAAACAAATAAGAAGAAATTGAATCTCCCAAGCGATACTGTTGCTGCTGATACGCGCCATCAACCAACCGGCACATTGTAAACGTGGGTTGTTTGGGATTGCCAATAAATTGCAGTCCCCCCAAACCTCGAAAATCGACAATCCAATATTCGGGAATATTCAAAAAAGCATATTCCTCTACTTTCCTCGCATAATCATCTTGCCAGTTTGTGCTAACAACTTCGGCAACAAGCTTAATGGTACTTCCATTACAAATAACGGGTTCCTTTTCCCACAATGGTTCTTGACTCAGCTTCGTTTTATCTAAAACAACTACATCGGGACGGAGTGCTGTTGCTTTGATGTGTAGGGGTTTGATTAAACAGGTTTTCGGAATCAACCACTCGGAACGAGTGCGGAAAATTTCGACATAAATTCGACCTGCAATACTCCCAGCAACCGCCTCATGAGGACCGGTAGGTTCCATGTCTCTCAGTTCTCCATCAATGAGTTCATAGCGCGTATTATCTCCATATTGAGCAATAAATTCTTCAAAGCTTAGTAGTTTGGATGAGGTATAAGTCATAAATTAATAATTAATAATTAATAATTAATAATTGATTAGTTGGGTCTAAGATCTCAGAACTGGGAGACGGCACTTCGGCACTTCGGCGAAACTCAACTGCCGCGTTAGCTGAAACTCAGTGCAGGGGAGAAAGATGTGTGGCATATGTCATCGGTATTTCATATATAGCATTTCCGTTTGAGATGTAAAACTCTCATTTCGTACAGAATTCAGGAGTCAGAATTCAGAATTCAGAATTTGAGAGAGGAGCGAGGAATTATTAAAAGTAAACGATTTCTCATCTCCGTTTACGTCTCGTTTAAAAACGCTATAATTGCCGTGAGTTAGCCGTAAGGAGAGGTCATTATTCATTATTCACTATTCATTATTCATTATTCAAAAATATCTAACTGCTGGGCAATAGGTGTCTGACGGCGTTGTTTCCCTCCGCCCTTTCCCGCCGGAGACTGGGCAGCCGCGCGCGTGTTGGGTTGTTGTTGTTCAATACCTTTACGCAACCCCAATGCAATTTTACTATGCTTTTCAATATGTTCCATCACTTGTTTGGCTCGTTGAATCACCGACGGCGGCAAACCGGCTAATCGTCCCGCTTCAATGCCATAAGATCGGTCTGCTCCGCCGGGACGCACTTGATGTAAAAATATAATTTTATCGGGCAATTCTTTAACCGTGACTTGATAGTTGGCAACGTTGGTCAAAACTGAGGCGAGTTCGTTGAGTTCGTGGTAATGGGTGGCAAAAATTGTCCTCGCCTGCACTTCTGCCGCCAGGTGTTCTGCCACGGCCCAGGCAATGGAAAGTCCGTCAAAGGTTGCCGTCCCCCGCCCAATTTCGTCGAGAAGAATGAGAGATTTTGGCGTAGCGTGGTTGAGGATATTGGCAGTTTCGTTCATCTCCACCATAAATGTGGATTGACCCGTTGCTAAATCGTCCACCGCACCGACGCGAGTAAAAATGCGATCGCATATTCCTAAAGTCGCCCGTTCTGCCGGAACAAAACTCCCCGTTTGCGCCATTAACTGAATCAGTCCCACTTGTCGCAAATAACAACTTTTTCCACTGGCATTGGGTCCGGTGAGAACAATTAAGTCGGGATGGGAAGGAGGGTCTTGGAGTTGGGTTGTCTCCTCGTTTGAATCTTCGTTCCCCGACTCGTATCCCATAAAGGTGGAATTGGGAACAAAAAAACCGGCGGGAAGGGTTTGTTCGACGACGGGATGGCGACCGCCGCGAATTTCTATCCCCCGTCCTTCGGTCATTTGAGGACGGCTGTATCCCTGGGTTACGGCTACGTCTGCCAATCCTGAGAGGACATCCGCCGCTGCCACGGCTTTGGCGACTTCGCGAATTTCTGAGGCTTTTTTGCCCACGGTTTCTCGCAATTCGCAAAAAATCTCGTATTCTAAACTATTTAATTCATCGCGCGCGTTGAGGATGCGCGTTTCTCGTTCTTTGAGTTCGGTGGTGATGTAGCGTTCTTCGGTGGTGAGGGTTTGCTTGCGGGTGTAGTTGTCGGGGGCGCGATCGGCTTTGTTGCGCGGAATGCTGATATAGTAGCCGAAGGTTTTATTGTATCCCACTCTTAAGTTAGAAACACCGACGCGATCGCGCTCGCTTATTTCCAAGTTGGCAACCCACTGTTGGTCTTCGTCGAGGAGTTTGCGCCGTTCGTCAAGGATGGGGTTGATGCCTTCTCGAATTAAACCCCCTTCTTTGAGGTGTTGGGGAGGCGATTCGACGAGGTAACCCAAGGCGTTTTGACCCAATAGTTCGAGGCCGGGAGGGACTTTTTGCAAGGCTTTGAGGTAAGGAGATGTCCCTTCTGCGGCAATTTCCGCTAATTCGGTCAATTTCGTTAAAGATTCGGCTAAATTTGCCAACTCCTTGGCGTTGGCGCGTCCCGAACCGACCCGTCCGCTAAGGCGCTCGATGTCGTAAATTTGCCGCAGCATTTGCCGCAAATTTTCCCTGAATTGCGTATTTTTAATGAGTTCATCGAGACTTTCTTGGCGGGCGCGGATGCCTTTGATATCCACCAACGGTTGTAGCAACCAACGGCGCAAGGCCCGTCCTCCCATTGCCGTCACCGTGCGATCGCACGCCCACAACAGCGAGCCGCTAAAGGTGCCATCGCGAACTGTTTGCGTGATTTCCAGGTTGCGGCGGGTTTGAGGATCGAGGGAGAGATAATCGGCGATCGCGTAAGTTTTCAAAGCCTCGAGGGGAACGGGATTCTTTTTTTGCGTCTCTTCCAGGTATTCCAACAATCCTCCCGCCGCGCGGACGCACAAAGGGAGATGTTCGCATCCCATTCCTTCGAGCGATCGCACTCCAAATTTCATCAACAATCTTTCCTTGGCAATACCCAAGTTAAAATGTTTTTGGGGGCGCAGGGAATAACAAAAACAGTCAGGCAACCCTTCTGGCAAAACCTCCGATCGTTCCCCCGGACGCAGCAACCCTCCAATATCCGGCGCAGTAGTGGGAATTAAAACCTCCGACGGTTGCAAGCGCATTAACTCCAAACTCAACGATTCTAAATCCCGTCCTTGGGTGGTATAAAACTCCCCCGTCGAAATATCAGCATAAGCTAACCCCCAATTGTGTTTCGCCAACACCACCGAAGCCAGGAAATTATTGCGTCTCGCCGACAGCATCGAATCGTCCACCAATGTCCCCGGAGTCAACAAGCGCGTCACCTGACGATCGACCATGCGTCGTTCTGCCTGCGCCTGCGCCGCATCCTCCATTTGGTCGCAAATGACCACAGCGTAGCCTTTTTCCACCAACATCGCGCTGTAGCGATCGATGGCATGGTGGGGAACTCCCGTCATTGCCACCCGTCCGATTTCCTTTCCCGACTCCTTGGAGGTTAGCATCAGTTCCAACTCTCGTCCGATGGTGACGGCATCCTGGAAAAAGCACTCGAAAAAGTCGCCCACCCGATACAGCAACAGCGCGTTGGGATACTGTTCCTTCACCTCGACGTAATGCTGCATCATCGGCGAGAGTTTCTCGCGATCCAGTTTGCGGTAATCGTTGTGAGGATTGGCTTTGGAGGACATTTTCGGAAATTAAAAATTAAAATTAAACGGGTGTTGGACGGGACGAGGGAACCTTACCGTCCCCCAACTTAAAAATTTAGTGGGGTTCAACGAGCGATCGCTGGAGGGAGTTTAATGTAAAAACCCATTATACGTCTTACACCAATTCTATAAATTCTGACTACACATCAATTTTGTCCCCCCGTCACCCCCTCTCCCCCTCTCCGAAGTGCAGCCTTTCAAGAAAAACGGTATTATTTTGGGCGTAATGAGCCAGCAGATTAACGCCGCATCCCAGTGCAACATTTATAATAGACTCGTGTGCGAGCAAAAGCGTTCAAAATAAGAAAAATGCTAACGGATTTACAAAAGCGAAAATTAACAAAACTTTTCTGCGTGTACGATAATAATTGTGGTGGCTTTTTGGAGTATAAGGATTTTGAACTAATTTTGAATAAGTTGGCGCGACTGAGAAATTGGTCGTCTCGATCTTCTAAGTATTTAGCACTCCAGCAAACTTTTAAAAAACGCTGGAAAAAGTTAGAAGATACAGCCGACAAAAGTCACAATAAACAAGTTAATTTAGAAGAATGGCTGAGTTATTACGACGAAATTTTGAGCGACGAGCAAAAATACGACGAGCAGGTTAATGCCTTAGTCTCCGTCGTATTTGAAGCTTTTGATAAAGACGGCAATAATAAAATTAGCCAGTCAGAATGGGCGGAATTACTGAGCGTTTATAATATTTCTCCTGTTTACGCACCCTCTATTTTCCCCAAGCTTGATGCCAATGGCGATGGTTTTTTGACCAAGGACGAGCTTTTGGAACTGATTCGCGATTTTTATTATAGCGATGACCCTAGCCATCCTGCTAATGGGATGTTCGGTCCCTATTAGGATCGACCGGGAATGTGAGCTTTGGGATGGGTGCTAGTTAACTGTAGCGCGATTGTCTTTTTCTTTGTTCAATAGCAAACTTTTAAACCGATTGAAACCAATCTGACATTTTTGACCCGGAGCGCAAACAGTTATGGGATATAATTTAATTTTGTTGATTTCCTCAAGTCCCTTAAATTTTGATTTGGTAAATTCCAAATTCTGAGTTTTTTCCAAAGCTAGGATTTTACAACCTCAAGAAAAGGGTCAGCTAGAATATGTTTAAATCTAGACACACAATTGTACCGATTTCCCGTAAGTTTCGCTTGCGAACGGCTCTTGTCGTTCCTTTGACCGTCCAAGTTGTCGCTGCCGTCGGACTGTTTAGCTATTTATCCTTCAGTAACAGTCAGCGTGCCGTTACCAATCTCGCAACTCAACTCAGTGAAAGTATCACCAATCAGATTAACCGACATCTGGAAAATCATCTGAGCAAACCTCATCTGATTCAAAGTATTACCGCTTCTTCTATTCGCAACGGTAACTTAAATCCCGACGATTTCGAGCAACTTAAAACTCAATTTTGGTCGGATATTCAACTGTCCGATGCGGTTGATTATATCTTCCTGGGAGACGAAGAGGGTCAGTTTATCGGCGTTCAAAACTACCCCGACGGACGAACGGTGGTTAAGTTTCGCGATCGCGAAACCGCACCCCAACGTTTAGTTTACCAGCTCGACGAAAATGGCGATCGCATGAAACAACTCAAGTCCAAAGAGTACGATCCTCGCGTCCGACCTTGGTATATCACGACCCTCGAAGTCAAACAACAAACATGGAGTCCCATTTACGCTTCCGCCGATTTAGGGGCATTACAAATTACGGCAACTACGCCAATTTACGACCAAAGAGGCGAATTTCGTGGGATTCTTGGAAGCAACTTCATTTTATCAGAAGTCAATAAGTTTTTAAACGAATTAAAAATTTCCAAATCCGGCAAAGCTTTTATTATTGAACGTTCCGCCGATCTGATTGCAACTTCAACAGATGAAGCCCCTTATCTTGAAATTGAAGGGCAAGAAGAGCCCGCCCGTCTCAACGCGAAAGATACACAAGACCCCGTTTTACGAATCGCCCTTGAAAGTTTGCTCGAACAGGTGGGAGATTTAAAGAGAGTGACCCAATCGGTCAGTTTGGTCGTTGAAGTCAATAGAGAGCGATATCGAGTAGAAATTACGCCGCTGCGCAATGTTAAGGATCTCGACTGGCTCATTGCGATCGCAATTCCAGAATCCGACTTCATGACTGAAATCAAAACCAATACTCGCTATACGATTTTATTAACAATTGGCTCGTCGATTGTAGCTATTCTTTGTGGAATTATAACATCTCGCGCCATCGTAAATCCAATTTTACGGACTGCTGATGCCGCCCGACAGCTAGCAGGAGGACAGCTTAATCAAAAGATGAAATCGAGTAAAATTGCCGAACTTCAAACCTTAGCAAACGCTTTTAATAGTATGGCAGGTCAACTCAAAGCATCTTTTGCCAATCTCGAAGATAAAGTTAAAGAACGAACCTCCGAACTCGCCCGTGCCAATCAGGAAATTGTTGGACTCAATCAACGTCTCAAAAGTGAAAATCTACGCATGGGCGCAGAACTCAGCGTTCTGCAACAAATGCAGCAGTTGATTTTGCCTAAGCCGAAAGAACTTGAAGCAATTCGAGATTTGGATATTGCGGGATTTATGGAACCGGCAGATGAAGTTGGGGGAGATTATTATGACATTCTTTTAATGGATGGAACCATTGCTATTGGTATTGGCGATGTAACGGGTCACGGACTCGAAAGCGGTATTTTAATGGTGATGACTCAAACCGCAGTGCGAACGCTTCAAGAAGTTAAAGAAATCGATCCAGTTCGCTTTCTTGATGCACTTAATCGCACAATTTATAAAAATATAGCTCGTATGAATTCAGATAAAAATCTGACTCTCGCCATTCTCAATTATGCTGACGGAAAGGTTACGATTAGCGGTCAACACGAAGAAGTTCTCATCGCGCGGAAAGACGGTAAAATAGAACGAATTGACACAATGGACTTAGGTCTTCCCATCGGACTTGAAGGAGAAATCGCTGATTTTATTAGTCATACGTCCATTGAATTAGAACCCGGAGATGGAATCGTTTTGTACACCGATGGAATTCCCGAAGCTAGAAATCCGAAAAGGGAGTTTTATGGAATTGACAGATTATGCGAAATCATTCAGGAAAACTGGCATCTCAGCGCAAAGCAAATCGAGCAAGCCATTATCCAAGATCTGCGACAGTATATCGACGATCAGAAAATTTTTGACGATATTACTCTGGTTGTTATTAAACGGAAGTTTCCCCAAGAAATAACCGAACGTCCGCTCGCAGCAAGCACTGTTGATTTGTCGGAGTAAAACTTCCGTTGCTGCAACGGAAGTTTTACTCCGTCTTCACAAGAGTAATATATCTTACTTTTGTCTCCTGACGACACTTTCTAAGGAGCCAACTCTTCTAAGATCGTAAACTGAACGTGATTAATCGCCAACGACCCAATGGAAACTTGTTCTTTCGGCACCAGTTGACCGTTGCTGCGTATCTTTTCAAAAGGAACGCCCTTACCCATTTCCGCATGATACCAAGCCAACCCCATAAAAAAGCGCGTGGGATAAGGTCCGCCTTCAATAATATCGTCGGGATTCGATTCCATTGGCAGCCAACCGTAACCGGGCAAATAAAACTCCATCCAAACGTGATTAAAATCCGGTTCGAGGGGAACGTTGCGCTGGAGGGGATAGGGAGGACATTTGTAGCGTCCGACAGTCCGACAGGCGATGCCATTGAGACGGGAGAGGGCCAACAATACGCCCAAATACTCCCCGCAAGACCCTACACCGCGCGCCAGGGCGACATCGGGAGTATCGATATGGGGTTTAATACCATAGGAAAGGCGATCGTAAACGTAGTTACGAATGGAGTACATCTGGCGCAATAGGTTGGTTTCCCGCCGAATCGCTTCTGTTGCCGCGTGGCGAATAGTTTCAGTGTCCATTGCCAAGTTGTCGTCGTCGTGGAGATAGCGATCGCGTAAGGTTCCGGACAATTCCGGCACGTCTTCCCCGTCCGTCGGCGCAAATTGATATTTAATACTCCACACTTCCAACACCGCGCGCCAGCCAAAAATGTAGCGTTCCTCGGAGTCGAAGGGGTCGAATTTAAACACAGCAATGCGCTGTTCGTCTTGAATTTCTTCCTCAAAAGGCAGTCCCACCGCTTCGATTTTCCGAATCTTTTGCCGTTGGGTTTCGGCGGGAAGGGCCATGCGCCACTCTAAATTGGGCAGTTGAATTGCGTCGAGAGGCGACACTTCCTCAATGTAGGACATTTCCACCAGAAAACCGTTGGAGAGGGCGTAACGGTTTTCTGGGTCGTAGCGAAAATAAAGGGGATGGACGAAAGTGCGATCGCGATATTGTAATTCGTGGTTGGGGTTGGCGTTGGGGTTGTCGCGAATGTAGGGTTCTCTGTAGGCGTAGCTGACGTATAGGGTCTCGGTTTCCCTTTGGCGATCGCGATAAAAGGTCAATCCTGTCGGTCCTTCAAAGGGCGTGAGGAGGCTAAATAATACCTCTCCCGTGGCGCGATCGAGACAGTACACCGTTTGTTCCAGGTCGTCGCACACCCACAACTCCTCTCCCCGAACCGTTATTCTTTCCGACCCAATGCCGGGGGCGTAGAAGCGGGTAATTTCTCGTCCGCTGTCGCCGCTGAAAACGACGATATATCCCGCTTTTTGACAGGTGACGTAAATCGTTGACTCCCACACTGCTACGCCATTGGTGGGGTAGGATAAATTGACGAAGCGCTTGGACGCAAACTCCCCATCTAGGGACATACAAAAGACGCTATCGTCGCGGGTGAACCATAGGGTGTCCTTGGCAATGGCTAAACCCGTCGCCCCGACTAATTCTTTCCAGTTTTTGGGGTTGACAATTTTCGTATCTTCTGTATCTGGATTAATTTGGAGGAGATAACCGTTCAGGGAGTCGATGGCGTAGAGAAAGTTGCCGCGAACGGCAACGCCGTTAAGGATGGCTGCGGCGAGGGGTCGAAGGGTTTTGGCGATTTGGAAATTGGCAGCGCGCGGCTGTTGAACCGCAGGAGTTAAGGAGTCGGAAATCATGGTCGAGGGGGAGGAAAAGGAAAGTTGAACCAATGAAATAGGCGTGCAATCGACAACCTCAACCCACTATACCGCTTGCCTTGACCCTAGAGCTCGCGTGTTGCGATATCATGACAGGTGTTCGGTAAGACAAGAACTAGGATGTGAGTAGGGCTGTGGAAAAACTGAGTCACGAGGCGGTACAAAGCGCGATCGCGCAATTGAACGGTTGGTCGGTGGTGGAGGGCAAACTCCACAAGGAGTTTAAGTTCGCCAATTTCGTCGAAGCCTTTGGTTTTATGAGCAAGGTCGCCATTTTAGCAGAAAAAATGGACCATCACCCAGAATGGTTCAACGTCTATAACAAAGTCGTCATCGACTTGACAACCCACGATGCGGGCGGTATAAGTCAAAACGACCTCGAATTAGCCAAGCAAATTGAAACCCTTTAGTCGGGTAAGGCGCATTTAAATTGGCAATGGGGTTGTTGTCTTTGTTGGACTAACGGTTAGCCCCCGTCTGCCCTCGTCGGAAATGGGGGTTTGCCAATTGCCAAAACTCGCAGGCGAACGTTTCAGCGAAACATTCCTACTGATACCCAACTGTATTAAAAATTGATTTTTCTTCATAAAACTACTTTTAAAAAAATATAAACTAGCGTTAAGTTGAGTTCGTTTTCCGGGTCTTTGGATCTAATAATAAGAAGTGTCCGTCGTAAGAAACAAGGAATCATGAATACAGTACAGTTTTTAGGACAGCTCAACGACGCAGAGAAAGGATGGGGACTGTGGGTCGATCGCAACAATATCGAAGAACATCACGTCGGGCAATATGCCTTTGAGAACGACCGAATGCCCAAAAGCTTTGCCCATGTCGCGAGTTTAGATAATCTCGCCCATCAACGTCAAACCTATATTGCCAACAATAGTTCCTCGGGCAAAAGCGAAGAAACCTTGGGACACGAGTGGGCAGAACAGTTTATTGCAGCGTGGAAATCTCAGCCTGTGGAGGCTTAAGAAAAGGCGATCGCGATCTTCGCTAAAATTACTAAAAATGAGGACTTGGCTGGCAAATGGCGTTAGCCTTAAGTCCTCGTTTTCCGAGCAAAAAAAAGAAAGCCGGATTCTTCAATTATAGCCTTTTTCATTTGGATGAGGTATAGTTAAAGAGAACCTCAAAACTTCGGTTATGAAAGCTTATTCAACAGATTTTCGTCAAAAAATCCTGGAAACTTACGAAACTACTCCCATCTC
>JAXHVQ010000168.1:0-11587 GCA_034189065.1 Cyanobacteriota bacterium
AGGACGCATCGCCACCAGTGGAGGGAAGGAACTCGCGTTAGAATTGGAGTCGCGAGGGTATGACTTTTTGGAAGAAACTGCTGTGGAGGTGGGTTGATAATGTCAGTGGAGATAAATTCGGAACCTTCCATTCAATCAAATCGCGACGAAGATGCTTATTTGAAAGCGCTGTTGCGGCAAAGCGAGAAACAGAAAATAAAAGTGCGATCGCAAATTGTGGGGTGGTTGCAAGAGTTGCGCCAGCGCGCCGCTTACGATGTCGCCCAACAGCAAATGCCGACGCGCCGGGATGAGGACTGGCGGTTTACGGATTTGTCCGAGATGTTGGCGGTGGAATTTACGCGATCGCAACCCGCCGACATTCCCTTCGAGGCGATGGCTCACTTTATCCTCCCCGAAGCAAAGCACAGTCGGGTCGTTTTTGTCAATGGGTTTTACGCCCCCCATTTATCCGATTGTTCGGCGCTACCCGAAGGCGTTTTCGCGGGCAGCCTCGCCCAACTTCCCTCGGAGAAAAGTTATAGCGCCATCGAATATATTGCCCATCAAGAAGGGGAAAAAGAAGTCTTCACCGCGCTCAATACCGCCGGATTTCCCGATGCTGCCATTATTTGGCTCGATCGCAATGTTATCGTCGAAACGCCCATTCATCTCCTCTTTTTAACCGCCCCCAGCGATGAACCTATTTTATGCCAACCGAGAGCATTAATTTTGGCTGAAACGGGGGCAAGTTTAAGCCTCATCGAACAATACGCCGGAATTGGGGAGTGCGCCTCCTATTCGGAAAATACCTCCTACTTTACCAATTCTGTTATGGAAGTGTTTGCCAGTCCCAACGCGCGCATCCACCATACCCGCTACCAACACGAATCGGCTAGAGGGTTTCACATTGGGAAAACGGCGGTGTCCCAAGGGCGAAACAGCTACTATGCTTGCCACGCCGTTAGTTTAGGCGCAAAACTTTCCCGTCACAACCTGGAAATGTGGCAAAAAGGCGAACAAACCGAAACCCATCTCAAAGGATTAACCGCGATCGCCAACCAACAAATCGCCGATACTCACAGCGCCATTAACCTCAACTATCCCTACGGTAGCGTCGATCAACTGCACAAATGTATCGCAGATGACAGCGCCCATGCAATTTTTAATGGCAAAGTCATCGTTCCCAAACTGGCCCAACTCACCAACGCCGCCCAACTCAACCGCAACCTCCTGCTGTCGCCCAAGGCGCGCGTCGATACCAAACCCGAACTCCAGATTACCGCCGATAACGTTAAGTGTACCCACGGCGCGACCATCAGCCAAATCGATGCCGACGAACTATTTTACCTGCAAACGCGCGGAATTAATAGCGAAAGCGCCCGCAATTTGCTCCTCGATGCCTTTGCCGCTGAAATCCTAGACGAACTGCCCTTTAAATCCTTGCGATCGCAACTCGCCCAATGCGTTGCTTGTCGTATTTAAATCCAACGGTTTATCGCCAGTCGATGCGGCGAAGAGGGGACACGGCGAAGAGTAACATTATAGTATCGAACCTAAAGGAGCGAAAATGCCGTGTCCCTACCTTGCTATTCTTCCCTTCTTCCCCAATTGAATTTTTCCCTCCTGTATTCTTCCGGGGACACGGCGAGGAGTAACATTATCGCAATTGAACCTAAAGGAGCGAAAATGCCGTGTCCCTACCTTGCTATTCTGAATTCTTCCCTTCTGAATTCTTCTATTCTGAATTCTTCTATTCTGAATTCTCCCATTCTGTATTCTTCCCCAATTGAATTCTTCCCTCTTGTATTCTCCCGATGATAACTTTAACTCCAGAAAAAACCCTCGCCGCTCGCTTTCGTTCCGACTTTCCTATTTTGCAACAGGAAATTCATGGAAAACCTTTGGTGTATCTCGATAACGCGGCAACCTCCCAAAAACCTCTTGCCGTCCTCGAAGCGCTGCGCCACTACTACGAACGAGACAACGCCAATGTCCATCGCGGCGCACATAGCCTCAGCGTGAGGGCAACAGAAACCTACGAAGGCGCGCGGGATAAGGTTGCTGGTTTTGTTAACGCAGCTTCGCGCAACGAAATTGTCTTTACGCGCAATGCCTCCGAAGCGATTAATTTAGTCGCCTACAGTTGGGGACTCAATACCCTGCAACCGGGCGATGAAATTATTTGTTCGGCGATGGAACATCACAGCAATTTAGTGCCGTGGCAACTTCTCGCTCAAAAAACCGGCGCGGTGTTGAAGTTTGTTCAATTGAGCCCGACGGAAGGGTTGGATTTAGAGCATTTTAACTCGCTGCTTTCGGATAAAACAAAACTGGTTGCAATTGTTCACGTTTCTAATACATTGGGCTGTATTAATCCCGTCGAAGAGATAATTTCCGCAGCCCATCATTACGGCGCAAAAGTTCTCATCGACGCTTGCCAAAGTATCCCTCATATGCCTATCGATGTGCAAGGGATGGATTGCGATTGGTTGGTGGCTTCGGGTCATAAAATGTGCGCGCCGACAGGAATTGGTTTTCTGTATGGCAAGCTAGATTTGTTGCAAGAAATGCCTCCATTTTTAGGCGGTGGGGAAATGATTGAAGAGGTGTTTTTAGACCATTCTACCTATGCAGAATTGCCCCACAAATTTGAAGCTGGAACGCCCGCTATTGGAGAGGCGATCGCGCTCGGAGCAGCGGTCGATTATCTCAGCGCGATCGGGATGGAAAATATTCACGCCTACGAAGAAACACTCACCGCTCATTTGTTTTCCCAACTACAGCGCGTTTCAACTGCGAGGATTTACGGCCCCAAACCCACAGCAGAAGGGACGGGACGAGCGGCAATAGCAGCATTTAACGTCGAAGGACTCGCAGCTAGCGATGTCGCAACATTGCTCGATAGCGAAGGCGTTGCCATTCGTTCCGGGCATCACTGCACCCAACCATTACATCGGCAATTGGGCGTTGCCGGAAGCGCGCGGGCTAGTTTATATTTTTACAACACCCCCGAAGAAATCGATCGCTTCGTTATCGCACTCGAAGAAACCCTTGATTTTTTCAATAGCGCCTTGGATTAAAGTTAAAGTGTAGATCGCAGGCGAGAATCGGTTAGCATTGTTGCGAGATCGGGAGTTGCCCGTCAGACTGAATTCGCCTGAGAAGAACGCTATGACAGAATCGAAAAAGTCCCGTCTCCCCGCCCGAGATGACGCGATCGCGAAGCGCTCGAGGTCCGAGACCGCGAAACCCGCGAAACCGTCGTCGGTGTATATCATCGAAGATCGCAACAAAACCGCCCGCAGCGAAACTCCAACGCCCGCCAGTCCCTTTTGGAAAGGGTTGGGTCGGTTGTTGTTTCGTTTGTTCTTGTTGGGTATTGGGGGAAGCGTGGCCGCGATCGCGGGAATTTTATTAGCGATCGCCTATCCTCGACCTAACAGCGATAAACCCTTTATTCTCCAAGGGTGGGACTTCCTCAACGAACAGCGTCAGTCGGCGGCGATGGGATCGTCCGCTTCAGATGGTTTGCCCAGCGTCTCCCTCACGCGCGAAGAAAAACAACAATTGCAAAACGAACTAAACAGCGTACAGCGAGAGTACAACTCCCTGCGCGATCGCGCCCGAGAACTAGAAAAACGTCTTAGCCTTCCATCGACTGCATCCCAACTCCCCGAGAGACTCCAAGCCATCGATGGCAGTCTGCGCAAAGCCACCACCTTAGTCGGCAGCACTGCTATTTCCCTCGACAGTCCCTCCTCAGCTTCCGATCGCGTCAAAGTCACCCTTCCCGCCGACATCCTCTTTACGCCCCAGAACACCCTCTCCCCCGACGCAGACTTGATTTTAGACACCGTTCTGACCGACCTCCAGCGTTACCCCAGTTCCACCTTGCGCATCGCCGTTCACACCGACGCGACGGGCCAACCCCAGGAATCCCGAGAGCGATCGTTTCGTCAAGCGGGAATTCTTAAGGACTATTTAAAGGAAAAGTTAGGCGATAATTATCGCTGGGTTACAGTCGGTTACGGAAGGGCGCGTCCCCTCGTCCCCAGCGATACAGATATTAACCGTCAGCGCAACCGTCGCGTTGAAATTTCTATTGATTAGAGTTGGGGAAGAATGGAAGAATAGAAGAATGGAAGAATACAGAATACAGAATTCAGAATTTGAGAGAGGAGCGAGGAATTATTAAAAGTAGACGAGTTCTCATCCCCGTTTACGTTTCATTTAGAAATGCTATATAATCCAATTATTAATTAATAAACATAAAAACCGACGCTTTTACGCTAAGATTTGATTGATTTTTTAGCTCCACGAGAGACCTATTGAGGAAAAAAATTGGATGAAAATCGTCTTTTTTGGTACGCCCCAATTTGCCGTTCCCAGTTTGGAAAAGTTGATTGCAGAGCCGGAAATTGAGGTGGTAGCAGTGGTGACGCAACCAGATAAACCCAGGGGACGCGGCAAGCAACTCATTCCCTCTCCGGTGAAGGAAGTGGCGTTAAACCAGGATATTCCCGTTTGGCAGCCCAAACGGGTTAAAAAAGATGCCTCGACTTTAACGGCGTTGCGCCAAACTGAAGCCGATTTTTTTGTCGTCGTCGCCTACGGACAAATTTTGTCCCCAGAAATTTTAGAGATGCCGCGCAGGGGGTGCATTAACAATCACGCTTCAATTTTGCCCCAATATCGCGGCGCAGCGCCCATTCAGTGGAGTCTGTATCGCGGCGAACGGGAAACGGGAATTACGACCATGTTAATGGATGCGGGGATGGATACCGGGGCGATGCTGTTGAAAGCGCAGACAGCGATCGCGCCGTTGGATAATGCACGCGACTTGACCCAACGGTTGGCACAAATGGGATCGCCGTTGTTAATTGAGACCTTATTTAAGTTGGAAAAGGGGGAAATTGAACCGATTCCCCAAGATGAAAGTCAGGCAACTTATGCACCCTTAATTAAAAAGTCCGATTACGCCCTCGATTGGTCCCATTCCGCGATCGCGCTGCACAACCAAGTTCGCGCATTTTATCCCAACTGCGTTGCCCAGTTTCGCGATAAACCGCTAAAATTGCTGGCAACCGTCCCTTTGGGAACAGACGACGAGTGGCAATGGCCGTCAGAATATCAAACTCTTCGCCAACAGTGGGCGGAATGGACTGGGAAGGAAGCGCGATCGGGAGAAGTCGTCTATTTGGCGAAAAAGTGGGGCGCGATCGTGCAAACAGGGGAGGGTTTTTTGTTGTTGAAGGAAGTTCAATTATCGGGCAAGCGTCCCCAGTCCGGTTGGGATTTTGTCAATGGAATGCGCCTTGAAGTTGGGGAGGTATTTCAAGGGGAGAATTTAAAATAGAAGAATTCAGAATAGAAGAATTCAGAATGGGAGAATTCAGAATGGGAGAATTCAGTTTGATATTAATCTCGAACTGAATTTGATTCTTCAAACCCACTCACTTCGACTAAAGTGTAAAGCGGTCTGCCCTTTACCTCCTCATAAATCCGTCCGATATACTCGCCCAAAATTCCGATACTCACAAGCTGCACCGCGCCTAAAAAGAAAATTGTTACCAAAATAATGGCAAATCCCGTCAGAGGAGAACTGGGAGCAATTAAGCGCCAATAAAGAACTAAAACTGCCATTCCTATTGATAAGGTCGCCGAAAGCAGTCCGACATAAGTAGATAGGCGCAACGGAATTTTGGAAAAAGAAACTAAACTATTAATTGCCAGTGCAAAAGACTTGGCGAACGTATATTTCACCTCCCCGGCATAGCGAGGATCTCGTTCAAAACGAACCGCAGTTTGACGAAAACCAACCCAAGCGCGCAGTCCGCGAATATAGCGGTTACGTTCTGGCATTGCGTTGAGAACATCAACCACTTTGCGATCCATTAAGCAAAAGTCGCCGGTATCGGTGGGAATATTAACATCGGCGAGATATTTGAGGAGGCGATAGAAGGCGTAGGCAGTGAAGCGCTTGAACCAACCTTCATTGCGGCGTTTGAGGCGCTGTGCGTAGACCACGTGGTATCCTTGTTTCCATTGTTCGATGAGGTCGGGGATCAGTTCGGGGGGGTCTTGGAGGTCGCCGTCGAGGACGATGATAACTTGGCCGCGCGCGAAGTTTAAACCAGCGGTGACGGCGGTTTGATGGCCAAAGTTGCGCGCAAAGCTGAGATAGCAAATTCGCGGATCTTTTGCGCGTAGGTCTCGGAGGATTTGGGGGGTGCGATCGCGACTGCCGTCGTTGACAAAAATGAGTTCGGCGGGTGCGTCGAGGCGATCGATGACGACAGCGACTCGCTGATACAGTTTTAAAAGCGTTTCTTGTTCGTTGTAGAGGGGAACAATGAGGGAATATTGGGGCGACATAGGGAATTAAAAATTAAAAATTAAAAATTAAAAATTAAAAATTAGAAATTAGAAATTATTTAAACAATTAACTGCGAAAGAGGCGAGTATACTGAGTTTCGTGCCTCATGCTGGCTGCGGTCAAGCCCCAACTGCAACTTTCGAGTTCGTCGTCGGCGATCGCGCGAATTTCCCCTGCGACTTCGACGAGGCGATCGCGCAATTCAAACAAGATTTGCTGTCCTTCGGTTTGTCCCAGGGGAATCAATTTTACCCCAGCGCCGACTAAATTTGCGCTCCAACTGTATAAATAGGCCGCGATCGCATCTTCTTCCTTAATTTGCCAGCGCGCGGCAGCAATGGCAAAGGCAATGGCATAGTTACAAGGCGATAAGTCGGTTAATGGGTCCCATTCCGGCTGCAATTTTCTCAATAGTTTTAATAACGACTGTCCCATTTGCCAACTTTGCTGGCGCAATTCTGTTGTTTCTCGACTCGCCGACAGCCAAGCATTCCAATAGTTTAGACGATCTCGTCCGATACGCGCTTCGCGATCGCATCCCTCCCAATTTTGATAAGCGCGCAGCATAACTGCCGTTTCCACTCGGATCGTCCCATAACGCAATTCCCGTTCGATCCAATTGCACAAATTCTTCTTATTGTCAATCTTTTTTTCTTCTACTAAAAATTCCAATCCTTCTGAATAACTATAAGCACCTACCGGCAGCGCCGGACTTGTGAGTTGAAGCAAACCGAGTAGAGTTGTGGATTGGCTAATCATCGGTCGTCTATCGGAACTTTCCGAACATTTAATGCTTGAATTTTAACTTAAACTTAATAGCTAGAAAACAATGAAACTGAATTAGAAACAAAAATAGCAAGTTGAACGTCGAGGAAAATGCTATCATCTTCGTTGTCGGTCGGCAAGGGGACTTTAAAGAAGAATCGAAGAAATAACCTTAAATAACCTTGGGCGACCTCTACAACTCGACGGCGATCGCATTTGAACAAGACCTCAGTCATTCCAGAACATGAAACCAAAACTGACAGTTGCTTTATTTTCCTTAATTCTCGGTCTCTTTCCAGGTACCTCTAGCGCTAAGGCAGAGTTTAACGATTTTTTTGATTATCTGGTTTACTGTCGAGTGACGGGAGTGGAAACGGGACAACTTGCTTCTCTCGACCAAGCGGACAGCGTAGCAGATGTGGGTTTAGGAAATGGAACTCTCCTACAAGCATTAGGTGCTTTAATTGATGAAGATGGCAAGAGTTGGTATTCGGTTGACGTTTTAGCCGGTCCTAATCCAGAAGTTAAGGGCAAACAGGGACTTATCGATCCCGAATACTTGACCTGCGAAACCTATGACATGGACGGTAATTTTATTTCATCGGATTAGGGAATTTGGCGATCGCTAAATTTTTCAGTCCGCTTTAATGCGGGGAAAGTATTATGTGACTCTTGCAGATGGAACGTGGCATAACCTTTGATGCCGTAATATCAAATCCGCTCAATTGCACATTGATGCACTCCTACAGAACTGGGGAGTACAGCGACTTTTACCAATGGTGTCCAACCGGATTTGATATAAGGTATCGGAGGGGGCTGAAGCCCCTACTACGAACCGGTCGGAGGGGGCTGAAGCCCCCACTACGAACCGAACTGCCGATCGCTAAAATTTAAAACCCGTCAAAACGGGCTCTCGAATCTAGACCTAGACATCCGTTGAAAAATGACTAATGACTAATGACTAATGACTAACCCACTCGAATATCGCGAACGCGAACGGGGACACAAGCATGACTCATTTGTGCAATTTGCATCGGTTCGCCTTTGCCACACATATTAGTGCCGCACTGCATCCATTCCGACGCGCCGCCGATCGCATCTACTTTGTTCCAAAATTCGGTTGTCGTCGAATGATAGGTAACATTTTTCAACATCCCGACAATTTTACCGCGTTCTACCTTCCAAAACCCATCGCCGCCAAATTGAAAGTTGCGCCGTTGTTGGTCGATGGAAAAACTGCCAACGCCGTCGATTAGAATGCCATCTTCGGTATCGGCAACCATTTCGGCTAAACTGGCGGTATGAGAGTCACCTTCCTTTCCCGGTTCTAGCCCCAAATTGGGAATGCGTACCATTGGCACGCTGGACCAACTGTCGGCGAAGGAACTGCCGTTGCTGCTGCCTCGACCCAAGCGATAGGCGGTTTCGCGATCGCAAAGATAATCGACTAAAATTCCATCCTTGACAACGGGCCAACGCTGTGCTTTAACCCCTTCGTCATCGTATCCCATCGTGCTGCGTCCCCCCGGTTGAACGCGATCGGCGACAAAATTAATCCAAGGTGCGGCGTATTGCAGCTTGCCAAGTTTATCTGTTGTCGCAAAGCTGGTTCCGGCGAAATTCGCTTCGTAGCCAAAAACGCGATCGAGTTCGGTGGGATGTCCGACGGATTCGTGGATGGTTAAATAGAGGTTGGTGGGTTTTAAAATGAGGGTGGTGCGGCGATCGCGAGCATCTTCAGGCGCGTGGACTTTGGCGATCGCCTCTTCTGCCACGCGCTCCACATTGCACAAAAGGTCGATTTTGTCAACCTGTTCGTAACCCAAATTTAACGGCGGACGTTCGTAGCTGCGACTTTGCGCGTCGTTGTTAGCAACGGCGGTACATCCGAAGGCAGGATAGCTGCGATAGAGGGTTTGTTGGATGAGGGAACCTTCGGTAGAGGCAAAGGTTTTATCTTCCCGACTGAAACTGAGGAAAGAATAGGCTTTTTTGATGCCGCGATCGCTATATTCAAGGAGGCGATGATTAATATCGAGGAGGAGTTGTGCTTTCTCATCGATCGCCACAGCAAAGGGATCGATTTCAATGGGAGTGATATAGGTATCGCGATAGGCTTCCACCGGAACGAGGCGAACCGGTTCTTGTTGCGCGAGACGACTGCCTTTAGCAATTTCCACCGCCAGGTTCACTCGTCGTAAAATTTCTTCCGGCGTTTTGCGAGGACTTGCCGCAAACCCCCAAGCACCTTTATAGAGAACGCGAACGCCAAACCCCGAACTCAGATTATCTGATAAAGCCGAGAGGGAGCGATCGCGCGCCATCAATCTTTGAGTGCGATCGCGACACAGACGAATATCGCCATATTCGCATCCCGCTTTACGAATTGCTTCGATGGCGAGGGAGGCGAGTTCTTCAGTCGCGATGCGGACGGGTGCTTGTACCATAAAAAGGCGAAGTAAAGATACAATCCATTTTAGGATATTTTATCAATTAATAATTAATATCGGCTTTTGAGACTCAAATTTTAGCGATCGCGACAACTCAATGCAAACAAGCTTTCATATTTTCAAATATTACACGATCGCGTCGGAAGCAAATTGATTTGAAGACGAGCTAAAATAGCCTTTCAAAGCGGACTTACGACTCTCAAATAAAGCGACGGTCGATTCAACAATTACTTCAATAATCCTCGGATCGCAGCCTGCGAGAAACGCTTCTGGGGAACAATCTCCCTTAAACAATTCTTTAGCACGATTGCACTGGTATTTTACCCCCTCGAAGCCGAGTAATTGAACGATGAAAGTAGCTAAGGGAGAATGTTTGAGGTCGTAGGCAGAATTCGTCGCTCGTCCTTCCTCCAATAAGTTAAAAACCTCCCATTCCAGGGCCGTTTTAGGTCGAATGGGTTTGGGAATATCGGGCAGTAAATCTTCGAGGTGGAAAGTTTCCGAGGCTTGACCGGCGGGGAGTTCTCCCACTAGCGTAGCCAGGGGAATTTCTTCGCCCAAGCGCAGGGACAGGGCTTCGAGGAGCGCGATCGCGAACAACTTACATCCCAAGTAAAGTCTTGCCACTTCAATATTCCTGCGCGCCGTTGCTTGCCAGCGGTTGTAGGTTTCGTCGTCGGGTTCCCCTTGGAACTGACGAAACACCGTATCTGGGTCGAGAAAGCCCATGAACCCTTCCATTTTTTGCAAAGCAACCCGATACTGGCGCACGGTGTAAGAACTGGTTGAGATTAAATTATGATTGGTTTCTGGCAATAAATTCCAAGTATTGTCGAGAAAGTGAGCCGAACTCTCGTGGGCAAAACTAATGACATCTCGGTTCGCCACGCGCACGGCTTTTTTCACGGTTTCGAGCAATGCTTCATCGCTCGAGGGTTTTGCCAGTTTTAGGCTCGCTTTTTGCAGCCGCGCGTATAGGAGGTCGCTTGCCGTCTTGCCATCCTCTGTTGCCCTTCTGAAGGGAATAGTTGCTTCGATACAAGCAGCAATTTCCAGCAGGTATTGAGGGGCAAGAAATGGTTCTAGCGCTTTGACAGCAACGACCGCGCTCAAAAATTCGTTTTGTCCGGCAAAGGGATTAAGCGTTTGACCGGGAGCGAACCCAAAGGCGGCTGTAACAAGATCGAAACTTTCATCTGCGGATAATTCGTCGCGATCGCGAATTTGCAGTTGTCCCTCGGCTTCTTTACTAAAAGGCGCGATGTAGTAACTTAAGTTAAAATTAATGCTGCGATCGACTTGAACGTAAACCACGTCGTGAAAAAGAGCGGCTAGGACTTCGATAGCACTCTCTGCACCGCCCACCTCAAAAATATGGTGAGGCGTATGAAAATAGCGCCAAGGTCCGGTCATCGGCTGAACGATCAAATCGGCGATCGCAGCCAGTTGGGGTGGCGCGATATCTGTTTGGAGCTGTTGAGTCGCCCAACTTAGTTTTTTCAGGCATTGCTCGCGAGCCTGCGCGCGATCGATCGAGACCTGCTGTTCCATAGCGCTTCTACCTGTCGTCGCCCGAGAAGATGAGAACTGTTCCACACAAAGACAATCCAATCTTAACTGAGTCGGTTAGGGACTGTGCGTTTGAATTTTGTCTTCTGGGGCCCTACTCTATACAATTTTCCCAAAATTCCTGCCTTTGCTCCCTCTCGTCCCTACTTTTTGAGTTCCCGATTGGACAAAAGAGCTTTGTTGTAGATGCCGAACGGACACAATTTCTCTAGGGAAAGGAGATTCCTCTGAGCTTAACATTTTGAGAGCTTGATGACCATCAATGGCAAGCAGAACTCAGAAGCCAACAATACCAAGCGTCCGGCTAACTACATTGAGCGAACGATAACCCCAACTTATAACACTTATAAGAAGCAATGACTCCCAAAAGCCTTTACAAAACTTAAAAAGCCGCCTATAGTTATACACATAGATACGAACCTTGAAAACCACATAGCCATTATTT
>JAXHVQ010000169.1:0-11481 GCA_034189065.1 Cyanobacteriota bacterium
TAACCCTGAACCCTGAACTCATAACCCTGAACTCATAACCCTGAACCCTGAACTCATAACCCTGAACTCATAACCCCTATCCCCGTCACCCAAAACTCATAACCCTGAACCCTGAACTCATAACCCTGAACTCATAACCCTGAACCCTGAACTCATAACCCTGAACCCTGAACCCTGAACTCATAACCCTGAACTCATAACCCTGAACTCATAACCCTGAACCCTGAACTCATAACCCTGAACCCTGAACTCATAACCCTGAACTCATAACCCTGAACTCATAACCCTGAACCCTGAACTCATAACCCCTATCCCTGAATTTTAGCTTGCCAAAGCTGAGCGCGGGTTCTCGCTTGGGAAAACAGCGGACTTTGGGGGTCGATCTCGCGCACGGTTTCCAGCGCCGAGAGCAAGGCATTGATATCGTCCTCTTGGGCGACTTCAGAAGCGCGACTGAGGGCAATCCAATCTTGGGCCTCTGAGTAAAGGGGATTATCTTTGGGAACCGATTTTGCTGTGGCAATTGCTCCTGCAAAATCCCCATTATTGAGTCGTTCGGCGGCAATTTCGAGTAAATCGCGTCCCCACTGTTCGCGATCGCGTTGCGCCTCCTGTCGAGTGTAAACTCGAGCATCAATATTTTGCGCCATTGCCATTGCTTCGGCTAGCGATTCGGCTGTTTTCGCCGCCGCCAAATCCCGTGCCGCTTGGAGATTGGAGGCGGCTGCTTGCTCCTGACTCAAGCGCAAGCCCAACTGTTCGACCTTTTGAACGCGCCAATAGTCAGATTTTAACTCAGAAAGACTGGCAACCCCTTGCTTCGCACCCTTCCAATCCTGCTGCTGCAATGCCTTCTCCACCTGTTGCGTCACCTCCTCTCCTTGCTTCCATTCCTCCTGCCACGTTGCGATCGCCACTCGCGCTTCCGGGTACAGCGGACTCGCCGGGGGAATGCGGGCAATCCAACCCACCGCTTCATCCATGCGACCGGCCTCGATCTCCTCCCGTGCTAAATTTAAAATCGTATTAGACCAACTGCGTAGGAGGTTTTGGCTTTCTGCAAACAAAGGATGGCCTTCGCCCCACGTTCCCGCCAAATCCACCGCCGCCACCAACGAGTCCGAATCTCCCGCATCTACCGCCTGTTGAAGACAATAGAGACGTTCGCGATCGCTCGTCATTGGGACAAACCTTTGGCAATTACTCGCCTGTCCGTAACCCAGCAGCCATTTCCAACCAATTCCGCCCGTTCCCAACAAGACCAAAATCGCAATAGTCCAAATACTAAACAAGCGCAACCCATTCCCCGTCCTTTGGCACAGTGCTGCCAAGGGGGCGGAAGTCGGAATATTTCGCTCGACGTTGCGCGCCAATCGGATTGTGCGTTGGCCCTTTCGAGTGGGCGACAATCGCGCAGATTGCTTTCCACTCGACGAACGGGGTTGATGAGACAATAAAGAGTGTTTGACCACAAATCCAGTTTTTTTGTCTGGGAGCTTTGATTCGACCATTGTTCTCTATCGGTTGTCCCCAAGTCAATGTAAAGAAGTTGACATCCTCGCCGCCGTAAACGGACGGCGATTCCTAAGCCTCACAACTTAGGTTTCTGCTTCCCAGCACCAGCCTTCACAGACTTACTCTGTTCGGGTCTTCGTTCTCTCGGATGCAAGCTCCGAGAGCTGCGAAGACTGCGTCTTACAGTCGCTCCACAGACTGACACGGCAAGCCCTGCCGCCAAGATGTTCTTACTAGCGTTAAAGTCTCGATCGTGGTGAATTCCACAAATTGGACAGTCCCATTCTCGAATATTTAACGGCATTTTTTCAACTATATACCCACATTGACTACACCGCTTGGAACTTGGAAACCATCTATCTATCTCAATATGTGTCTTGGGCCATAATTTAGTTAAAAATAAAATCTAGCGAGCAAATTGTTTTTCTGACGATTTAAATGAGCCTCAACCTTCGGCAGTGGCTGGCAGAGCGCCAAATCGAACTCAATAAACTCCTGAGTCCCGGGGCGGAAGTTTCGGGTGTGGCATTTCGGGCCATCCAGGAAATGGAACTCAAGAGTCTGACTCCTTTTGACATTTGTGCAGTAGCAGACACATTAGAATTACCCTTAAGAGCAAGCGTTCGAGTGGCCCAACCCATTGCCCAACTCACCGTCGGCTTGCTGCGCCTCTGGAGCCGCAAAAAAACGCTCAAGCGGGCAGAAGGAACGTGGTTAGCCTTTCAAGTCGTCTATCTCAACGCCCTCCAAGAAATTTTAGAACAAGAAGCGCGCCTGCGCCGACCGTGGATCGATCGCGCCAACGTTCCGGTGGGCGACGACCTCTCTCACCCCAAAAGCGACCCCCAACTTCAAGGACTGCTCCAAACCTTACGTCCCGGTCGTCTCAGCGACAGCCAAGCCGAACAAGCCCTCTCGCGAGTGGGAGAATCGTTTCTCGTCGGGCAAATGAACAAGCTCGCCATCGCCTGGCTCATCTCCAACGGTGCAGAAGAGACTGAAGCTCAACTCCTCATTCAACGCCTCACCAACGGTCTTCCCGGCCACCTCCTCGCCGTCATCGCCGAAAACGCCATTCCCCTCGCCCAACTGCAAAAATTCGTACGCCTCGGCGCAATCGCCTCGAGAGAAATGAACCCCAGTTCGGAGTTAGATCCCCGCGCAACCTGGGAAAACGCAGAAATCGATATCGCCATCGACCTCGAGCGAGAGCGCTATCGCTCTAAACTCCTCAGCGCGCTCAGCGAACCGATGTTGGGAGCCGCCTTCTCTCTTCAAGATCTCTACGTTCCCCCCAAAGGCATTCCCCTAGAAATCGACGTAGCATCGACTCCCTCAGAAGAACCCGCTAAACCCGACGCTCGCGCCATCGACCTCTACGACTGGGTGATGCAACAACTCCAGCAACCCCAAAGCATCGCAGCCATCGAAGCCGAATCGGGTTGGGGAAAAACCAGTTTTTGTCAAATCCTCGCCGCACGTATCGCTCGCGACCTTTACCCCTCCTGGATGCCCGTCTTCATTCGCCTGCGAGACGTAAAACTGGGACAAACCCTCGAACAAAGCTTAGAAAGCGCGCTTCCCCAAGGGCGCTTTTCTAAAGCCGACGGTTGGCTTTTCAGTCAATCGTCGCCTTTACTGCTGATTTTAGATGGCTTAGACGAACTTCCCCCTTCGCCCCGGAAATTGCGCCATCATTTGGCCTTCATCGACCAACTGATGCAGTTTCACGCCCAGGCCCTCAGCAGCAAACCCCCCCTCAAACACAAAATTTTGTTGGCGAGTCGGACCAATCCCTTCGAGGGCTTAAATCGCAGGTATCGCATTGGCAGTCTATTTCCGTTGCAAGCTCAATGGCAGCGAATCGTCATTCAGCCGATGGACCGAGAAGGGCTGCAACAGTGGTTTGTGCAGTGGGCGAAGCTACAATCTCAGCAAATTTCCCAGCGCTATTTCACGTTTTTGCGCGACGAAGGCGTGTTTGGCAAGCGATTTCCCAATCGAGGGATTGCTTTGTTGGTACGCCAACCGCTCATGCTGTACTTGCTGGGGGTACTGCACCGCGATGGATTGCTCGATCGCGACGTATTAGGAATGTCTCTCCCTCAAGCCAAGTTTGAAATTTACGAGCGCATGACGCGCTGGCTGTTGGGCGAAACCCAAGGACGCAGGCTGCTCCCCGAAGGCGTGAGAGAGGGGATGGCCCATGCCAATCGCGGGGCCGACGCGATCGCTAATTTATTAGCCGGGAGAGAACCGCAACAAGCGCGCGATTTCATGCAGCAGGTTGCGATCGCGCTGTTTCAAACGGGCGATTGGAAACTGACCCTCGACCGCGCTGAAATTGAAGGAAACGCCGACGATTCAGCCGTCTCCACCGCCGCAAGACCCCTTCCGGCTCTCTTCTTCTGTACCCCCAATCGTCCCCTCTCTCCCTTCCTCCAAACCCACTCCTCCTCTTATCGTCCGATTACCTTCTCCCACATCAGTTTGGGCGCGTATCTCGCCGCAGGCGCGATCGCCCAGGGTCTACGCGCTATTACCGAACAATTCCAAGATCGCTATGGCGATGTTGCTTTTCTCATCGATTCGTCCGAAGCGGTCGCCCAGCACCTCTATGCCCTCTTAGGATACGGAACCCTTGCTCCGGAGATCGAAGCCCTGGCCATCGAATCTCTGCGCAAGGAAGAGCGATGCAACCCCAAAGCCTTTTCCCTCTCTCGATTGTGCGCGCGCCTAGAACGCTTCTATCGCGCCTACTGCCAGGGACGCTGGCTCGACGAAGGTGTCGCCCACTCCTCCTATCAACATCTCCAAAATCGACGCAATTCCCTCAATGTCGCGCAAATTGACGCAGCCGTCGGCCTCAATGTTTTCCTCTTGCTATGCACCCTCTCGCGCGCGGCATCGGTTCCCTTTTGGCCCTGCGGCAACCCCAATAACACCTCAGAATTTGATGCCGATCGACTTGTCGCCTTTATCTCTCGCATTGCCGTGCTCTCGCCTACGCTCTTTTTCGAGCGCGCGCGCCACAGCTTGAGCCAACTGCAACTGGCTGGCGTTTGTCTCAATCGAGCGATGTTGTTGGAGGCGAATCTTGAGGGGGCAAATCTTTCTATTGCTGATTTGGATCGCGCCAATTTGGTTTCGGCGAATCTTAAGGGGGCGAATTTATCTTGGGCGAGTTTGATGGGGACAGAACTTCACCACAGCGATTTGGAAGGCGCAAATTTGGAAGGGGCCAATCTTTCGGGGGCAAACTTGCTCGGCGCAAATTTGTCGGGTGCCAATCTTGCCAATACTTGTTTGTTTGAAACCCAATTGGAGGAGCGGCATCGGCAACTGGCGCGCAGTCAAGGCGCTTTCTTTTCGCGAGAAGCTTTTCAGGAGTACAGTCAATCGTTGGTGAATAATCTTCAAGGTTCGGAATTGCTGGATTTAGGAATGGGTGCTTTTTTCGACACCGACTCAGTGGCGCAGATCGAAGTTGCAGAAGGAGAGCCCATTTTACCGAATGCTTGGAATGATGCCACCCTGCCCGAGCAGCAACGCGGTCAAAAAATTCAGCGCGTTACCCCTGTGGAGCATTACAATCCCAGCGCGCCGACCTTGGCAGAGGTGGATCCCAATGCTGAGACTTTGGCGGAGGCGAACTGGGAGAGCGAGAGCGGACAAGATATCCCTTCATCTGCTGATACCGCTACCTTGATTGAGAAAAGCGATCGCGATTTCGATGGAGATATTACGGGTTCGGAAGACCCTACAGTGGTAGAGGAAGGGTTAGGATTTTAGGTTCGTCATTTGTCATTGGTTCTTGGTCATTTGTAAGCAATCGGCAATCAGCTATTAGCCCTCAGCTATAGCATCCATGCCCCTTGCCCCATACCCCTTGCTCTTTGCCCTCGCCTCCCAATGACTATCTTTAGGATTCCCATAATGTTAATCTGTAAGATGGCAATTTTCACAATTGCTTAAGACTGCTCCCGGAGCCTTATCCCTAAAAACAGCAAGAGTACCTGGAAATTAAGATCGGCATGGTAGCTACAACAGAAAAAACTAACGTAGGCAAAATTACTCAAATCATCGGCCCTGTCGTCGATGTCGAATTTTCTAGCGGCAAAATGCCGCAAATTTATAATGCTTTAAGAATCGAAGGAAAAAATGAATCCGGGCAAGATGTTGCTGTCACCTGCGAAGTGCAACAACTGCTGGGCGACAACCAAGTCCGTTCCGTTGCCATGAGCGGCACAGACGGTTTAGTTCGCGGAATGGAAGCGGTCGATTCCGGCGCGCCCATTAGCGTTCCCGTCGGTATGGCAACTCTGGGTCGGATTTTTAACGTCTTGGGCGAACCTGTTGATAACCTCGGACCGGTTAACACTGAAGACACCTTCCCCATTCACCGCGCTGCCCCTAAATTCACGGAATTAGAAACCAAGCCCTCCGTCTTTGAAACCGGAATTAAAGTCATTGACCTGCTCACCCCCTACCGACGCGGCGGCAAAATCGGTCTATTTGGCGGTGCTGGCGTGGGTAAAACCGTGATCATGATGGAACTCATCAACAACATCGCTACGCAACACGGCGGCGTATCTGTCTTTGGCGGCGTGGGCGAACGCACCCGCGAAGGCAATGACTTGTACAATGAAATGATCGAGTCGGGCGTAATCGATACCGAAGACCGCAGCAAGTCAAAAATTGCTCTGGTTTACGGTCAGATGAACGAACCCCCAGGAGCCAGAATGCGCGTCGGTTTGTCGGCGCTGACGATGGCTGAATATTTCCGCGATGTCAACAAGCAAGACGTACTGCTGTTTATCGATAATATTTTCCGCTTCGTCCAAGCGGGGTCTGAAGTATCGGCTCTTCTCGGTCGGATGCCCTCTGCGGTGGGATATCAGCCGACGTTGGGAACCGATATGGGCGATTTACAAGAGCGCATTACTTCGACCAAGGAAGGCTCTATCACTTCAATTCAAGCGGTTTATGTTCCCGCTGATGACTTAACCGACCCCGCTCCGGCAACGACGTTTGCTCACTTAGATGGAACCACGGTACTGTCTCGCGGTTTGGCATCTAAAGGAATTTATCCTGCCGTGGATCCCCTGGGTTCGACTAGCACAATGTTACAACCGGGAATTGTGTCCCAAGAGCATTACGATACGGCTCGGGCGGTACAATCGACGCTGCAACGCTACAAGGAATTGCAAGATATTATCGCAATTTTGGGTTTGGACGAACTTTCTGAAGACGACCGTCAGACGGTAGACCGCGCGCGCAAAATCGAGCGTTTCTTGTCCCAACCGTTCTTTGTGGCAGAAGTCTTTACTGGTTCTCCGGGGAAATATGTCTCCATTGAAGACACCATTAAAGGGTTCCAAATGATTTTGGCGGGCGAGTTGGACGAACTGCCCGAGCAGGCGTTCTATTTAGTCGGCGATATTAATGAAGCCAAGGCTAAAGCTGAGAAAATGAAGCAAGGCTAGTCGGTTACTTGTAGGGACGTTTTGCGAAGGGACGTTTTATAAAACGTCTCTACAATCCCAAAAATAGGGACGTTTTATAAAACGTCTCTACAATCCCAAAAATAGGGACGTTTTATAAAACGTCTCTACAATCCCAAAAATAGGGACGTTTAATTGAACGTCCCTACAATTCCAAAAATCGCAACTTAAAATTTATCAAAAAACATGGCTTTAACTGTTCGCGTTATTACGCCCGATAAAACTGTTTTGGATGCCCAAGCCCAAGAAGTCATTTTGCCGAGTACGACGGGGCAATTGGGCGTTCTCACCGGTCACGCTCCCCTGTTGACGGCTCTCGATATTGGCGTGATGCGGGTGCGCCCGGAAAAAGATTGGATGGCGATCGCGCTCTTCGGTGGATTTGCTGAAGTGGAAGAGGATACAATTACGATTCTCGTTAATGGAGCGGAACGAGAGGACGAAATCGAACTCGAAGATGCTCGCGGTGACTACGAAAAGGCTCAAACTCGCTTCACTCAGTCCCAAAGCGGCGACCAGCGATCGGAAAAAATGCAGGCAGAGCAGGCTTTGAAGAAGGCGCGGGCGCTCTTTCAAGCAGCAGGAGGAAGTTAGACGTTACGTAAAAATGTGAATTAGAGTCGGAGCGTGACGACATAAGGCAGTGGGCAGTGGGCAGATGGGCAGTAGGCAGTGGGGGTTTAGAACCTAAAACCTAAAACCTTTTTATCGTGTTTTCGCCATCTAATTCACATGATTGCGTCATTTCTTATTTTTACCTGCCGCGCGCCTAACAAATCTCAAAAATACAGGGCAGATGTTGAAATCTGCCCGAGGGTTCTCAAAAATTTCGGGTTAAACTCTTTCAAACCCGACTTGATTCGCTTCGGTTTTAGTTGCTTCCTGTGAAAACAACTTCGGGAAATTTTTCTTGGGCAATAGACATCGATGTGCGTTTGCCTTCGCCTTGCCAATAGTCGATGACTTCGGTAGCTTGGTTTAACAAGGTGAATCTTTCGAGTTCGGTAATCCAGTGCTTGGATTCTAACTCTTGTTTGAGCTGTTCCCACGCATTATCTCGGGGCCAGAAAAAGTATTTGGTCAAAGGACTCGTTCCTTTTCCGACAACTTGATCGACCGCGATCGCGACGTTGCTATCGAACCAACAAACTTTTAAAATAAATCTCGACAATTAAACCTCCTGAAAATAGGCTCGGCTAGCCTGGAAAAATGGACAATACACTATACTACCACAATGGGCGCGGCTAAGGCGCGTTCGTTCGGCACTACTTGAAAATTTTATGGTTTGGGCAATTGTAATTTTTGATATTGACGGGGTTATTCGCGACGTGGGAGGCTCCTATCGACGCGCCCTAGCCGATACGGTAGAGCAGTTTACCGGGGGCGCGTATCGGCCGACAATGGAGGCTGTGGATGAGTTGAAGTCAGAAGGAATTTGGAATAACGATTGGGAGGGCTCGAGGGAATTGACCTATCGCTACTTCGAGTCCCAAGGACGCGATCGCGCTGAGGTCAACCTCGATTATCAAACCCTCATTGATTTCTTTCAATCTCGCTATCGCGGCAGCAATTCCCAAAATTGGGACGGTTACATTACCACAGAATCGTTATTATTGCAACCTCAATATTTAGAAAATCTGAGCGCCAACGAGATTGCTTGGGGCTTTTTCAGCGGTGCCGAGCGAGAATCGGCAGAATACATCCTCAAAACGCGCTTGGGTTTAGAAAATCCCGTGCTGGTGGCAATGGAAGATGCACCGGGCAAACCCGATCCCACGGGGTTATTCGCCACCGTTCGTCAGTTAGAAAGTTCTCCTCAAGAAAGTTCAGTCCCAGTGGTATACGTTGGCGATACCGTCGCCGATATGTATACCGTCGAAAAAGCGAAAGTCCGAGGGGGAGATCGCCCCTTCATCGGCGTTGGAGTGCTGCCGCCCCACGTCCAAGGCGATCGCGCTGGGGCCTATGGAGTTAAACTGCAAGAAGCAGGTGCAGTCCTTGTTGTCGAAAACGTACAAGAACTGACGCGCGATCGGCTCGAAGAAGTTTTAAATCGCTAACAAATTCGCCAATTACTGTTCGCCGATAACGGTTTACTGATAACCGATCGCGGTTTACTGATAACTCACTACCGATAAATAACTATTTAATGGAAATCGGCATTCCCAAAGAAATCAAAGATCAAGAATTTCGCGTTGGCTTGAGTCCCATTGGCGCGCGATCGCTCGTCGAGAGAAATCATACCGTCTTTGTCGAAACCCAAGCCGGACTGGGCGCGGGGTTTAGCGACAACGACTATCTCCAAAGCGGTGCTAAAATTGTCTCCACTTCCGTCCAAGCGTGGGAGCGAGAATTAGTAGTAAAGGTGAAAGAACCCCTCCCGCCAGAATACGAACTTCTTCAAAAGGGACAAATCCTCTTTACCTACCTCCACCTCGCCGCCGATCGCCCCTTAAGCGAAATTTTAATTGATTCTGGAACCAGCGCGATCGCTTACGAAACCGTCATCCTCCCCGACGGCAAACTTCCCCTCCTCGCTCCTATGAGTATCATTGCCGGCCGTTTAGCAGTACAATTTGGAGCAAGGTATCTGGAAAAGCAACAAGGGGGACGCGGCGTACTGTTGGGCGGTATTCCAGGAGTGCGTCCGGGCAAAGTCGCTATTCTCGGCGGCGGTGTTGTGGGTACAGAAGCAGCCCGCATCGCCGTCGGGATGGGCGCGCAAGTTCAAATTATCGATATTAGTGTCGATCGCTTAACTTATTTAGAAACATTGTTTGGGTCGAGAGTAGAGTTACTCTACAGCACTTCGGCCCAAATTGAAGCTTCCGTCGCCGATGCAGATTTACTCGTTGGGGCGGTTTTAGTTTTGGGCAAACGCGCGCCCATTCTCGTAACGCGGGAGTTGGTGGCGAAAATGCGACCCGGCTCTGTTATTGTCGATGTAGCAGTGGACCAAGGGGGCTGCATCGAAACCTTGCGCGCCACTTCCCACAGCAACCCAACTTATATCGAGGAAGGAGTCGTTCACGTGGGCATTCCCAATATGCCCGGTGCAGTGCCTTGGACGGCGACTCAGGCGTTAAATAATAGTACCTTGCCCTACGTTTTGAAGTTGGCCGATGGCGGTTTAAAGGCGTTGGATTTGGATGCAGCCCTTGCTGGCGGGTTGAACGTCAAAAATTATCAATTGGTTCATCCGGCAGTACGAGAAGTGTTTCCCGACTTAGCCAATTCTTAATTTGATTAACCATTAACCAGAGTGCGACGAATCAAAATTAAAGCGCCTCGAACCGAATCAAACTGAGGGGGGACAAGACGCGATCGCAATTTTTCTGAAAGCCACGGTTCGAGAAAAGGGGCCATTCCCCCCAACAAACTACAGGGCAATGGATTGCAGCTTTTGCGCGCCAACGCTGCCCCAATTTTATCGACTTCCCCAGCCGCTTTTTGGATCAAATTGAGGGCGAGAGGATCGTCTTTAGCAACACCGTTTACTACAAAAGGTGCAATTTGGGCAAACTGAGCAGAACGAGCTTGATTTGCCCAAATCGACAGTTGCATGAGATCGCTGTCAAAATGCCGAAAAATATCTTCTAATAACGGCGACGGGGAAATTCTGCCATCCTGCCATTGAAACGTTAAACGAATTGCTTCTAACCCCAACCACGCGCCACTGCCCTCATCGCCTTGGGGAAAACCCCACCCACTCACCTTACACCGGCTTTCCCCTTCAATTTTATAGGCAGTTACGCCCGTGCCGATCGCAATAACCGTTCCATCATTGCCGTTATGCGCGCCCAGGCAGGAAGTGTAACCGTCAGACTCGACAATTAGTTGGGCGAAAGGGTGAGGGGTATTGAGGAAGCGATCGCGCGCCTCGGGAACCTGGGTTCCAGCCAAACCGCAGCCCACATAGAAATTATAGGAGTCGCGATCGAGAGAAAGATGAGCTTGTCGGAAGGCCTCGCCCAGGGCGCTCAAAATTGATTCCCACGTCATTTCCACTGATAAGCGAACGTTGGAGGGGCCGCTTTTTCCTTCCCCAAGCAGGTTGCCTTGACTATCTTCGACGCGAACGAGGGTTTTCGTTGCGCCTCCGTCCACGCCAATGAAAATATTAGATTTATGCTGGCAGTGAGGTGCAGATGGCTTCAAGAGGGGAGCAGTAATGAGACAACCGTTTAACTCAATGTTCCTATTGTAGGGCTTGCTGCACAAAGCTGAAACCCGATTAATCAATGCGATGGAGATGTATTAGGGTTGCTTAAATCTTTGAGGGCGGCGGAAAAAATTCATTTCTGTTCGGCGCACTGCGATCGCCCAAAATGTACTATCTCCCCCTGCTCCCCCGCTCCCCCTGCTTCCCCTGCTTCCCCTGCGTCCCCCGCTCTCCCTGCTTCCCCTGCTTCCCCCGCTCCCCTGCTCCCCCGCTCCCCTGCTCCCCCGCTCTCCCTGCTTC
>JAXHVQ010000017.1:0-61020 GCA_034189065.1 Cyanobacteriota bacterium
AGAGGGGGGAGCAGGGGGAGAGGGGGTGATGGGGGGAAATATCTGTAGCATTTTTTGAGGGATTTCATATTATAGTCCTTATCTGTAGCAAACATTTAAGGATTTCAGATAAGAATGGAACAATAGAAAAATTCAAGAGGTTTTGAGGAGTTATTCAAAGCGTGCAATATTCTTCTACTGTTTAGATTTCATTGGTCAACGCCATATCTTTGTATCGAAGTTAAATACTAATCGCTGAGGTGCTAACCGCTAGAAGAGCAATTTTCAAAAAAGCGGCCCAGCCAATCGCTCCACCTCAGTTTGTGAAACTTTCGTAAATCCAAGGCTAATCCCGGGTTAACCTCCAGTCAAAATCAGCAAAATAAAATTAAAATAAAAATATCGACCGGCTACAAAGAGAAGAGATAAAGACAGCGCCGTCAAAGCGAGCCTAACTTTATCCGTTGAGGTCTCCCAGATTCGGCAATTTTAACGCAAATGATTTCTTCGACTTTCGATGCTTCTTTACAGAATGCCGTTATTGCCAACCCCCTAACGGTAACTTCAGAAACCAACCTCACAACAGCCCTGACCCAAATGGCTCGTTCGGGAGCAAGCGAGCTGCTCGTCTTAGGCTCTTGTGATGCCTCTCAACAACAGCAGCAGGGTCCGGTCGGTATTATCGCCCAAAGCCACCTCATAGAGGCGATGGCAACCGATGGTGCAATGGCAGAAATCGCGATCGCGGCAGTCATGAGCGAACCGATCGCGCGATCGCGAGCCGAGGATTTTTTCGCCCTCCTCAAACTCGTACGCCAACACCGCCACCTTTGCCTGCTCGACGAGAAGGGACAATTTATCGGGTTGGTTACCCCTCAAAGTTTGTGTCAAGCCGTCACTTCGCCAGAGCTACTCGAGCTGCGGCGCGTTGAGGAAGTGATGGAGCGGCAAATTGATTGTGCGTGGGGCGATGCGACTCTTTTGCAACTCGCGAAGCACATGGCAGACACCGGTGCGAAGTGCATCGTTATTGTCGAAGCGCCGTTGTCGGCAACCCGAACAAGGCGAGCGGTTTTCGCCGCAACAGCGAGCGAGCATCCCCTGACACCCATCGGGTTAATAACCGAACGGGATGTGATACGATTCGCCGCCGTCGGTCTCGATTTCAAGCGATCGCAAGTTCAAACTGTTATGGGTCGTTTCAAGAGCGCGATCGCGCCCCGCGATACCCTACAGCAAGGTTATCAAATCTTGAAACAGCAGGGCGTTTGCTCGGCAGCGGTTTGTGGGGAACAGGGAGAACTGGTGGGTGTATTGACCCATAATACTATCTTGCGATCGCTCGAACCCCAGGAAATTTATAAGACCCTACACCAATTACAGCAAGAATTTAAACAAGTTAAGCAGGCGCAAAACTCCCCCGGCAAACTCGAACAACAAATCGAAAAAAACGCCATCCAACTGCAAGTTTGCTCCCAACGCGAACGCTTGCTGGCGACTGTTGCTCTGCGCATTCGCTCCTCGCTCAACCTCAACGAGATTCTCAATACCACCGTTACCGAAGTTCGACAACTGCTGCAAACCGATCGCGTTCTCATCTATCGCTTCGCACCCGATGGCAGCGGCAGCGTCAATGTCGAATCAGTCAGCGACCCTCGACTGTCGATCCTCGGACAAGTTGTTCGCGATGCTTGCTTTGAAGAACATTGGATTGCACCCTATCGAAAGTCGGGTTCGGCACGAGGGATTGAAGATATCGAAACCGCCCAACTCGAACCCTGCTATCGCGAATTTTTAGACCGGTTTGACGTGAAGGCAAATCTGGTTGTACCGATTTTGTTAGGGGAAAATGGGAGTCAGAATTCAGAAGGGGAGAATGGAAGAATTCAGAAGGGAAGAATCCAGAATTCAGAAGGGAAGAATTCAGAATTCAGAAGGGAAGAATTCAGAATTCAGAAGGGAAGAACTCAGAACTCAGAACTCAGAACTCAACTGTGGGGTTTATTAATTGCTCACGAATGCCTTCAAGCCAGAGCGTGGCAACCCTCAGAAATCGAACTGCTCGAACAACTCGCCATTCAAGTCGCCATCGCCATTCAACAAGCCACCCTCGTCCAACAACTCCAAAGCGAACTACAAGAACGCACCCAAGCCGAGGAAACCATTCGCTTTCAAGCTCGCTTGCTCGAAGCCGTCGAACAAGCCGTCATTACCACCGATTTAAGCGGAAAAATCATTTATTGGAACCGCTACGCCGAAACCCTGTATGGTTGGACGGCAGAGGAAGCCATAGGCCGTCCGATTCTGGAAGTCACCCCCACAGAAACAACGCGATCGCAAGCGTCCGCAATTATGTCGCACCTACAACAAGGTGAAAGTTGGTGCGGGGAAATGCAGTTGCAACGCAAAAATGGAACAACCTTCTACGCAACCCTCACCAACTCCCCCATTTACGACGAAAATGGAACCTTAATTGGTATTATCGGCGTATCGAGGGATATTAGCGATCGCATGGCTGGCGAAGATGCCCTCAGAAAAAGCGAAGAACGCTGGCAACTGGCGATGCGCGGTGCCAACGATGGCATTTGGGATTGGAACGTGCAAACCAACGAAGTCTTCTTTTCCGCGCGCTGGAAAGCAATGCTCGGCTTTGAAGAATCTGAAATTCGCGATCGCCTCGAAGAATGGGACAAACGAGTGCATCCCGACGACCGAGATGAAGTTTACCAAGCCATTACCGACCATTTTGAGGGAAAAACGCCATTCTACATTACCGAGCATCGGGTTTTATGTAAAGACGGCCGCTACAAATGGATTCTCACTCGCGGCCGCGCTCTGTGGGACGAAAACGGTACCGTTATCCGCATGACCGGCTCCCATACCGACATCAGCGATCGCCAAGCCGCAGAAGAAGCCCTCCGTCATAGCGAAGAACATCTCCGACTTGCCCTAGAAACGTCGGGAATGGGGACGTGGGACTGGGATATCCCCGGGAATCAAATTGTCTGGTCCGGGGTCAGTGAAGCGCTACTAGGGCTGTCTCCTGGCTCATTTGAGGGAACTTACGAAGCCTTTGAGAGGTGCGTTTATCCCTCCGACCGAGAACCGCTCGCTCGGGCGATGGAGCGAGCGCGCGGCGAGGGAGAAAAGTTCCACCACGAGTTCCGCATTTGTCGCCCCGATGGTACCGTTTGCTGGATTGAAGGACGCGGACAATTTTTCTACGAGGGTTCCGCTCGAGCCGTCCGAATGTTGGGCGTGCTTTCCGATGCCAGCGATCGCAAGCGCAAAGAAGATATTCTCCACAATATTGCGGCGGGAATCTCTGCCAAAATTGGCGAGGCCTTCTTTCAATCTTTGGTGGAATATCTCACAAAAACCCTCGGAGTTGAATACGCCTTTGCCGGCGAATTAATCGAACCCGATGGCGATCGCCTGCGCACTATTGCTGGCTTTGGTAACGGTCGTCCCATGCCAGAGCGCGAGTACAATTTGACCCAAACGCCCTGCGAAACTGTGGTTCGGCAAGAACTCCGCGCCTATGCCAGCGACATTCAACAGTTATTTCCCCAAGACGAGATTCTCCAACAATTAGGCGCACAAAGCTACATGGGAGCGCCTCTGTTCGACTCCTCCGGTCGGCCGTTGGGTTTATTAACAGTTTTGAGCTGCAAACCCCTAGAAAATACTGAAATCGTCGCCGAAATTTTGAAGATTTTTGCCGCCCGTGCCAGTTCCGAACTCGAACGCAAACAGCTCGAACAAGAATTAGAACAATTTTTCTCCCTCTCTCCCGACTTCCTCTGCGTCTCGGGCATGGATGGGGACTTCAAGCGACTCAATCCGGCTTTTTGCGAAACCCTCGGTTATTCTCAAAGCGATCTCCTCGCCCAATCTTTCCTCAGCTTTATCCATCCCGATGACCGCGCCACAACCCTTGCTGAGGTTGAGAAACTCGCTGCCGGTCAGCTTGTATTGCACTTTGAAAATCGCTATCGCTGTCAAGATGGTTCTTATCGCTGGATTGCTTGGAAAGCTTGTCCCATTGCTGAAAAAAGATTGATTTATGGGGTGGGACGCGATATTACCCAGAGCAAGGCGGCAAAGGAAGAGCTTGCACGGGCAAACCGCGCCCTGCGAACCTTAACCAACTGCAATCAAGTCCTCGTGCGTGCCGAGAGCGAAACTGAGTTATTAAACCACATTTGCCAGATTCTTGTTTCTGTGGGCGGCTATCGCTTTGCCTGGGTGGGTTGGGTCGAATACGATGGGGCGGGCGAGGTGGTTCCCGTTGCGAAGGCGGGGGTGGAAGAGGGATATTTAGAAGGGTTAAATTTGATTTGGGATGACCCCCAACAAGGGCGGGGGCCGACGGGAACGGCGGCTCGAACCGGTTTTCCGTGTGCGTTTCAAAATATTATCAGCGATCCGCGCTACGCTCCTTGGCGCGATCGCGCTCTCGCACGGGGCTATGCGTCTTCAATGGCCCTTCCCCTCAAAAGGGGCGATCGCGTTTTTGCCGTTCTCAATCTCTATTCCCAACGCAGCGATGCCTTTGATGAGGCGGAAGTTCGGTTGCTTGGGGAACTAACCGATGATATCAGTCATGGCATTATCGCCTTACAAACTTATCAAGCTCATCAAGAAAGCGAAGCGAGAAACCGCGCCATTGTTGCTGCCATTCCCGACTTGATGTTGCGCGTCAGTCGCAATGGAGTTTACCTCGACTATATCCCGGCGAAAACGCAAAGGGAGGTGCTAACTCAAGAGCGCATTGGCAAACACCTATCGGAGATTCTCCCGCCTGAATTGGTTTCTCGCCAGCGACATTACCTCGAACAAGCTCTCGCTACGGGAGAAGTTCAAAGTTTCGAGCAACAGGTTTGGGTGGGCAGTGATTTTTATTACGAAGAAGTTCGGATTGCTCGGATTTCTGCCGAGGAAGCTTTAATGACCGTCCGCGATATTACCAGTCGCAAGCAAGCAGAAGGGAAACTCAAACAGAGTAAGATTCAGCTCGAGCGCAGCGTAGCCGAACGCACGGCGGAGTTAACTCAAGCCAACGCGCGCCTGCGTCAAGAACTTCAAGAACGCCGCTGTACGGAAACTGCGCTGCGCGAAAGCGAACAGCGCTACGCGACGTTGGCGGAAGTTTCGCCGGTGGGGATTTTTCGCACCGACGCTCGGGGCAACTGTTTGTATGTGAACGAACGCTGGTGTGAAATCGCTGGGATAACGCTCTGTGAGGCGTTGGGTAGCGGTTGGCTCGAGGCGATTTATGGGGAAGATCGCGATCGCGTCATTGGGGAATGGGAACGCGCGGTGCAAACCCACCAACCTTTTCAATTAGAGTATCGCTTCGAGCGTCCCGACGGTTCGGTGAGTTGGGTTTTCGGTCAGTCGGTAGCCGAAACCAATGCGGGGGGGGGAATTCAGGGATACGTGGGTTCGATGACCGATATTAGCGATCGCAAGGCAGCCGAAGGGATTTTGGAAGAGGCAGAACGGCGCTGGCGGACGCTCCTGGAAAATGTACGCCTACTCGTGGTCGGACTCGATCGCGAGGGGAAAATTGAGTATGTTAATCCCTTTTTCCTCGAACTCACTGGCTATAGTCGCGCGGAGGTTTTGGGAAAAGATTGGGACGAGACCTTTTTACCGTCCCACTCGCGATCGCAAACCCCATCTGCTTTTCAAAGCTTACTCCAAAGCGGCGATCGCGACGACCAACAAAATTCAATCGCGACGAAGGGGGGAGAAGAAAAAATTGTCGCCTGGAACAATACTCGCCTCAAAAACTTGGAGGGAGAGGACATTGGCTGGATGAGTATCGGCGAAGATATTACCGAACGTCAGGCCATTGAACGCATGAAGAATGAATTTATTTCTGTCGTCAGCCACGAACTGCGCACGCCACTCACCTCAATCCACGGCGCGCTGAATCTCCTTTCGACAGGTTTGGTCAAAGCCGAGTCCGATCGCGGCCAGTACGTCATTCAAATCGCCGCCGAAAGTGCCGAACGTCTCGTGCGCTTAGTGAACGATATTTTGGAGTTGGAACGCCTCGAATCGGGTAAAATTAAACTGGTCAGACGGTGGGTGAAGGTTGCTGAGTTGATGCGCCAAGCCGCCGAGCAAATGCAAGTCTGCGCCGAACGCGCGGGGATTACCCTCGCCGCCTCACAAGTCGATCTCGAAATCTATGCCGACGGCGATCGCCTTCTACAAGTCCTCACCAACCTCCTCAGCAACGCGATTAAATTCTCCGAACCCGATTCTACCGTTTTGCTAACGGCAACGCAAACCCCCTTCAACCCCCAGACTGAAAACGGCGATTCTAACGGCTTTCCTCTCGTTCAATTCCAAGTCCAAGACCGAGGACGCGGCATTCCCACCGATAAAGTCGATAGTATTTTTGAGCGCTTTCATCAAATCGATGCTTCCGACTCCCGTCAGAAAGGCGGTACGGGATTGGGATTGGCCATTTGTCGAACCATTGTCGAGCAGCACGGCGGTACAATTTGGGTTGAGAGTATCCTGGATGAAGGAAGCTGTTTTTACTTTACCGTGCCCAGCCAGACCGAGGACAACGAAATTCATGAATTCTAAACGCATTTTAGTCATCGACGACGAACCGGGGGTTCGCGATATTATTCAAATTTGCCTCGAAGCGGTGGCTGGATGGGATGTTTCGACGGCGGCTTCGGGACAGGAGGGGTTTGTCAAAGCGCAACAGGAACAACCCGATGCCATTCTCCTGGATGTGATGATGCCGGGAATGGACGGCCCGTCTACGTTTCGACAATTACAGGCCCACGAACAAACCCAGCACCTCCCCACCATTTTGCTGACAGCTAAAATTAAAATGAGCGAACGGCAGCAGTATCTCGATTTAGGGGTGGCTGGAGTTATTTCTAAACCTTTTGAGGCTCAAAGTTTGGTCGATCGAATTCGCGAAATCCTGAATTGGTCTTCTTAAATAAACCTCTTGCACAATTGGGATTTTAGAAGCCAGAAACCTTTGCTTTGTCTGGGTTCAGGCAGTCACAATTGAATTAGCTCATACCAGTTCTCAACGGCGAGAATCCTTGTGGGAGCAGGTCATACGCTAAGACGCATATAAATTGGGGCTTGCTGCACAAAGCAGCAAACCCTGTTAATCAACGCGGTCGCGGTGTATTAGGGTTGCTTAAAAATTGAAAATTAAATACAATTCCCCCCAGCTCCCCGGTGCTCCCCGGTGCTCCCCGGTGCTCCCCTGCTCCCCGGTGCTCATCACAACACTATATTCAGCAAGCCCTAAATTGGTTATCCCCTCTCTGCGGGAATGACTCACAAATTCCTCACATTCATCCCTTACTGTAATGGGAGTTACGATACGCAAAAGACCTGCTTTGGGTCGAGGCTTACTTTAAAAGGTATTGGGCGTATCAAAGAGCCGGAAATCAGCAACGTGCTAATTAACCTCCCTTTAGCTTCGATTGCTATCCCATTTTAAACCCCCATTTGTGGCTATGAGTTTCCTCGTTTCCCAAGTTCAGAATAGTTTGAGCCATACTGTAGCAGCAACTCGTCCGAGGGAACCTCGCCTTTTTTTTACAACCATGTTGTCCTCTCGGTTGAACTGGCGTGCCTTAACCCAGCAGACCTCGTCTGAATATCAATGCTATGTTGAAATTGCCATTGACGTTTTTAAGGCCAGAAGTCCCAGCTTAATTAATTCCCTTAAAGATTTTTTGACGTGCTTGCCCAATCCTAAAGCGATCGAACTGGTTCTAGCCGTAACCATTTATGAGCTTGCCGAAACCGATCCCCTAGCCTGTCGTTGGATTTTGCAACACCCAGACTATCTCATGCCCGAACTTGATTTAGTTGCTTTAGCTATCCAAACTATTTTATCCGATCTTGAGACTCAAGGCTACATTTCTGGCCGAGATTTTTGTTTTGAACGGCCGAACTGGTTTTATTGGAGCGAGGAGGTTCGAGCGACTTTGTGTTCTTCACTCGATCGACCTCACTCGGCAGGGGAACGGTTATTGCTCGAAGAGATTTTGCAGGTTAGTTGCGATCTGTGAAATCCAACGACCGGTCAATTTTGCTTTTTTAAAACTGAGTTTAAAACCCCACCTAATGATGAATAATTGTCCTTGTTGCTCGACTCAAATGCTGCGACACATTCGCCCGCGGCATTTATATTGGTATTGTCCCCACTGTCGCCAAGAAATGCCCAATTTTGAAGATTGGGTTCAGAAACGAATTTTTCAAAATACTTTTGGAAAAAGTTCATTGAGGACTTCTGGTATTGAGTCTTTAAAGTAGAGCAAGCTTTTGTATTGCTGAGTTTAGATTTTTAGGAGCTATTATTGATGTCCGCGCAAACGCCTTTTAGTTTGAAGTCTTCTAGCCCAGAGAAGCTCGATCCTCGCGAATCGATCGCGACTTGGCAAATTTCAATTGAAGAGGTGGAAAACGCAATCGATAGCTATCGAGTTTTGTACGGCTTTTCGGAACCCTCAGTTGGCGATCGCCTCGCAACTCCTGAATTTCGCTTAAAACTCCTTCGTTGTACCAAAGTGGCGATCGAGGAAATTGCGTCCTCTTTGAAAACGCAAAAGCTTCCCTATCATTCCCTCGAAATGCGCCTGCGCTTGGAAAGTTGCCTCTATCAAACCATTGATACTCTTTTGAAGGAGGATTATTGACGAGTGCTGAAGCAGCGAGGACTCTTACGTTCCGCGATCCCGCTTAAACTAAATGCCTTACGGTATTTTAATGAGGGAGATGGTTCTCTCGCGCTTGCGTTATTCAGAGTAAACACATCTTAAGTGAACCCCTAAACATGATATGATTTAAAGTCGACCCAAGAGTATTTGTCACTTATTGTAGCTTGCGAGTAACATCAATGACGAAAGGTTTTTCTCCCACTGTAACGCCCCCACTCATCAGCAATTTGTACCGCAGACAACCCCAGATAAAAGTCGTATTCGCACAGGAAATGCCCCGAAAACTTTGCTCTTTTACGCCGCGAGCGCTTTGAATTTATTGAAACAAGAAACAACTTTTAAAGGCAGTTTGAAAATGAAACGGTATCGTGCGGCAATGGAGAATAATGATTGAGTTCAAATCTTAAACTCGGCTTGTTAACCTACGAAAATTCCTCTTGAATAAAGTGTGCGATGAGGGGCATACGCTGAGGAAAAGGCGATCGCGCAACCCCAGAAGGAAACTTCCGCATTCGCGACTTGTATCCCCATCCCAGTTGGTCGAAGTTCATCTGGCTAGACTATAGCGTTTCTGAATGGGATGTAAAACTCTCGTTTCGTACAGAATTCAGAATTCAGAATTCAGAATTCAGAATTTGAGAGAGGAGCGAGGAATTCTTAAAAGTAGACGATTTCTCATCTCCGTTTACGTCTCGGAGCAAAAACGCTATATCCCAGCGCGCAATCCTGGCGCAACCACTTCCAAGCTAAACTCAAAGGAGAAATCCCTTGGAATGCGCGCGTTGGCAGCGAAATTGGCATTCATGGCATACCCAATGGCAGCGGTGACTTAATCGAAACCCGAAGGAACTGGACGTTGGGTTGCATCTCCCTTAAAAATGAGGACGTTGACGAATTGTACGCGATATTGCAGGTGGGAAACCGAGTCGCGATCGCGCCGTAAGTCAAGGGGTAGGTGGGTAAGACAACTACAAAAACATCACATCAAAGGCGATCGCGAACTTCGCATCAGGCATGAGCTGTTGTAAAATTCGCAAATGTCCCTTGGCATTAATGCTACAATAATTAACAAATTGTAATTATGGAAAATATATAAAATGCAACTTGCGCCGTTTGAAGAAAGAATGTGGGAAAGCTTACCCATACAAAATCAGACAAAAGCTTCCGATCGCGAAATTATAGAGAAGTACGAGGCAAGGGAGAATAGAATCCTTACGGAAATCAACCGTGAAAAGCTTCCGAGTTTTGCTGAGTCCTTAAAAAAGCCCGGTTATATGAATGTAAGACCATTTTACCAAAGAAGGACGCGTTGGGATTCCAAGATGCAATCTAAACTCATTGAATCATTTCTGATTAACATTCCTGTACCTCCAATAATTTTGTACGAACAAGATTATAACTTTTATGAAGTCATGGATGGTCAACAAAGAATTACAGCAATTCAGGATTTTTACGAAAATAGACTCAAATTAACGGGTCTCGAACTTTGGCCTGAATTAAAGGGACGTACCTACGAAACACTTCCTAAAAAAATAAAAGCTGGTATTGACCGTCGCTCTATATCGTCTATAGTTATTATTGCAGAATCAACCTCCGATCCTGAAGAAGCTCTATTTCTCAAGCAAAAAACCTTCGAGCGTCTTAACACTGGGGGAGTAGACTTAAGTCAACAGGAGGTGCGAAACTGTTTATATCATGGAAAATTTAACGAACTTTTGCTAAAGTTAGCGCGCCATCCTATATTTGCTGAAGCTTGGGGAATTCCAACCGATGATAATAACCCAGAACTAGCAGGAAATACGTATTATAAAAAAATGGAAGATGCCGAGTTGATTTTGCGTTTTTTTGCGCTCAGAAGTGTTCAATATTTTCGCAAAGGAATGAAAGGATTTTTGGATTTATATATGATAAAAAGTTTGAGCTTTAACGACGAAGATGTTGATAAATTAGAATCTACTTTTATAAAAACCGTTGAATTAGCCGATTCGATTTACAAAAAGCATTTGTTTAAGCCATTTGACCCTGATTCCCAAAGCTGGTCTAATAAACCTTATAAAGCTTACTATGATGCTGTTATGGTAGGTTTTAGCAGATATTTAGCTGACTCAAAAAAGCTAGTCGATCGAAGAGATAGAGTCATTAAAGAGACAAAAAAACTCTTTGAAAATCCAGAATCTCATCGTTTGCTGACAGGAGGTGGAAAAACCAAGACAGAAATTCAAGATCGAATTAGTATATTTGACGAAATGCTTGCGCGAGTCGTCGGGGAATAGCTTGCGATGTTTGACGAGCTTCTCAAAATAGTCAGCCTCAGAATTTCGACTATTCGTGCGACGATCGAAACTAATGATAAACTGAGGGACATTGTATTTCAGGATAATGCAATTACACAGAAGTTGAAGGAGAATGCTGCTTTTTCCGAATTAATAGAAGTAGTTCCTAATCAGCGAGAATGGCTCATTTACGACTACTGTTCTGTCGTAACTCGATTGTATGCTATTTACGAACGCTTCGCTGAAGATTTGATTGCCAATTGGCTGCAAATTCTGCCCATTTCGTGTGAAAATTATTTAGATTTAGGAGAAAAAATACAGAACACTCACAGACAAGGTGTAGGACGCTTGTTGAGTGACTTAAACAAAAATAGATTTCAACACCTTTCAGTGGAAAAAGTAGTTCAAGGACTATTTAGCGGAATTACTAGCACGGGAAAATACGAGCTACTTCCGGAAGCCTTTCTACTGCACGAGCAAAACTTGCGCAAGGAAGTGCTAGAGAAATTATTTGCAGATGCGGGCATAGAAAATGCTTGGAAATGGGTCACTAATCATAGGAAAATTAAGCATTTTGTAGAAGAGATTCGGGGATATCAAAACACAGTAGAAGGAGAGCTAAAGCAATTAATAGACTATCGTAATGAGGCAGCACATGGTACCGTGGATGAGATTTTAGGGACTCAGGAGTTATTGGATTTAGGAGATTTTGTTGAAGCCTTGTGCAAAGCTTTGGCTGAATTAGTAACCTATCACGTTATTTTACGGCAGGCTTCGGTAGGACAAGCAAAGGAAATTGGGAAAATCACAGAGTGGTACAAGAAGTCACAAGCAGTCGTAGCAAAAGTGGAAGATATAGAGTTAAATGTAGGAGAAAGCCTTTTTCTAGTTTTAGTTAATGATAAAGTGTCATACTGCTACTTAGCTAAAATTGAGAGTATTAAGATAAACGATATTTCCAAAAATCGGGTCGAAATAGACTCTGAAGCAGAAGTGGGATTAAAATTTGATACCGATGCACGAAAGGGATTGACTCTTTATAAATGCAATCAAATAGAACGCGGTCAACTATAGTTTTCAGTGCTATGCTGACAATCGTCGTCATGAAAGAATTTAGTAGATTGCTGCTTTCTGCTTCGACCAGCAAAGCGGTTGGGCTTCGCCTCCTTATAATCAAAGGGGTACTCTGGTAAAAGCTCGTCTTCAGAGTTGGATGGCAGCTCAAAAGTCGTTTCCTTCATCATCTTTACGCTCTCTATGGGTTGAAAGAGGGGCGGTAGTCATTATAGCCAAGCCATTGGGGTAAAATTGTAACGCATCTGCCCCTCGCCCCCATCCATCCCATGTACTGCGACTACCTCGTCCAAATTCTCACCGCCCGCGTCTACGATGTCGCCAACGAAACGCCCCTAGAACGCGCCTCTAACCTCTCTACGCGCCTCAATAATCAAATTTTGCTCAAACGAGAGGATATGCAGTCTGTCTTCTCATTTAAGCTGCGAGGGGCCTATAACAAGATGGTGAATCTTCCCCCCGATGTCCTCGCCAAGGGCGTTATCGCTGCCTCTGCGGGAAACCACGCCCAAGGTGTTGCCCTCGCCGCTCACCGTCTGGGAACTCGCGCCATTATTGTCATGCCTGTGACAACGCCTCAAGTCAAGGTGAACGCAGTGAAAGCGAGGGGAGGGGAAGTCGTTCTCTACGGCGATACCTATGACGATGCTTGTACCTACGCCCGTCAGTTGGAAGCGGACAAAGGCTTAACCTTCATTCATCCCTTCGACGATCCTCACGTCATCGCCGGACAGGGTACCATTGGCATGGAAATTCTGCGACAATATCAACAACCTATCCATGCAATCTTTGTCGCGATCGGCGGCGGTGGATTGATTGCCGGGATTGGGGCCTATGTGAAACGCATCCGCCCGGAGATTAAAATCATTGGAGTCGAACCCGTCGATGCCGATGCCATGTATCGATCGCTAAAAGCGGGGAAGCGAGTTAGACTGCCTCAAGTGGGTTTATTTGCCGATGGGGTGGCGGTTCGAGAGGTGGGCGAGGAAACCTTTTGGTTGTGCCAACAGTATGTCGATGAGATTGTTTTGGTGGATACCGATGCAACTTGTGCGGCGATTAAAGATGTTTTTGAGGATACGCGATCGATTTTAGAACCGGCGGGGGCGCTAGCGGTTGCAGGGGCAAAAGCTTATGCCGAACGAGAACAAATGGAAGGCGAAACGTTGGTAGCAGTGGCTTGCGGCGCAAACATGAATTTCGATCGCCTGCGTTTTGTCGCCGAACGCGCAGAATTTGGCGAATGCAGAGAGGCTATCTTTGCGGTGAGAATTCCCGAACAACTGGGCAGTTTGCGCAAGTTTTGCGATTGTATGGGCAAACGCAATTTAACTGAATTTAATTATCGCATTGCTGACGAAAAAGAGGCTCATATTTTTGTGGGCGTGCAAATTCAAAACCGCGCCGATGCGGTTAAAATGCGCGAAGGTTTTGAAGCGTGCGGTTTTAAAACGCTGGATTTAACCGACGATGAATTAACAAAAATGCACCTGCGGCATATGGTGGGCGGACATTCTCCCCTCGCCCACAATGAATTGTTGTATCGCTTTGAGTTTCCCGAGCGTCCCGGCGCATTGATGAAGTTTGTGAGTTCCATGAGTCCCAATTGGAATATTAGCGTTTTTCACTATCGCAATAATGGGGCGGATTATGGAAGAATTGTTGTTGGGGTACAAGTTCCACCCGATGAGATGTCGGAGTGGCAGGCGTTTCTCGATACATTGGGCTATCAGTATTGGGATGAGAATCAGAATCCGGCGTATCAGTTGTTTTTGGGATAAGTGTTCGCCAAATAACGTAAACCACCTTAGATTGCAATAGATATTGTTTAGTAATCTGGCAACTGCAACATCACATCTAGTTAATTATCTTTCTTATTCGTTAAGGGGGATGAGTGGGAAATCGTGCTTGTCTCGATCTAACTCTACATTATACGGCATTTATCATCGCTGATACCAATTTAATATGACGTTGCATAGATTGTGTTCCCCTAAATTCGCGATGAGTATAATGGTGCACCTGCGCTCCGCTAACACACCCTACTTTATTCTATGCAGCTCCATGTCAATCTGGTATGACTAACAATCGTTTCTCGAATCCAAGTGCTATATTTTTCCTTCATTGGCAGATCGAAGTTTCGCTTAATTCGTCGCCTGGTGGTTGAAATGGTTTCATCTGTTACCGGATTATAACCAACCTTTTGATAATCTTCCCAATACAATCCAACGCCTCGCTTTTGCCAATTGGGAAGTTCGTTGAAATTAATCCCATGCTGGAAGAGTAATTCGTTTTTATTCGCCACTGATAAACCTACCATTTTTTGCGTTGCTTGGGTTGCACTTTCTCCTTGGCGGCGCAAACACCAGTAACAGTGAGAATTGAGTGCATTTCGGTGCGCGTCTTCATTGCGCCATCGGAAATAGTTCGCCACTTCTTCGATATTAGGGAGTTGGGAAATGCGACAGTCAAAACAAGCGATATCGCCTAAGAGTAAAGAAAGTTTTGCGCTGGCTTCTCCTGCTAGAATAGAGTTGAATTTCCTAAGCTTTCGACCAAAAACAGTTTCTTCTAAGGCAAAGAGTAAAGAAATCTCATCGCTTTGGGTATAACCGTAGGCGACTTTAAAGCCACAAGTCATCAAATGTTCGACGGTTTCTACCATATAGTCTCGAAATCGTTCGTCATAGGGCGCTTCAAATTGATGAACTTCTTTGGTAAGTCGGGTGAAACAGCGTCCGTCAATGCGGGCAACTATAAAAAGCCCCGGCAAAACACACAAGTCTGCTGCTGTTTCAAAGATGCGCATTTTTGCATCAAGTTCGTTGAATTTCATGGTGCCACTTTTCAACGTTGAAACGGTTTTGAGGAGCAATTTTGACGGTATAAAGGCGGTCGAATCCTTCTTGGAACTTGGGAAAGATTAGTTTTTTGTAGGTGGAAATTAAAGCGACGGTGGGAACGATCTGTTTGCTCAATCGCATCTGATTTCGCCGCTGACATTCTTCTAAACTCGATTGAAAATAGTAGCCAACAATACGGAAATTAGACTGCTTGGCGGGTTCGATATAACGCTGTCGGTCTTCGGGTAAGGGATTGGTATTATCGACGACAAAAGGCTGTTTGGCTTCCAAGCAGGCGCGTACGAGAAGGCGTTCGCGATGGCGCGTTTTCAGCATATCGAGATTGATGCGGATGTGGGTGTCGAAAAACTGCTCGCGACAAAAGGTAGATTTCCCCGATGCTTGAACTCCCATAAAAATGACCGCTTCCATTGTAATAATTCATTCGATATTCTTAAGGAATGGGTTCATTGAATTTATTGTTTCTCAATTTTCCAAAAGGGAATACTCTGAGAAGGATTGAGTTGAGCGCCTTCGAGGTTATTTTGGGCGAAAATATACTCTTTATTTTGCCAAAGGGGGATATAGGGTACATCTTTGGCAATTTCTTCTTGAATTTGCCCAAAAATTTCCTGGCGTTTTGCAGTATCATTTTCTTGACGCTGTTGGTCGATTAATTGGTTGACGCGATCGCTCCAATAAAACGATCCTTGATTTTGTGCGCCTCCTTCGACACAGCCTTCGCTATCTGACCCTTTGGCACAGGCAATGAGGGGATGAATAAAGTTATCGGCATCGAGAAAATCGGGATACCAATTGGAGAGGGCAGCCGGATAAATGCCATCGGCAATATTTTTAAAAAACGTCGCGCCTTCCACCGCTTGCGGTTCAAATTGCAGCGCGCCGTCTAACTCCTGTTCGGCATAAGCTTTGAGGGTGGCGGCGACGAGACTGCGCGGCGTAGAACCGGACGGATACCACAGTTCGACTACTGCCGGATTTTGTGCGGAATATCCGGCTTTTAAAAGTAATTCCTTGGCTTTTTCAACATTCGCTTCGCCGTAGACTTTTTCAAAGGTGGGCTGCGAAGACTCAAAGGACGTGGGAATCATGCTGTAGAGAGGTTCTGCCTGTCCTTGGAAAACGCGATCGCGGATTAAACTGCGGTTCATTAAGGCCGCGATCGCTTGCCGCACTTCGGGTTCGTCTAAGGGTTTCTGTTTGCGATTTAAGACCATAAAATTAACCGCCGCGCCCGGGGACTCAATGGCTTGCCACTCTCCTTTTTCCGCCCCTGCCAGCAAATTGCTAATTTGTTCGGGATCGAGAGATTGATAGGCAATATCGATGGCACCGGTGCGAAAGGCATTAAATAAATTTGCCGAATTTTCGCCGTAAATTTGAATATCTACTCCCCCATTTTCCGGTTGTTCTCCCCAGTAGTTCTCAAAAGGTTCGAGACGAATGGAATCGCTACTAAATTCGATCAATTGATAGGGGCCGGTTCCCACAAACTCGTTAGGATTAAATTGTCCCGCGCCGATTTCGTAGGCTTGGGGGGACACCGCACAAGCCCCAGCAAAGGCCAACAGGGACGTGAAGGCAGAAAAGGGTTGTTTTAACCGAATTGTCAGCTCAAAGTCCCCCGTGGCTTCCACAGACTTCGCTGCGTCGGCTAACAGGAACGAGGGTTTGCCGCCATTATCGATAAATCGCTGAAGGGAAAAAGCCATTGCTTCGGCGTTGAAGGGGGTGCCGTCTTGGAAGGTGACATTTTCGCGCAGGGGAATGGTGTAGGTTAACCCATCTTCGCTAATGTCGGGCAAATCTGTGGCGAGTTGGGGGACGAGGTTGGTGGTTCCGGGTTCGTAGGTGTAGAGGGTGTCTCCCAGGTTATATACAAGGTTGAGACTAATGATTTCGTTGCTGTCGGCGGGATCGAGGGTTCGCGGTTTGCCCGTCATGCCTAACGTGATGCGATCGCTTTGGGAATTTGCCCCGGATGAAGTGGGCGAAGTGTCTGCGTCGGGGGTTTGGGAACCGCCGCAACTGACAGCGAGGACGAAACACAGGCTAAATAGACTGAGGAATTTGGCGAAGCGGAGGAGGCGTTGGCGAGAAAAGGAGAACCCGTAGAACATTGCGATCGCGCTGTGAGTATCTGAGTGTGCGTTTAAGTCTACGATTGTAGCAGGTCGGAACGGGAACCTGTGCGATGGGTTGCCAGTGGGGGAACGCGAGCGAGAATCAATGGGCTGCAAAATTTGGTTACAATCAATGCGCTACAAAATTCGGTTACAAAAGAGCGACGAGGGATACGCCGTTTGGTGTCCGGGTTTACCGGGTTGTTGGTCTCAAGGAGAAACGGAACAAGAGGCACTCGAAAATATTAAAGATGCCATTCTTGCTTACCTCGATACGGTGGAAGAGTTGAGTCAAGAGGGCGAAACTCGCTATGTTGAAGTAGGATAAAAATGCCGAAACTTCCGGGTATTAATCATCTTCGCGCTGTGAATGCTTTTAAAAAGGCGGGTTTTCGAGTCGTTCGCCAAGGTAAGCACATTACGATGACTAATGGCGAGCGCATTATTACGATTCCCAGAAATAATCCGATTAATGCTTAATGGCTGGGGTCATTAAAGATTCTGGGTTGACGCTTTCGGAATTTCGACGACTTCTGTAGGACCCTGTTGGAACGGGAACTTTTGCAATCGCGCTTATTTATCGAGTTCTAATGTATATGCGATCGCCTCATTGAGGGCTGAAAGATAGGCTGATGAAAGCATTCCTAACTTACGCCGTAGGCGCTGTCGATCGAGGGTTACAATTTGATAGCATAAAGCCACTGAATCTTGACTTAAACCTCCTTCTCCTACTGGAATGACTACTGTTCCTGGTACGCGCGCGCGGCGCAGGTTTGTTGTCAGAGGAATGGCAATTGCTGTGCGCGTAAATCGCTCTATATCGTCTCGTTGTACAATAATTATTGGTCGGATGCCTGCTTGCTCCGAACCTCGACTCGGACTCAAGTCTGCTAAATAGACATCTCCCCGCATTAAGCTTCATCCTCGTACTGCAACAAAGAAAGATAATCTGTTGCAACTGCTTCGGCAAAAGCAATATCTTCTCTGCCAAATTCAGCTTTTAGAGCGGCAGCTTCTTCATCAGAAACCGTATCCCACTTCTGATGTGGAGTTTGCTGGTACAGCAATTTTGCGAATTCTAGAACTTGTCTTTGTTGAGGAAGGGGCAACTGAATCAAGATTTGCATCAGTTGAGTTGGGATTGAATCAAGAACTTCTGTTGTCATTTTAAAATAAGAATAATGGGCGATCTTTAATTCTAAGGGCAACCAACGGCGCGATTGCGCTGTTGAAGTCTCAAGAACGAGCGTTTGAGTTTACAATTGTAGCAGGTTAGAACGGGTGCGGTGCGCGATCGCCGTCCAAATCCACTACAACAGTAGTTTAGGGAAGCATAATGTCAATTGAATACACTTGGACGGCTTGAATTTGAGCGCGGATACGATGTTACTTGCGGCGCTTTGCAATGGCAACAACAGAACCTAACCCCAGCAACCCCAGAACTGATGAGGGTTCGGGCGTTCCTTTGGGAGGTGACAAGGCTTTCAAGTCTCCTTCAATTAGAACATTATCAAACCCGATTGACTCGGGCGATGCCGTCGTATTGAGGCTGATTTTTAGCTGTAGCGTGCTACCATCTGCCACAGAAGCGTTAACAGCGCGATCGGTAAACGAACCTGTTGCTGTAATTAACTCGTCGGCTACAAACTCAACCCCATCCAATAAGTAAGACACGACGAAAAAATCTTTTTCCCCAATGGGAGAGTCTACCTCATGCTCGAAGTTGGTGCCGCTGCCAAAGGCATCTAAGGAGAACGATAAATTCGTATACTCTGAAATGTCGATTTCTTCGCTGAACCACGCTGGGAAAATAGGATTGGGGTTGCCACCAGAAAGACACAATACATTGGCGCACCCGCTATTAGTATCGCGCGCTACGAACGCCTCAGATTCAACCCGAAAATAATCATTTCCGTTGAATAAAGCCGCATCATTCAACTCAATTGTCCAATTGACACCGGAAATGTCTGTAGGACTTCCTCCGGTTGCACCTTTGCCGTTTTGCCCTGAAAAGTCTTCTGAATATAAAGTTGCCGCTTCTGCTGGCAGTCCCCAAACAGTTGTTGTTAGTCCTATGAGTAAGGAGAATCCGACTAATAGTTGATTGCCCATCGGTCTTTTTCCTTTTTTTACTATTTTTAACTCGATCTCAGTATATTTTTTAGCGGTATCGCAACGCAACCCAACCTCAAGCACAGAAGCCTCAATTTGTTGAAATTTGAGAAATCGATAAGTACCTAGCCAAAATCAATTACACATAGCGATTCTTGAAAACTGAGACACAGTGGGAGTTTTGGGTGGTTGTCGTAAGTAATCTATTTTGTGTAAGTGCTTATTGGCAAACCTTGTCCTATAGCACGTTATGGGACTCTGGGTATTTTGTAACGTTTGTTAACAGACTCTCCGGTGGTATCGACGCGGGGATTGTTTTCGCCCGCACAGCGATCGCAGATTGTAAGACAGGACTTTGGATTTTGGGTATAACAGCGCCCGAGGAAAGAAATGCGATCGCGCTCCCAATCTAAACCCCGATGAACCTCAAACCTGTCGATTGATTGATAAAGAAGAGGTACCTTTGGATACGAGCGAGGTTCTCTCCCCGGAAAATGGGCGATAATGTTTGTGGTGTACGTTGATACAGCTTAGGGACTTGTCAATCCCGACTTATTTGGGGCAACTATGAAAACGATACACAAAGTCTACCATTCCGTTGTTTTATGGGGAAATATTTGCGCGATCGCTTTAACAGGAGTTGCCATCCCCGCGCGATCGCAACCCATCGCCCCCGCGCAATCCCAACTCATCGTCCCCGCGCGATCGCAACCCATTGTCCCCGAACCCAACGGCACCAATACCGTCATTCAAATCAACGGCAATCAATTCAATATCGACGGCGGGGCGCTGTCTGGTGATGGAGCGAATCTCTTCCACAGTTTCCAACAATTCGGCCTCGATAGCAACCAAGTCGCCAACTTTCTCAGCGATCCCCAAATTAAAAATATCCTCGCCCGAGTCGTTGGCAACGATCCTTCCGCAATTAACGGCTTAATTCAAGTATCGGGGAGCAATGCCAACTTATACTTCATGAATCCCAACGGCATTATTTTCGGCGAAGGAGCAAGTTTGAACGTTGGGGGCGATTTTATTGCAACCACTGCCACTGGAATTGGATTTAACAACGGTTGGTTTAATGCCTTCGGGGAAAATCAATATCAAACCCTAGTGGGCAATCCCACTCAATTTGCCTTTGATTTAGCACAAGCCGGTGCAATTGTCAACGATGCGAATCTCATTGTCGGTCAAAGAAGAGAGGGACAAAACATTGCATTAATCGGCGGAACCATTGCCAATACCGGAAAAGTCCAAACAACCGGGGGAAATATTGCGATCGCGCCCGTTCCCGGCAGCAGTTTAGTCCGAATTTCTCAACCCGGAATCCTCTTGAGCTTAGAAATCGAGCTGCCAAGGGATGCCAATGGCTTAATGCTACCGTTTGCTCCCCTCAGTCTGCCAGAATTGCTCGCTGCCGGTGACAACTCGGCAGGAAGACCGGGTGTAACTGGCAGAACCTTAGAACCAAGAGCCGTAAAAACCCTTCGCTCCGTCGCGGTTTCGTTGGAATCCGTATCGAGTTCTCCCTTTGGAATACTCTTTCGCTCATCAGGAACCTCCACATTAAGCCCAAACTCTGTCGTTGTAGCGTTGGAAAATGGGGTCTTCGAGCCACTCCCCCCAACCCCACCTTCAAATCCCCCTGTCCCTGCCCAACCGACAACGCCAACGTCTCCTCTATCTCCCTCTCCTCCACCCGCCTCACCTTCAACACCGATTACAGTGCTTCCCGAGGGAGTCTTCCCACCTTCAATACCCGTTGCGCCCATTCTCAACCCAACGCCAACGGCGCAAAGTCCACCCTCAACGCCCGTTGCGCCCATTCTCAACCCAACGTCAACCGTTACGCAACCCCTACAGCCAACTCCAAGTGCCACAGTTGCCACATCTCCTACACCCAGTCAGGATCCCACAACCGTCGTCGAGTCCGGCGAAATCGCGACTGAGGAAAGTCTAAATCGAGATGCGCGATCGCAACCTTCCGACTGCATCCAGGTCAATCCCGACAATCGTCGTCTCAATCTCAGTCTCGACCAACGGTGTCAGCGCAACCGAGGACAAGCCCAAATTCTGGCAGTCGAACCCAACCCAGTTCCCAGACTGTCGCCGCAACCCGCTCCTCAATCCCAACGAGGCGATCGCTTATTTCGACAAGGATTCGAGCAGTACCAAGGCGGACAGTTGGATGCGTCAGTAGAGTCGTGGCAAGGGGCTTTGCAACTCTACGAAACTCAACAAAACTCAGAAAGTTTGGCGAGGACTTGGGGGAATTTAGCCAATGCCTATCAAGGTTTGGGGAGATATGCCGACGCGATCGCGGCCAATACCGAAGCCCTCACACTTTGGCAAGGGTTGCAAAATCGCGCCGAAGAGGGCAAAATTTTGGGTAACTTGGGCAATCTTTATATCGAATTAGGAGACTACGAACGAGCCCGACACCTCCAACAAGAAAGTTTGGACATTGCCAAAGCAGCCAACGACCGCCAAGGAGAAGTGCGATCGCTCATTAGTTTGGGCGCGATCGCCGCCAGCCAACAAGATAGCGAAGTGGCGAAAAATGCCTACGAACAAGCTTTTGCCAAGGCAAAAGAAATTAACTATGTTTCCGCCCAAGCAACTGCTCTCAATAACTTAGGGGCCATTCATCACGTAGCGGGGGAATACCAAGAAGCCATTAACGCCTACAAGCAGGTTCTCCAACTGGCAACGAAGATCGGCGATTTGCGTTTAGAAAGTTCGGCGCTGGTTAATTTAGGAATTGGTTATCTCCATTTGCAAGATTATCCCCAAGCCCTGCAATATCAAAAAAAAAGCTGGCAAATTGCCCGAAGAATGAACAATCCTCCCCTCGAAAGTGCCGCGCTGGGGAACTGGGGACATATCCTGTGGCAGTCGGGTAACTTAGCCGAAGCGGAAGCAAAAATGCGAGAGGCGATCGCGTTGCGGGAATCTCTGCGTTTGGATTTGGACGATGGCGATAAAGTCTCTCTCTTCGATACCCACGCGCGCGATTACAGCAACCTCCAACAAATTCTTGTGGCGCGCGAACAACCCAAAGCGGCGCTGGAAGTGGCAGAACAGGGACGAGCGCGCGCTTTTGTGGAATTGTTGCAAGAGCGTATTTCTGGGGATGTTGCAACTGAAGCCATCAACGTGCAACCGCCCTCGTTGGAGGAAATGCGAGAAATCGCGCGATCGCAGTCGGCGACGTTGGTGGAATATTCGGTCATTACCGACGAACAGTTTATCGGACAGGGAAAATTCCAAGGCGAACCCATCAAACTTTATATTTGGGTAGTCGCACCGACAGGGGAAGTGAATTTCCGCGAAGTCGATCTCAAGGGGGCGGGAATTTCTCTCAAAGATGAGGTGAGACGAGCGCGGCGCGCGATCGCCCGAACCCATCGTAGCAGTTCCAAGGCCCTCCAAGACCTCCATCAACTTTTGATTGCACCCATCGCCGAGTTTTTACCTTCAGATGACGACGCGCGCGTGGTGTTTATTCCCCATCAATCGTTGTTTTTAATTCCCTTTGCCGCCTTGCAGGACGAAGGGGGTTCGTATTTAATTGAAAAACATACTATTTTGATGGCTCCTTCGATTCAGGTACTCGACCTGACGCGCCAACAAAGCGAGCGCATTGCCCAGTTGCCTAACCGCGATCGCGCCCTGGTTGTGGGCAATCCGACGATGCCTAGCATCCCGGAACCCGACGGTCAAGTTTTCCAACTTTCTCCCTTACCCGGAGCCGAACGGGAAGCACGAGAGGTGGCTCAATTGCTCGATAGCGAACCTCTAATCGGCGATCGCGCCACCGAAGCAACGGTAAAGGAACGACTGGCAAACGCGCGTATGGTTCACCTAGCCACCCACGGACTGTTGGATGACTTTGGAACCGGCATTCCCGGCGCGATCGCCCTCGCTCCTTCTCCCCAAGCTGCTCGACCCGAAGACGGTCTGTTAACCTCGGAGGAATTGTTGAATCTTAATATTAATGCCGAACTGGTGGTTTTGAGCGCTTGCGATACCGGACGGGGCGATATTACCGGCGATGGCGTAATTGGACTGTCTCGAGCCTTCGTCGCCGCAGGCACGCCCAGCATTGTCGTCTCGTTGTGGGCTGTCCCCGACGCGCCTACCGCCGAGTTGATGCGCGAATTTTATCAGCAGTTGGCGCAAAATCCCGATAAGACGATCGCATTGCGGCAAGCGATGTTAATGACCCTTAAAAAACATCCCAAGCCCCTGAATTGGGCTGCTTTTACCCTAATTGGTCAAGTGGATTAATCCCCCGGAGCGGTGCAACTCAATTTCGACGCTCCGCGATCGCTACACCTGCTCTGTCTGGCAACAATGTTGACCATTGATGCGAAATTAACTTCTGTTCAAATGTTCAAATGTTCAAATTGAGCAGAAGTTTTCTTCATAAGCTCAGTTCTTCAAAGCGCGATCGCTTCATTAAATTCTGTTGAACGTTGGGTCGATATACTTAAACTTTTGATGAAGTTCGATTCGCTGGCAAACACTTGCCAGAATGACTATGGTATACCTAAGTCAGTGTTTGCGGAAAACACGGGGGATTTCAGAAAATATTGTCTGCCTGTATATAGCAATTTGACTCTGGAGCTGAAATTATGATCGATCGTCAATGGGCTGCGGCTTCTGCTGCTTTAGGAATTGGGTTCGCCGGTTTAGTCGCAATGCCCCACGCAACGCAAGCGGCTACAATAACCCGCGTTCCAGGGAATTTTGCCCATACCACTCCCAACTACCCCACAGATTGGGAAAACCTCAACTGGGTCGGCCGAGGTCGCGCTAGCGCTCCTGGAGACTGGGAATTTGGCGTTTCCACTGACGTAGATATCAACAATCCCGTTCAGCAGTCCCATTGGAACTGGACAAGCGGGCAAGATGTAAGTTGGAATTTGCTGTGGGATGCGGCTGAGAATAAGGTGACATTTAACATCGGCGGCAGCAGCTTGGTTTTAGACCAACCCGGTCAGGCAAACGGCATCTTCAACGGTTTCTTTTTGTGGACAACCTCTCGCAGTCACTCAAGTAAGGTTGCCCCAGGGACAGAGATGCTCGTACAGGTTGATACGGTTAACGGGATGGCAGTGGATCCCAGCGTCGTCAATAGCAGCGCCGTTGCTCCCGCCGCAGGACAGGTTATTTCTAAGTTCTTCTTTGCCAGCGATGAGGCAATTACATCAATGTCTGGCATTGCTCGGATGAGTTGGCCCGATGGCGGTCCTAATCCTCAGACCAAAGGAGCGCGCGATCGCGTGGGCTTCAAAATTGAAGGGTTCTATCAACCCGTACCCGTACCCGAACCCGCTAGCGTTTTGGGACTCCTTGCCTTTGGCGCTGTGGCTGTAGCAGGGCGCAATCTTAAGAAAAGGTTTTAGGTTTTAGGTTTTAGGTTTTAGGTTATGGGTTCTATCACAATCCAGAACTCATAACCCTTCACCTCGGAATAATGAATAATGAATAATTATAAGCTGTTGTGCATTTAAAGAGCGGAATTCACTTCTGCCTTCTGCCTAAAAAAGCAACTGTGCCGCTCTTTATCCACAAAAGCGCGCCCTTTATCCGTTGGCGCGCATCCACCCAGTAATCCGTTGAATATCCGTTGGCGGCACACGACCTGGACATCCGTTGACCACTGCCCTCTGCCTTTCGGAGAATTTGACGACACAGTTTAAAAGCCGAACAGCTTAGTTGTTTCAAATAGCCTTGAAATAGTCTAACAGTGCTTCGATGCTTTTCTAGGAAGCGGGTTCACCAGATGGAACCGCCTCAGCTTTACTTGAAATGACTATACAGCGCTCTGCGCTGGTATGAGGTACAGTAACAACAATGAGCAAACCAATTTCTTGTCAATGGTCCAAAATATCCGTGTCCTTATTCTTTCTTTACGAAAAACTCTTAGACCCAATTATTAATTATTAATTGATTATAACTCTTCAAAAAGATTGGCGAATCAATTCTCGATTCGTTTCGATCAACTTCCCTTGTTCCGGCCAAAAAAAGACAGGGATATCCTCGAGGGGAAACCAATGTAACTGATAATCGTGGTGTAAATCCGTTGGTTTCCCATCCACTTGTTGCGTCCGATAGAGAAAATAATGGGTGATTTTCCACGATCGCTTCTTGAAATCCAATCGTTCCAAAGCGCCCAATTCCCCCAACAGCGTTAAATCTGTCAAGCCCGCTTCCTCTTCAATTTCGCGACGTGCCGCCTCTTCAACGGTTTCTCCCGCTTCGAGATGCCCTTTAGGAAGGACGTATTTCGTGCTTTCGGACTTGCGAACCTCCTCCACCGCAGCCACCCAAATCTTACCCTCCCCTGGGCGAACGACAATTCCCCCAGCCGAAATCGATTCGGGAACGTTGGGTGGACGCTGATACCAACTGTCATCAATCATGGACGGACTTCCTCTTTCAATTCTTATAATAACGAAGTCACAGTCGTTCTCGGAGCTTGCACGCCCGAGCCGCGCGACACTAAGCAGAGTTCTAAGAGCATTATGATACCATTTTTATCAATAAAGCTACATCTCCACCCTCGCCGAACCCTTGGCTTGACGGTGGCTTCTTCATTGTTAATTATTAATTATTAATTATTAATTATTAATGGGTATGAACTCTCCCGATTTTATTTTATTCGCCCAACACGGTTGGGCCGATACAGCCGCCGCGATCGCCGCGTTTGCCGAAAGCGTTGCACCTCCCAATACGGCGATTATTGCACCGAATTTGGGTTGGTTCAAGACGTGGCTGAGAATCGAACCGTTGATTGAGTACGTCGAGGGCATTGTCAGCGATGCGATCGCGCGCTACCCTAATACTCCCATCCGCATTATCGGTCATTCAATGGGCGGTTTGATTTGGCTCGAACTGTTACACCGACATCCCCAATGGCGATCGCGCGTTGAATCTATGGTTCTTGTTGCTTCCCCCATTGGCGGTGCAGATATCGCGCGCCTTCTCGATCCTTGGGAATTTGGCTTAGGTATTGCCCGCGACTTGGCTCGCAATCGTCGCGCGATCGCGGAATCTCTCGCTGCTGAAATTCCCATCCTCGTTGTTGCAGGCGATATTGGCAGCGGTAGTGACGGTTTGATTCCGGTGAGTACCGCCCAATGCGATCGCGCCCAATTTACCATTTTGCCGGGACTCTGGCACGACAAACTCAAAAATTCGCCCCAATTGATTCCCTTAATTCGCAGTTTTTGGGATAATCCCGTTATTCCCCCACCCACTCAACCGAGTGTTGCCACTCATTTGATTCAACGCTTGCAGTCTGTTCCCGGCATCACCGACGCTCATTGGCGCGACTTTCGGCGTGCTCGACTCGATTGTATGTTTAAAGATGGCACGACTTTACACTTTTGGAGACATCCTTTGGGCTTCGAGCATATTTTTGTCGGCGATGACCGTGTAAACTGTCGCTGGGGAGGATTTGTGAGTTGGGGGTATACGAAACAATTACAGCAAACTCTCATCGAACTAAAACAAGATTTTGATTGATGTTATTTGTCCTTTGTCCTTTGTCATTTGTCCTTTGTCCTTTGTCCTTAACGACATCTCAACCTAAAACCCAAAACCTAAAGCCTAATCCCTAAACGACATCCCAACCTACAACCTAAAGCAAAAAACCTACAACCCAAAACCTACAACCTAAAACCAATGCCTGCTACAATTACCCCTCTAAATGACTCTTCTGTCACTGCGATGCCCCAAATTTGGGCCCTCGCCAGCCAAAAATATGACTCTATTGTCGCCCTTTACAACCCCCACAGCAGTCCTGAAGTCCAGGTAACCTATAAACAACTTTATCTGGAAATGCAGCAGTTTGCAGCCGGTTTGCAATCGTTGGGAATCAAGGCACAAGATAAAGTTGCACTCTTTGCCGATAATAGTCCGCGCTGGTTTATTGCCGACCAAGGGATTATGCTGTCAGGAGCCGTCGATGTCGTGCGATCGGCCTCGGCAGAACGTCTCGAATTACTTTATATCCTTGAAGATAGCGACAGCATCGCTTTAGTTATCGAAGATTTAAAAACATTAGAAAAATTACAGCCCGAACTTGACAACTTACCAATTAGGTGTATTGTTTTGCTTTCAGATGAAGAAGTTGCCTCAGAAGAATCGCGACCCATTCTTAACTACGAACAACTCAAGAGTCGGGGGGAGAAAACAACTTTACAACCCGTCGAACAGGGAGAAGACACCCTAGCAACCCTGCTATACACCTCCGGGACAACGGGCAAACCCAAGGGAGTGATGTTAACTCACGGCAACTTATTGCATCAAGTGAAAAATGCACCTACGGTGATTTCGCCAAATCCCGGCGATCGCGTTCTCAGCATCCTCCCAAGCTGGCACGCCTACGAACGCACGGCGGAATACTATCTTCTCTCCCGAGGATGTACGCAAGTTTATACCAAAATTCGCACATTTAAACAGGATTTTAAAACATTTAAACCCAATTATATGGTAGGAGTTCCTCGTTTGTGGGATTCTTTGTATGAAGGGATTCAAAAAAACTTTCGCGAACAACCGGCAAGCAAACAGCGCCTCGTCAACTTTTTCCTCGGCATTTCCGAACGCTACGTCATGGCAAAACGCTTGGCTAAGGGGTTGAGTTTGGACAATCTGAACCCTTCGGGAGGCGATCGCCTCATGGCACAAATACAAGCTTTACTCTTGTCCCCCCTCCACGCCATCGCCGACAAAATTGTCTATAAAAAGGTGCGAGATGCCACCGGCGGACAGTTGCAATACGTCATCAGCGGCGGCGGTTCCTTGGCCAAACATCTCGACACCTTCTACGAAATTGTCGGCATTCAAATTTTAGTGGGATACGGACTCACCGAAACCGCACCCATCACCAACGCACGCCGTCCCAGTCGCAACCTGCGCGGTTCTTCCGGCCCGCCGTTACCCCTAACCGAAATTCGCATCGCCGATCCCGCCACCCGTCAGACGTTGCCTCCAGGAGAAACCGGTTTGGTGTTGATTCGCGGACCCCAAGTGATGCAGGGATATTATCAAAAACCCGAAGCCACAGCAAAAGCAATAGACCCCGAAGGATGGTTCGATAGTGGGGATCTCGGATGGATGACGCGATCGCAAGATTTAGTCCTCACCGGACGCGCCAAAGATACCATCGTCCTCACCAACGGAGAAAATATCGAACCCCAACCCATTGAAGATGCCTGCGTCCGCAGTCCTTATATCGACCAAATTATGCTCGTCGGTCAAGACCAAAAAGCCTTGGGTGCCTTGATTGTACCCAATCTCGATACCCTCGGACAGTGGGTGAAAGAGTCGAAATTAAACCTGACTCTCCCGGAAGTGGGAGAAAGCGCGCGTAAAGATCTCGACAGCGACGCGATCGCCACCCTCTTTCGCCAAGAACTTAAGCGAGAAGTGCAAAACCGTCCTGGATACCGTTCCGACGACCGAATTGCCACATTCCGCTTGCTAAACGAACCCTTCTCCATTGAAAATGGCATGATGACTCAAACACTGAAAATTCGCCGTCCCGTTGTCAGCGAGCGCTATCGCGCTACGATTGACGAGATGTTTAAAAAGTAGGTGTTTTCCCTTGTCCTTCGTCCTTTGTCTTTTGTCTTTCGTTTTTTGCTAACGACAAATGACTAATGACCCATGACCCATGACCCATGACCAGTACGGGCGGGGTCGCCCCGCCCCCAACCCATGACCAATCAAGAGAGGATCCAAATTGATGGATGAAGCTAAATCAAATTTACTCTTAAAACGCCCGGTTACGCTCAAAGTGGTTGTTACAACTCGTTGGAAAGAGGAGGTGCAACGCCAACTCCAATCCCAAATCAATCAAATCGATTCCCAACTACAACAAGTCGATCTCCAGGGTCAGCGCGCGATCGCGGAACTCCAAAAGCAAACCCTACCCCAAAGCGCCCAGCAAATTGAGAGCATTAACAACCAAGTTAATCAAAAGAAAAGTGAAATGCTCGAACAAAAAAATCAGTTCCTTCAACAGCTACAACAAGTTCAATTATTAGAGTTAGACCAAGAAGTCGCCCAAGGTCAACTTGAAAGCTTCTTTCGCGTCGAAGTAGGCGACAATCTCGTTCAAAAAATGTCCATCGAAGTTCTCGTTCGAGATGGCGTTGTCGAAGAAATTCGCGGGGAAATTTAATCCTGTTTTCGACCCTTGCATAAAATAGGGGATTTGCACTCATTCGAGTCCCCTTTTTATCCCACATTCCCTGCGACAAAAATCGTACTCGCAATACTTGCTTCTGGCAGGGTTTGCGGTCAAGTTACGGGTAAGTTATTTTTTACTTTTATAAGAATATTTAATATTTTTTTTCTTCTGTACCGTCGAGGAGCAACCCCGAAATTGTTTCTGCGACGGAGGGGATTAAGAATAACGTCCCTACTACCTCACCAACAGCCATTGATGAGGTAGTCGCTCTCAGTCAGGTTTTTGTGAATGAGTCGGGGGGGAAGTTCCGCCCCGAGGGAAACTAAACAATCTGCCGCTATGAGGGCGATAGCAGCTCAAAGATTTTCATCAAAGCCTCGTACAGTATTGAGTATAAGTAGACGGCGGCGATCGCGCCAATAACTCCAGCAAGGAAAGGCTTGTTTAACCAATGGGCGCACACCATCAAAGCCCCTAACAATAAAGCAAAAGCAAGACTCGACATAATTTTTAGGCTCCTAAAAACGTTATGTAGAGTCAACATAAAGCACCTTCTTTCAGTCCAACCCAACCCCGATCCAGTTGTGAAGTTTTGTTACGGATTAACGGTAAACGCCACCTCTACCGCTCGCATAGAGTATCTCCCCTTCTTTCCAAGCAAAGCCTCGGAGTTTTCGACTGGCGGTAATGGCTCGCTTCTGAACGTCTCTCAAACTTTTGTTGTAGGTTATGAGCGCTTGTCGCAGTCGGGGATCTTTACGGGTATAAATCTGGCAGACGAGCAACATCGCTCCCAACCAAGAAAAGTCAAGCTTTGACCAAACAAGCCGATGCTTAAGCTTGACAACTTCTGCATCTTTCAAGACGCGGTATTGCCCATCTTCCCCAGTTTCTCCTAAAAGACCCACCAAAAACTGACTGGCTTGCCTCCACTTTTTTAGGGGAACGTCATAGTAAGGACGCAGGCAAATTGAAAATGTATCATCAACATCGGCTCTAATGCTTTCTGCCCAAAGGTCTTCGGCTGATTCAAAGGGATAAGGGCGAGTAATAACATCCGAGAAAAACCGATTCCAGAGTGCAGCCAAAGGTTGGAAGTTGCTGAGGAACGGATTCCAATCTTGTAGAGCTGAATGGGTCGCTCTGAGGTATTTTTCAGCTTGCTGACAGAGTTCCCATCTGGCTTGATATTCTTTGACACTCAGCAAGAGCAGGTCAGCTTTATACTGAGAAATTTCGCCGCGATCGAGTGCTTCCTCAATGGGATAATAAAACACGCGCGCACCTTCCCCACTTTGAAATTGGGTGGGCGAGGAGCCGCCTTTCACGTTTAAGAACTGCGACCTCCAGGCCTCTGCCATAAGGCTTTGAGTCTCCTTTAATTTCTGCCATTCCTGTTTTTGGGCAACAGTCAGGGACGAGTGTAATAAATGTTCGCTCGGCAAGTTGGCAATCCATCGAGCCATTCGCTCTAAAGTTTCGCGATTATCGAGAGTCATATCACTTTACAGAACTTTTCTTCCATCCTTATCTTTTAGCTTCAAGAGAGCGGAACTGATATAAAATTCGGTTAGACGCTATTTGTGAAAATTGCTCTAATCTCTATTTCTACAAGATTACATTCATTTTAAATTTTGCAGGTTTTATACAAATGAGTTGCTGCAGAAAAGAAGCAAAACTCTCTCATTTTATCCTAATTATATTCTTTTGTTATTGTCTAAAATTTTACGATTTCGGCAAATTGCTAAAAACATCTCCTACGACTTGCTTGGCTTTTTTATCCAACTGCTGCCAATTCACTGCTCCCGTTTCATCTAATAAAGTAGTATCAATTTCAACTTCAACGATTGTATTTTCTGCATGGGCAGGAGGATAAGTTTGAAAGCAAATTTGATAGCATAATTCCCAAACATTGACAATAACAGTTTGTTGATTGAGAGTTAAATGTAACTGATAGCCCGGAAAGGGAGTTGTAATTTCTTGATACACTCCCTTCCACGGAGAACGTTCGAGTCGCTTGCCAATATTGTCGATCGCGCGAATTAAGGCGGGCTGCATCAAGAGTTGAGCTTGCTCCCAGGCTAGAGTATTCTTAAATTTGGGTTTCATAAGCTAAAGTGTCATTGGTCATTCGTCATTAGTCCTTAGTCATTAGTTCTTAGTCCTTGGTTTTAAAACCCAGTTTGTCATTAGTCTAGTACGGATCGGCGGAAGTTAAGCTACCCTTCAGACAGGCGGTGTTTCGCAACGGTGGCGAAAAGCGGGAACAGTTTCTCGGAAGCGACTATCATTTTACTAGGATCGATGGGGCGATCGCGCAGCGGTCAATTTTCAAACTATCCCAATCCGTCCCGAAGGTCGAGCGATCGATTCGTATGTCAATATTAATAATGGTGAAATTTTAGCGAGCGCATCTCTCATGTTAGGCAAACTCCTAGACGGGCGTTACGAAATCATTCAAACTTTGGGAGCTGGTGGATTTGGTCAAACGTATCTCGCCCGCGATACTCGCCGCCCCGGCAACCCGATCTGCGTCGTCAAGCACCTCAAGCCCATTAGTAACGACCAAAAGGCTTTGCCGACCGCGAGACGCTTGTTTAACTCGGAAGCGGAAATTCTCGAGCAACTGGGACACCACGACCAAATTCCTCGCCTTTTGGCCTACTTTGAAGAAGAACAAGAATTTTACCTCGCTCAAGATTACGTTGAAGGTCATACGCTGACGACAGAATTGGTTCCCGATCGCCCTTGGACCGAAAGCAAAGTGGTTCAACTATTGCAAGGGTTGCTTCCCGTCTTAGAATTCGTCCACAGTCACGGAGTCATCCATCGCGATATCAAACCCGACAACATTCTGCGCCGCCTCGCAGACGGGAAGCTGGTTTTAGTAGACTTTGGCGCAGTCAAACAAATTACGACGCAAATGGCCGCTGTTCCCAACTCCCCCGTTGGCTTTACCGTCGCCATTGGCACCCCCGGCTATATGCCCAGCGAACAAGCCAAGGGACAACCCCGACCCAGCAGCGACCTCTACGCCTTGGGAACCATTGCCATTCAAGCCATTACCGGCATTAACCCCAGTCAGTTTGAGTACGACCCCCACACCGGCGAAATTATTTGGCAGCACCACACAGCAATTAATCCCAGACTTGCCGCCGTTTTGGAAGGGATGACGCGCTATCACTTCCGCGATCGCTATCAATCGGCGCGCGAAGCCCTCCAAGCCCTCGAACAACTGAGCATTCCCATTGCGCCCACCCAAGCTACGCCACCGCCAACTTCCCAGCCCACACCCCAACCCCAATCCCAAACCCTTCCACCTCCTGACTACTCGGTCCCCCTTTCCCAAAAACAAACCTACGCCGTTGCCGGGTTTAGCCCCGAAACCGCTCAACCCCCCGTCCCGCAACGCCCCAACCCAGCGGTTCCCGTAGCAGAACCCGTTCGCCAATCGCCCGATCGCCTGCCGTGGATTGTCTTGGGCGGTTCTGTCGCTGTGGTTTTTTCTATTGTTTTTGGCATCGCAGTTGCTCTCGATCGACTGCCCAACGCCATCGGCAACTCCAACGGCGGCGGCACATCCCCCATCGCTCGCACCGACTTAAAAAGCTGTAAAGTGGTGTTGAGCGGCACGTTAAATGTCCGTTCCGGCCCTAGCACCGAGCGCGATGTCGTCGGCGGCGTACAAACCGGAACCATTCTCAAACTCACCGGTAAAGAGCAAAACGGTTGGTTGCAAATCAACTCCCCCCGTCGCGGCTGGGTGTACAACGGCGCAGATTACATTGAATGCTCTGAAAATGAGCAACCCGTCGTCACCGCCCCGTCCCCGCAGCCTTCTCCCTCCCCTTCTCCCTCGCCGAGCCCTCAACCCGATCGCGGTCCCGATTTGTTAACCCAAGCGCGGGAATTGTACCAAAATGGAGATATCGATGGCGCGATCCAACGCTTGCGATCGATTCCCCAAGTTAGCAAAGCCCACAACGACGCTCAAAGCAATATCGAAGATTGGCGCACGATGTGGTCCGAGACTCAACAGCGCTACAACCAAGCTCAACAAGCCTTCGATCGCGGGAATTGGGATGATGTTATTGCTTACGGCAATAGTAAAATTCCTAACAACCGCTACTGGCGCAAGAAGTTTGAGGATTTGAGCAACCAAGCCAGACAGCGCAAGGCCCAAGAAAACGCCCAGCCGCCCTCGCCTGCGCCCTCGCCTTCGCCCTCGCCCTCGCCTTCACCCCCTACTCGCAATCCTGAAATTGCGCCGCTTCCTGAAGAAAAATCCGAAAAGGAAATCGACGAGTCCCCCGAAGTGGTTCCTTCGCCGAGGGAAGAAAGTAAATCTTCGCCCAAACCGGAGGCTGCGGTAACGGTTAAGCCCGACTCTCGGGGCGATGGCTTTTTTCTGTTTTGCAATCCGAGTAAAGAGGAGTGTTGAGTCTTGCGCGGACTTTGGCAATACCCGTTTCTAGAAGTTGGAACCAGACTGACTAACGCTAAGCATTCCGCCTTCGCCAACTAGGATTGCAAGCGATCGGGATCGATGCCCATTTCTGTTAGGCGATCGCGCAAACGCTGCTGTTCTCGTTGCGCTTCTTCTAAGGCGGCGAGTGCTTGTTCCTTTTCTTGGCGTTCTTGCTCGGCGCGGTTACGTTCTTGTTCGGCGCGGTTATGTTCTTGCTCGGCGCGATCGCGTTCTTGTTCGGCTTCTTCTGTTCCTAACGGGACTAAATTGCCATCGCGATCGTAAAATCGTACCCAAGTCGCAGTTTCGCGCGCGATCGTGCCTTCCCACAATCCCAACCACAAACCCAACGCTTCGCACCACAACCAACCGCGATCGTTCGGTTTAATTTCTTGATACTTTCCTTGTTCGTCCAAATGCCATCCCTGGAACGACGCAGGGTTGAACGGATCGTAGACAAAATAATCCCGCGTGCGAAAAGTTCCTTCGTAAAGCGTTTTTTTCCGACCTGTATCTTGCGCAGCCGTCGAAGGCGACATAAATTCGACAATTACGTCGGGATAGCGTCCTTGTTCTTCCCAAACCACCCAACCTTGACGTTCTTGGGTTCCGTCCACCTCCAACGCCACAAAAAAATCAGGTCCCTTGAAATCGCGATCGCGCACCTGTTTGCTACTGTAGTAAACAAACATATTACCCCCGGCAAAATAGTCATCTCTATCTCCGTAGGCTTGATGAATCGATTCGATGGCGACATTAATGGCGATGCGGTGGCGATTGCTTTCCAATGGTTCTCCGTCGTCAAAAATTAGATCGGTGGGAGGCATGGGAGGAATCCACTCATTCCGTTCTTCTAGGTTGGGGGATTGTTCTTGAGCCAGTTCAACGGACATGGGCGAGTCCTCCGAGAGTGGGCGAGTATCAATGTATTATAACTGATGTACGAACGTTTTATAAAACCTCCCTACCGATAACTGAAACAACTTCTATCAATTAATAATTAATAATGCCGTATCGAGCGTTATTCACTATTCATTATTCATTAAATCTAATCGCTTATCCTAATTCGTCCCATTTGTAAAGCATCGAAAACGCTATTAATTTGGCGACGTTCTTCTTCGGAAACTGAAATATCCGATAAGAAAAAACTAACTAACTGGAAATAATCTCGACGGCTGACCCGACCCTCTTCGAGAATGCGCGCAACTTGTTTTGTGACACTATAATTAGACCGATTCTGTGGATTGGCAGCCATTGACTTAACTCAAAATTACTTTGGGGTCAGCTATTCGGATTTCGGAATTCCCGATACAATCAAACAGAAGAGAAGCTCTTTTGGGGACTGTTATGGAAATTATTCGACTTCCGGTACTGTCTGATAATTATATTTTCCTGTGTCACGATCGCGCTCAAAAGATCGCTGCCGTTGTCGATCCGGCGGTTGCCGAACCCGTATTGCAGCAGTTGACCGCCTTGGGAGCGACATTAGTGGCGATTTTCAACACCCACCACCATTCCGACCACGTGGGGGGCAATCAATCTCTTCTGCGGCGCTTTCCCGAAGCTTGCGTTTACGGCAGCGCCGAGGATCGCGGTCGCATTCCCCGACAGCAAGTTTTTTTGACTGAAGGCGATCGCGTGGAATTTGCCGATCGCGTGGGGGAGGTTTTCTTCGTCCCCGGTCACACCCGCGCCCACATTGCCTATTATTTCCCTCCCGTTTCTCCCGAAGAGACTGGAGAACTGTTTTGCGGGGATACCCTATTCGCAGGCGGTTGCGGGCGACTATTTGAAGGCACCCCAGCGCAAATGGTGGAGTCGTTGAGCAAATTGCGCCGCCTTCCCGACGAAACTCGCGTTTGGTGCGCTCACGAGTATACTTTGAAGAATCTTCAATTCGCGATCGCCGTCGATGAGAGCAATTTAGCGCTCCAATCTCGATATGCCAGCGTCCAAGCCGCGCGACGCGATCGCCAACCGACTGTTCCCTCTCTCCTAGAAACCGAAAAACAGACTAACCCTTTTTTGCGCTGGGATCGACCGGAAATTCAAGCGGTAATGGGGACGAGCGACCCTGTAACCTCCTTTGCGCGCCTGCGGGGTCAAAAAGATCGATTTTGAGCCGGATGCAGCCTTAGCGTTGAATTTTCATAGGAAAGGTTGCATTCTGCGCGATCGCGTGGGTAAAATGGAGTGTTTTGACCCATCTGGCAGTCCGGGGGGGGCAATTGAATGAACAAGCAGAGGAGAAATTATGGCTAAACGAGTACAAGTTGTCTTAAATCGAGATATTAATAAACTGGGGAAATCGGGCGATTTATTAGATGTGGCTCCGGGCTACGCTCGCAATTATTTGATTCCCCAAGGCATGGCAGTACGAGCTACGCCGGGAGTGATTAAACAAGTTCAAATTCGCAGAGAAAAAGAACGGCAACGTCTGCTGGAAATCCGCCAGCAAGCCGAAGCCAGAAAAACCGCATTGGCAACAATTGGTCGCTTGAGAATTCGCAAACAAGTGGGCGAAGGTAATGCAATTTTCGGGACAGTTACGGCGCAAGATATTGCCGATATCGTTCAAGAAAATTTGAAATATGAATTGGACAAACGCAATATTAGTGTTCCCGAAATTAGCGAGCTTGGTATTTATAAAGCTGAAATCAAACTTCATCCCGAAGTGACAACTGAAGTTGAATTTGAAGTGGCTCCCGGTAAAGGAGAGGCAGAATAATTTGTTGTTTGTCCTTTGTCATTCGTCATTCGTCATTCGTCATTCGTCGCTCGGTTTTAGGTTTTAGAACCAATGCTAAGAATTTAGCCGTCAGTTGTCAGCTAATGTAAGCATTCAGCCGTCAGTTGTCAGTTGTCAGATGAGTGAATAAAAGAAGTAAGCATCTCTGTAATCTCTCTAAAGTTTCTCAACTTTCAATTCTCCCGTTCCAGACTTGTTTTAAACTGATGGCTGACGGCTGATGGCTGAATGCTCGCCCCAAGCTGATGGCTGACGGCTGATGGCTGAATGCTTACGAACCCATGACCAATAACTAATGCTTGAGTCCGTCCCCCCCCAAAATATAGAAGCCGAAGAGTCAATTTTAGGCGGCATTTTACTCGATCCCCAAGCAATGGGACGAGTCGCCGATTCTATTGTCCCCGAAGCGTTTTATATTAGTACGCATCAAGAGATTTATCGAGCCGCTCAAGAACTACATCGTTCCTCAAAACCGACGGACTTAATGACCGTAACCAGTTGGCTGGCAGACCGCGATTTGCTCGAAAAGGTGGGTGGAACGGCAAAACTCGCGCAACTTTTGGATCGGACGGTTTCTGCGGTTAATATCGATCGCTATGCGGCGCTGATAATGGACAAATTTCTGCGCCGTCAATTAATTGGTGCCGGTCACGAAGTGGTCGATCTCGGTTATGATACCGCCTTAGAGTTGGAGTCGGTTCTCGACCAAGCCGAACAAAAGGTATTTGGGTTGACCCAAAAGCGACCCCAAATGGGTTTAGTTCCTTTGGCCGAACCCCTCGTTCAAGCCTATGAGAATATCGAAAGTCTTCAGGAGGAGATGGTTCTTCCCGGACTGACGTGCGATTTTTACGATCTCGATGCCATGACGGGGGGATTTCAACGGTCTGACTTAATTGTGATTGCCGGTCGTCCGTCAATGGGAAAAACCGCTCTCGGATTGGGAATTGCAGCCAATGTTGCGAGAATTCACTCCGAACCGGTGGCTATTTTTAGCTTGGAAATGTCAAAGGAACAGTTGGCACAACGGCTGCTAGCGGCTGAGGCGGGGGTGGAAAGCAATCGTTTGCGCTCGGGACGGTTGAGTCAGACGGAACTGGAACCGTTGAGTTTGGCTATTGGAACCCTCTCGAAACTGCCAATTTTTATCGATGATAGTGCCATGCTGTCGGTGATGCAAATGCGATCGCAAGTTCGCCGCTTGCAAGCCGAACGAGATGGGAAGTTGGGAATGGTTGTGTTGGATTATTTGCAGTTAATGGAGGGAAGCGGCGATAATCGGGTACAGGAGTTGGCGAAGATTACGCGAAGTCTTAAAGGGTTAGCTCGGGAGGTTAATACGCCTGTTGTGGCCCTATCCCAACTCAGTCGCGGCGTAGAGGCGCGCAACAATAAGCGTCCGATGATGTCGGATTTGAGGGAAAGCGGTTCGATTGAGCAGGATGCGGACCTTGTGATTATGCTCTATCGCGATTCCTACTATAACCCCGACTCTCCCGATCGCAATGTCGCTGAAGTCATCATCACCAAGCACCGCAATGGTCCGACGGGAACCGTGAAATTACTCTTCCAACCTGAATTAACTAAGTTTGAGAATTTGGCACAATCCCAAAATTACTGAGCTGCCTAGAGCGATCGCGTTCGCTAAATACGGATATTTTTTCGGCAAGCATCATATTTTACATTTTTAACGGTAATATAACGGCAATACAACTTAACAAAATGTAAGCAGAACTGAAATATCCACTTCTTACCGACAGAGATTGCCCGAGAAGACCCGGTACAAAGGAAAAAGTCCCGCACTTTCTAGCTTCGGTCGCGACTGACGACCTACTTTCCTAAGCGATCGCCACACTTTCGGCGAACTTTTGTCAACAGGTATACAGAGGTTCGCTAAGATTTTTAAGAGACATTTAAGATTTACAACATTTAGGTTGCAAAATGGGGCATACCCTCTAGTGTGGAATGAAAGCGGGTAAGGTTCGATACCGCTTGCCAATTACTTAGGACTTATCGAAATCTTATGAGAATTCCCTCTCAAGCACTCCTGTACTCGATCCTGACTATTTTCCTGAGTTTCACCGTTCCCGTGTTATCGATTGTGGGGTTGTTGGCGAGTTTGGTGATGTTTGGCTATCTTCCTGGAGGTGGCGCGATCGCAACGAGCGGCACCAATTCGATTTTGCAATTTCTCGCCACCTTTGGCAATGGTTGTCCTTTGAGCGGACTGTTCGCCATCGGTTTAACCTGTAGTTTTGTCGGCGGTCTCTTTCAACTGTGTACCTACTACCGCTATCAACATCTCTAACAGTTACCAGTAATCACCTTACCAGTAAACGCTCTTGTTAAATGTTTAACTAGGTCAACAGAGCTATTCGTTTCCTATGGCTCCGCGTAAAACTTCGCGTCCCTTCTTTTTCAGACCGTCCGCCAAAACCTCCCCATTTTTTGGCGGTTGGCTCTTTCTGGCAATCGCTTATGCTGCTTTTTTCCTAATTATCCTCGTTTTTGCCTACACGGGCAAGCTTCCAGGATTTATTCAGCGCATTCCCTACTACGACAAGATCGGTCATGTCGTTTTGTACGCTCTAGCTAGTTATTTGGGACACCACTTGCTGAGATTTCTTCGAGTCCGCATCGGAGGTGTTGTTCTTCCCTTTTGGCCGAGCGCCTTTGCTCTGTTTACCCTTGCTGAAGAATTGATGCAACTTACATCGCCTAATCGTACTTTTAGCTGGCTCGATTTGGCTGCCAGTTTACTGGGGGTGATTATAGGCTATCTGTTGGCAGAGCGAAGCACGACAAGGCTTTCGTCTTAGTCGGCGGCTGTTTATTGGGGGGATTGTTGAGGCGATTGAGAAAGAAAATTTGACGAGGGAGATGAGGCGCGATCGCGAAATTTTTTGAAGCGGCGGGCTATACTTCTTCGCCTTTTGATGGTATATTTAAATAATGGGAATAGTGACGTTTGTGGGTGAGTGCAAATATTTCCATTATTAAGAGTATACTAACAGAAACTTCGGCAAAAGCCAAGCCCCAATTTCAAAAAAATCTGACTAAGTTGAATAAGGAAAAGTTGCTTTTTTGAAGGATAAGAGTTGAAGCGATCGCGAAATTTTTTGAAGCAGCGGGCTATACTTCCTCGCCTTTTGATGCTATATTTAGATAATGGGAATAGTGACGTTTGTGAGTGAGTGCAAATATTTCCATTATTAAGAGTATACTAACAGAAACTTCGACCAAAGCCAAGCCCCAATTTCAAAAAAAATCCCTGTGGAATACCCAGAAAAATCAACTTACCCGATCGCGCGAAAGAGTTTTTCTCTAAAACCCCCCGCATCTTGAAACAAAACTATCTCCCGCACCGACTAACAAAAACAAAGGATGCCATCTTCCAGCTCGCCGAGCGCAGTCCCGGCGAAACGCACTTCACCCGCAAGTTCCCCATCGAAGGATGGACGGGAAATGGGACAAAATATTAGGATAGGGAAGAACTAGACCTGTAAGCGGTAATCTAAAATATACATCTGTTGTTATGAAACAGTTTTTTGTTCGCTGGTTAACCCATATGAAACGTGCCTCAATCGTACTGCCGATGGTACCCGTCGCCTTGGGAACAGCGATCGCGTTCTTCCCCCAACTCCAAGACGTGCAAGCGCAAACCAGTGGCGGCGGACGACCGATTTCCGTGCGTTCCGATCGCCAAGAAGCCAACCAACTCACCGGAGTTGTCACCGCGATCGGCAACGTCCAAATCAACTACCCCGCGCGGCAAATTAACGCCACCTCAGCTCAAGCCCAGTATTTCAGTCGAGAAAATCGGATTATTCTCACCGGCAACGTTTACGTACAACAACAAGGCGGAAACAGCATTCGTGCCGAAACCGTAACCTATCTCATTGACGAACAGCGCTTCGTCGCCGAACCCCAAGGCGGCAGACAAGTGGAATCGACCTACATCGTCTCGGATCCCGAAGCGCCAACCGAACCTCCTGTCGCTCCCGCCGCACCTCCGTTTAACCCCAAACCCGCCTTCAAAACTCCGGTGAGCGATTAGGACAGCTAAAGCCGCGTTCGCTTCGGAATAATGAATAGTGAATAGTGAATAATGAATAGTGAATAATGAATAGTGAATAATGAATAGTGAATAATGAATAGTGAATAATGAATAATTAATAATTAATAAGCTATTCAGCTTTTAAACTGCGACGCTAAATTCTCCAGAAGGCAGCTATGCTGAAGCGCTCCCGTCCCCGCGTCGGATGAAAGAGGTCGGAACCCGCGTCGGCGAAAGACGCAAGGGAACGCCGACAAGCGCAAGGGAACGCGAACCAAGACAGGCAGAGGGCAGAAGTGGATACCCAATTTAAATGCGCGACAGCTTAATGAATAATGAATAATTGCCTCTCCTTACGGACAACTCATGGCAATTAGGAGGGGCTGTGTGCGGAAGATCGCGCCACACCTTGTAAGCCCCGTGGAACCTACGACTGCCCGTGTCCTTCTCAACCCGGCACAAAATCTAAAGCGACGGCACCGATTCCAGGCTTGAAAAAACGTTTTAGCGAAATATCCCGACCGATGCACATTTCCACGTAAATTAGTACCACTCCCCACCTAAAAAGCGTGACTATTGCGTTAAAAAATATTCATAAATCCTATGGTAAGCGCCTTGTCGTCAACCGCGTCAACCTTAGCGTTTCCCGCAAAGAAATCGTCGGTCTCCTCGGACCCAACGGCGCGGGCAAAACGACCACCTTTTATATTGCCACGGGTTTAGTCAAACCCAATCAAGGTACCGTTTGGTTCAACAACGCCGAAATTACCCGCTTGCCCATCAATCAGCGAGCTCGCTTGGGAATCGGTTATTTGCCCCAGCAAGCCAGCATCTTCCGCAACCTCAGCGTGCGCGAGAATATTCGCCTCGTCCTCGAACAAAGCGGCATTCCGCCAGCCGAACAACCCCTGCGCGAGGCCAAACTGCTCGAAGAATTTCGCCTCAAAACTGTTGCCAAGACTCAAGGGGGACAAGTATCGGGGGGAGAACGACGACGCACCGAACTCGCCCGAGCCCTGGCAGTGGGCATAGACGGACCGAGCTTTCTGTTGCTCGACGAACCCTTTGCCGGGGTGGATCCCATCGCCGTTTCCGAAATTCAGAAAATGGTTGCTCAACTGCGCGATCGCAATATGGGAATCTTAATTACCGACCACAACGTGCGCGAAACCTTAGCCATTGTCGATCGCGCCTATATTATGCGCGACGGACAAATTCTAGCTGCCGGAACCGCCGAAGAGCTTTACAATAACCCTCTGGTGCGACAGTATTATCTGGGAGACGACTTTCAACTCTAACAAACGATCTCTGTTCAGTTCAGTGGAGATTTAGGTCGTTTTGGGTCGGTTTAACAAAGCGGAATTTGAAGAACCATTCAAGAGCGAGGACTACCGACATGGGCAAAGCTAACTTTTTAACCAAAAGACGTTGGGGTGTCTCCCTTGTCGATCGCTACGTTGCGACTGAAATTTTTCTGCCTTTTTTATTCATTGTCGGACTGGTTTCTTCCTTGGGCGTGGCAGGCGGCACCATCTTCGACATCGTGCGCCAAATTACTGAATACGGTCTCCTCATTAGCGTCGCCATTCAGTACATTCTCTTAAAAATGCCCCAATTCATCGCTTATGCCTTCCCCGTTTCCGTGCTGCTCGCGACGCTCATGGGGTATAGCCGACTGTCGAGCCAAAGCGAACTCATTGCCATGCGCAGCATCGGCTTAAGTATTTACCGCATCGTCGTTCCCGCACTAATGTTTAGTTTAGCGATCGCGGGTTTATCGTTTGCGTTCAACGAGTATATCGTGCCGAGCGCCAACTACCAAGCCGCAACCATACTCGAAGAAGCCTTGGGCAAAGAACAGCCGACATTACGCGCTGAAAACATCTTCTACCCCGAATACAAGCAAATCGCAGAAGACGAAGGAGGAGGGCGCAAAGTCCTCAAGCGCTTGTTTTACGCCGAACAATTAGACGGCGAAACCATGAAAGGCGTAACGGTAGTCGATCGCTCCCAAGAGGGGGTAAATATCTTTATTATTTCCCAATCAGCAGCGTGGAATTTGGCAGAAAGTCGCTGGGACTTATTTAACGGCACCAGCTATCAAAGTAACGCAGACGGCTCATCGGTCACCTCGGCAGGGTTTGAACGCCTTTCCTACCAATTTCCCAAAGCCCCCTTAGACTTAGGCAAACGCGATCGCGACATCAGCGAGATGAATATCGCCCAATCCCTCGAACACCTGGAAGTCCTGAAACTGGCCAACGACGAAAAGAAAATCCGTCAAATTCACGTTCGCGTCCAACAGCGCATTGCCTTTCCCTTCGTCTGCGTCGTCTTTTGCTTGCTCGGGGCCTCCATCGGCACTCGTCCCCAACAAACCAACCGCGCCACCAGTTTTGGAGTTGCCGTCGCCATTGTCTTTATTTACTACGTCCTCAATTTCGTGTCAATGGCAATGGGTTCGGTGGGAGTTTTCTCTCCCCTCATCGCAGGCTGGAGTGCCAATTTCTTCGGCTTCGTGGTGGGAGGGTTCCTTTTAATTCAGTCGTCCCATTAAGCTGTTTGGCATAAAACCGCCGTGAGTTGGGTCTGACGGGGAGACGGGGAGACGTGGGGATCCGACCGATACCCAATGTAGATGCGTCTTAGCTTAAATACAGCCATTCCCACCCGAGTAAGCTAGGATAAAACCGTATGTAGTCGGGACTTTAGTCCCGCTCAGTTAAAACAATAAATCCTTAATAGTCTTGCTAAAATTACCGAACCAAGGAAGGGCTGCTCATGTCTATTGAAAAATTTAAATCGCTTCTCCAAAAACAATGGTCCCAGGAATGGTCCGAAGGCATCAGCCACGCCAGCATTTGGTTTCCCTCCGTTGTCGTGACGCTGTTTGCGCTAAGCCTGTGGGCTTACTTAATGCACCCCGAATGGATCGAGGGAAACATTGATGAAGAAAACGCCAGTACCGGCGAACTCCTCTCAACCGACCCCAACAGTCCGGTGACCGAAGCCGATCTCTCTCTTGACGACCTCGCCACAGTTGCCGAAACCGAAAGCGTCTCCTCAATTCTCGAACAGGTCAGTCTCAGCAATGCCGCAGAAACCGACGAAGAGAGCGAAGAAAATCCCGAAGCATCAGCAACGGTCGATGGGTCAACACCCGGTCAACAAAACGCGATCGCGGACGCGCCAGAAAACAAACCGCCCAACATCGAAGCCAATAATCCCTTTGCCTCAGCCATACAAACATTTTTAACGGGGAATAAAAGTGGAGGCTCCTCAAGCAACAATACCAAAGAGGAAACAAACTTTTCTCCCCTCCTGAGCGTTTTCCAAAACGGACAAGATGCGCCTAACCTCTCGCAGCAGTCTCTTTCCGAGTCTAACCCCTCCGAAGAGAACGCCACCGCGCCCCTCGTCCCCGGAAGTTCTACCTCAACAGAAACCAATTCGGGTACGCCCTTGCGAACCGCTCAAACCCCGTCTCCCGTGGGGAACCCTTCCAGTTCTTCTCGAGCTGGACAAACCCCATACATTCCCGGACAAATCCCTTATACCTTCCCCGGAAGAACGCCCTCGCAACCAGCTAACTCCGGCTTTATTAACCCCGTTCCCGGCAGTTCCACCTACTATCCCACCCAGCGGGGAACGGGCGGCTATCAAGTGACACCCGGAGGAACCACTTACTCCCGGCAACGGGGGAATACGGGGTCGGTTGTTACCCGCGACGGGATTATCGGTCCGAGGCAGCGGGGAAGTACGGGAACGGTAGTGACTCCCCAAGGAACGACCTACACCCGCCAGCGCGGAACCACTGGATTTACTGCTCCTCCAACGAGTCCCAACGCCCCTGTTGCCCCCAATGTTCAGCCTAGCCCGTTTGGGACTTCGCCCAATAATCCCTAAAAGGGCGTTAATCCGACGGGGGCGTTGAGTTTAACTGCCAAGCGATCGCGTTGAGAATGAGCTTGCCATTGCCGGTGCAAGCTTCGCGATACTCCTCCTGGGACGCGATCGCGCCCCCCAACCGTTCGATGACCTTACCGTATTTTTTCTCCTTGGCCAAATCTTTTTCCTCTGGGGTGAGGGGACGGCTGCGATCGAGAACAGCCTCGATAATGGGCGTATAAGGGGCAGCTTCGACCGCCGCTTCCTGTACCTCGATTTGGAGTTTCGTCAGTGCAATAATTTCCTGGGCCCCTTGTACCACGGGCAGGAGATTTTTGGGGTCTGGGTCGGTTGCGCTTTCTGAAGTCCGCGTATTGGCGGGGGGAACGTAGAAAATATTTTCCTGGGTAATGCCATCGGGGAAGCGATCGGCTTCAATTTCGCCATTTTCCCACATTTGTTCGATCGCCTCGAGGGCCCTCGCCCGATTTTTGTCCGTATCTCCGCCGCGACCTTCCACTTCAACCAATACCCCTTCCTGTTGGTCAGCTCCTTGAGAAAGATCGCTGACAACCACAAAATGAGCAACAGATTTCGATCTCGCCATCAAAGAACCTCTATCTCTCAGAGAATATGGTACTTGTGTATTGTATCGCGGCGCGTCAACCTCAATGAATCCCCTTTTCTGATAAAATTAAGCCTATCTTAACGATTAGCTCGCTCGGAGTCAGTTGCTGAGTCAAAGGTCGCCGTTCGATGTCTCCCCTCTCCTCCCAATCCTACGCGCTCATGCGGAAAATCCGAGTAATTTTAGTTGAAGATGACGATCTGACCCGCTTCGGACTGCGAACGTCCCTACAGCGACAAGAAGAAGTAGAACTCGTCGGAGAAGCCGTTAACGGGAGAGAAGGGCTTCAGCTCATCGCAGCCCAACGCCCCGATGTGAGTATCGTCGATCTCGGCTTGCCCGACATCGACGGCATCGAATTAACCGCTCGAGTCAAACAAACTCAAATTCCAAGTAAGATTCTCATTCTGACCTTGCAAGACGAACAAGAAGCCGTTTTAGCCGCCTTTGCCGCCGGTGCCGACTCCTACTGCATGAAGAATACCCGCTTCGAGCGGTTAATGGAAGCGGTGCAACTGACCCATGAAGGCAACACCTGGATCGACCCCGCGATCGCGCGTATCGTTTTGTCCCAGGTCAACAGCCCTAACTCCCCCACCCAACCCCAGCAACCCCAACACCCCGACCCAGAACAAGAAACCTTCTCCCTAACCGAACGCGAACTCGAAGTCCTGAAATTGATTGTAGACGGTTACAGCAACGCCGCGATCGCGACCCAACTCTTCATCACCGTCGGCACCGTCAAAACCCACGTTCGCAACATTCTCAATAAACTTTCCGCCGACGACCGCACCCAAGCCGCCGTTCGCGCCCTTCGTTCCGGCCTCGTCGCCTGAAAAACTGCCCCGAACCTCTATAAATAATGATATGATGCTTACCGGGTACTCCTTTTAAGGACGCTCGAAAGCTGAAAACGCTCCCCGTGCCACTCAACTCGGGTGCGACCCGCACAGGCCCTTAAATCTTCCCTCCATCTACCCTCCCCCGACTGACCGACCCCACACCTTAATTGCAAATTGCAACCCCAAAATTTTCATGGACTTCTGGCGCATAACGAAGGAACCTCGCGCACATTCCCCCCTGTCTCGCCTCTTTCCAGAGTTCCCCCACCCCCAGAGTACGGTAACCCGCCCTCGACGGGGCGATCGCGATCGACTTTCCCTCTCGCCCTCCCCCGCCCTAACAACTCTCACATCGCTAACTCGTTACCCAGGAGGGAGTCAATGAGCCAGCAAAGAGGCAAAAAACTCAAATTGATGGTCGTGGACGACGAACCCGACAACCTAGACTTACTCTACCGCACATTTCGACGAGACTTCAAAGTCTTCAAAGCCGACAGCGCTGTTAACGCCCTCAAGATACTCGACACCGAAGGGGAAATGGCCGTCATCATCTCCGACCAGCGAATGCCGGTCATGAACGGCACCGAATTCCTCAGCCGAACCGTCGAACGCTTCCCCGAAACTATCCGCATCCTTCTCACCGGTTACACCGATGTCGAAGATTTAGTCGATGCCATCAACTCCGGTAAAGTCTTCAAATACATTACCAAACCTTGGAAGCCCGACAATCTCAAAGCCATCGTCCAACAGGCATCCGAAACCTACAAAGTCCTCAAGCAAAGAACCAACGAACTGCGGCGAGCCCTGCGACGCGAAGAAGTTCTCAACGTCGTCATGACCGCCATTCGCGAATCCCTCGACTACGAGAATACGCTGCAAACCGTCGTCAAAACCATCGGTCAAAATTTTGAAGCCCAAGGGGGTATCCTGCGTCCGGTGGAAGAGGGCAAACTTCTGCCCGGGGCCTTTTCCTACGTCGCCGAAGATGCTTCCGAACCTCAGAGTTCGCCCCTAGAGGCCCAAACCCTGATGGAACGAGTTTTAGAGAGTGGCACAACCCAAATCCAACAAGAGGAAATCGAGGGCAAAGACCGCATCCAACTCGCCATTCCCCTCACCGTGCAGCAGGAACCCCTCGCGGTGCTATACCTCAACCAATTCGACAGCCCAAACCCCTGGACTGAATTAGAAATCCATCTCCTCGAGTCCGTCGCCGAACAAGCCGCCCTCGCCGTCTCCCAAGCCAAACTCTACCAACGCACTCAGCAACAGGCCAAGAAAATGCGGGCCGAACTGGAAGTCGCCCGACAAATTCAGCACAACCTGTTGCGTCAAAGTTGGGGAGACATCGAACAAGCTAAAGTCCAAGCCAGTTGCTTCCCGGCACGAGAAGTGGGAGGCGACTTTTTTGAAGTGTACGTCCACCCCCAAGGCGATGTCTGGCTGGCAGTGGGCGATGTGTCGGGAAAAGGCGTTCCGGCGGCTTTGTTTATGGCAAGTGCCATTTCCATTTTGCGGCGAGAACTCGCCCAAGAAACCTCCCCCGAACCCGAAACGGTTTTGCGGAATCTCAACCAGACGATGAACGAAGACTTGTTTAGTACCAACTGCTTTATTACGATGGTTGTTGCCCGGTATACTCCAACGACCCGCCACTTGGTTTATGCCAACGCCGGTCATATTTATCCGATGGTCTGGCACCGTCAAAACCAAGGGAAAGACGTTGGGGAGGAACCGAATTACCTGAAAGCGCGCGGCATTCCCGTGGGGATTTTGCCCGCCTGGAAAGGTCAAGTGGGGGACATGACCTTGAAACAGGGTGAAATTTTCTTACTCACCAGCGATGGCATTACAGAGGCGACGTTGGTGAAAGAACTCGCCACAGCTACGGAGAATACCCGTCAGTTGCAGGCCGGTTCGATGTTGAATCAAGAAGGACTCTGGCAGTTAATCGTGCAAGAGTCTTCGATATTTAGCCTCGATAGTTTACTGACTCGCTTTCGCGAGTACACTAACCAAATTCAGGAAGACGACCAAACTATGCTATCTTTGGAGGTTCTGTAGTTGATGAAGACAGAACTACATATCCCGAGCGATCTTAAATTTTTAGCAGTTGTCGAGCGTTGGCTGCTGGATTCTCTCCAAGTCGAACTCGGCGAAACGGTTGATTGGACCCGCCAATCGACGCGCCTGCGCTTGGCCCTTGTGGAAGCTTACTCCAATGTGGTGCGTCACGCTCACAAGGAACAATCTCATATTCCCGTTTTGCTGCGGGTGGAGTTGCAGGAGGGAGAGTTGGCCCTGGAAATTTGGGATTACGGCGATGGGTTCGACCTTTCGACGTATTTGCCTCCCCAACCCGATGAGAAACAGGAGGGGGGTTATGGGTGGTTGATTATGAATAAGTTGATGGACCGGGTGGAGTATCGCTTGCAGGTCAATGGTCGTAATTGTCTGAAGTTAGAGACTCGGTTGCTTGAGGTGGGCAGTCAGTAGGGGAATTCGTCCTTATTGACTTTTTTCGCGCACCCAAATGCTATAGGTATTGAGAGCAAGAATGGCTCTATTTCTAGGGTTTGGGTTGAATTTTATTGGGTTTTGCTTGACATTTTGGGCAAAAGATGGTATGTGAAAGCGGCGCGGTGTGAATTCGTTTTTCTCGCTTTTGAATGTAGGGGCAAAGCACAATGGGCTTTGCCCCTAGTTTAATACCATTTTTCACTCAATCGCGACCAAACTTGGATTTCGCTCTCATACCATTTGCCAAAAGTGATGACACAGATCGATTATAGGGTAAGCATTCAGCGTTCAGCCGTCAGCCATCAGCTTAAAGGCGATCGCGAACAACCCAAATCCCGAGCCCGTATTGAGCAAATCTGTCAACACTTTGGATTTTTGGCATCATCCCCCAACTCCTTCTCCCCTATCTCTCTCAAGAATAAAGAAAAATGGTATGAGCGACAAAGGTGCACCTGCGCTGCGCTAACACGCCCTACAGATAGAGGCTTGGCGTAGGACAAAGGTGGGTTACGCTACGCTAACCCACCCTACGGATAGGCTTGGCGTAGGACAAAGGTGGGTTACGCTACGCTAACACACCCTACGGATAGGCTTGGCGTAGGACGAAGGTGGGTTACGCTGCGCTAACCCACTCTACGGATAGGCTTGGCGTAGGACGAAGGTGGGTTACGCTGCGCTAACCCACCCTACGGATAGGCTTTGCTTGAGCGCGATCGCGTCCGGGCGACTTCTTGCTGTGCTGTGGAGTTGCCCGATCGTACCAATTTATTTCCCCATCATATCACCCCATCGCCCCATCACCCCATCTCTCCTTTGAGGCAGAAAAAAATAAAATATTTATTATTGTTGCAATTTAGAATAAAGCATATTATATTAAAGCAAGAGAAGGCGACGCGCCTACCAAGCTAAATCGCCTTCTCTGGGGAAACCCCCCGCTGTCAACTTCTAATCAACAAACGAGGAGTAACGATGTCCATTTTACCGAATAATCCTGAAAACGCTTCCCAAACCCTCAACCAACAACTTTCGGAGTGCACCACTCGACTGTTGGCAATGCACTCGTTTGCGTGCGTCCTTCGCAATTCCGTTTTGCACGTCCAAACTAAATTTATCCACATTGCCCACGAAATTCCCTACGATGATGTTCTTAAATATATGGAGGAAGAGTTGCTCGATATTCTCGAGGTGGTGGGAAAGGTAGAAAATGCCTTAGACCCAGAGTTGCAACATCGGCGCTCTAATCGTTAAGCTTTTTGTTGCCCCGATTTTACTTTTTTCGGGGCAATAATTTGTCTTTTATTGAGGAACTTTTGTTGACAATTATCTTCATTTAAAGGAGAATTGAAGGGAGTTTTGAGGTTCGTGGTTATCCTATTTTTATTTGGCAACGTCTGCGCTAAATTCGCCACAACTTTAGCATTTTTGCCATTGCCGAAGTCCGACTTTGACCTCATTGCAATCCGAAGCGATCGCGTTTCAGCATTGTTATGAGAAAGCGATGGAAACAACTCAACGAGAAATACCCCGTTCCCAAGTTGGTTGAGAAACAAGTTAAGGGACAGCGCAAAATCAAACCCCTCAATTCACCGCCGAATTGGTTCGCCGAAAAACTAGAAAATCATCAGTGCTTGGTGATGTTGGACGGGTTGGACGAAGTGGCAGATGAAACGGAACGGAAGCGAGTAAGTCGCTGGGTAGACGAGCAAATGCAAGCCTATCCCGACACGCCGTTCATTCTCACTTCTCGTCCGTTTGGCTACGAAAGCGCACAACTGCAACAAGCAGCAATTACCTTGGAAGTGAAACCGTTTAATCTCAAGCAGATGAAACAGTTTCTTCAAAGCTGGTATTTGCAAATAGAAATTATGAGTCGTGCTGGGGAAGACGATCTGGGGGTTCGAGAAGAAGCTATACAACAAGCGGACGATTTAATCGAGCGCATTCTTAATAGCAAACCCCTGTGCGATATGGCAGTCAATCCTTTGTTGCTGACGATGATTGCAACGGTTCACCGTCGAGGGAGTGCATTACCTGGGAAACGAGTCGAACTGTACAAGGAAATTTGTCACGTTCTTTTAGAAAAACGCCAGCGCGCTAAGTTCAGAAATAGCGAAGATTTAAACGATCCTTTGACTGCTGCACAAAAGCAGTCAGTCTTACAAGTTTTGGCTCTCAGGTTAATGCAAAGTAAGGTTCGCGAGTTTCAAATCTCTCAAGCAGCCTCATTGATTCGCGAGCAGTTGAGTTTGGTTGCTGGAGGCAGCGTTACTTCTGGCAAATTTCTAGAAAAAATTAAGGATGTTAGTGGTTTATTAATTGAAAAGGAAATTGGAATTTATGAATTCGCACATTTGAGTTTTCAAGAATACTTAGCCGCAGTTCAAATTGAAGCCTTAAATCAAGAAAAATTATTGATTCAAAATATTCGTAATCCGTGGTGGGCTGAAACGATTCGTCTCTATGTCGCCAATAACGATGCGACACAAATCATCGGAGCAGCGATGAACAAGAGCAAGCGAACAATCTTCACCCTAACGCTTGCGTATGATTGTCTCGACGAAAAATTGAGTATTAATCCAAAATTACAAGAAAAAATGGAAGAATGGTATGAAGAAGCATTGGAATCTAGCGACCCTAAAATTGCTCGAGTAGCAGCAAGTGTCCAGCTAAAACGGCGGTTAAGATAATGCTCCGAAGAATTGAGGATAAGGTAGAAATTGATACAAACTACATCACTTGTGCGGAATATCAGTTATTTATCGACGAAAAGCGAGCAGCAGGTGAAAATCGTCAACCCGACCACTGGAAAAGTTACAGATTTCCACCAGGCGATGCAAGAAAGCCAATTGCGGGGGTGAGAGCGACGGATGCTGAGGAGTTTTGCGAATGGTTAACCCAACAACACGCTGAACTTGGGGTTAAATATCGACTGCCAACTTCAAGGGAAGTAGAGGAAAATCCAGCTTCTTGCTGTAATTATCTATCATTTACTATGGGTATTTTATCAAGAAGTATCTCAAAAGCCACAAGCTCTTAAAACCCTTGCAATCAGTCGTGAAAACAGCGAAACATTCAGCCGTAAGTACGCAGAAAAACGAGATGAACTCTATCCTTTCTATGTCTTCTTAGTTTTACTCGACGAGCGCCAAGCGGGACGAATGCCAGCTTGGGAAAGCATTCGGATTGTGCGGGAGAGGGTATAATCGGTTTAATGGGCGTTTTTCCTTCATCTTTAATTCCTCGAATCATACAATGGGAGACAAACCCAGATCGGTTGCCAAGCGATCGCATCCTTCGAGAATACGTTCGGGATGTTTAACCGCCAAGGATTCAAAACAGCGATCGCGATATTCGGGATGGCGTTGAAAGTAAAGAATTGCTTCTTTCAGCGGTTCGATGACGGCATAGGCAGACTGCGCTTTCTCCATCGCCTCAACGAGGAAAGGTGCATCGAGACGCAACATGGCGAGATCGATATAAATCGCGCGATCGCACGGAAGTATCCAACGCGCGATCGCTATTGGCTAACAATTTTTCCGCGATTTGGTCGGTTCGGTTGAGGCAAGGAACGGGACACCACGAAAGCGTTTCGGGTTCTCCCAAATCGATGCGCGCTTCGACAACAATTTCCACTTTTACGGTTACATCGTTAACTACCACGGGAAAGCGAACGCCGAATTGATTCGTTTGAAGACTTTGAGGAAGACCCACTTGCGTTGTATTCTTAAATAAAGCGCAATAGCCATCGTCATCAAGGCGAGAACGCAGAGAACCATAAGTACTTCCCGCACAAACGAGGAAATCAATATCCTTACTGAGGCGAAACTGGGAATGAGATAAAGCAATGAGCGTTTCACCGCAAAAATACGCTTGACATTCGGCGAACGTTTCGTCCTTAAGTTCTGATAAAATTGTAAAAATAGTTTTATGTAACGGAGCTTGAAATTCACTCATTAACCAAGAGCCGTAGCGATCGCATAATTGTTGAATAAACTGTAATTCCTCAGAAGTCGGTTCGCCCAAAACCCCCCGATACAACCAGCCGCGCTCGTAGCGAGAGAGCATTTGAGGTAAACTGAACTGCCGGACATCGCGAGTTTGCCAGCAAATTGCTCGTAAAAAAGGGAGGGATGGAGGAATGGTTATAGGCAATTCGCAATTCCCAATTCCCCATTTCCCATTCCCAATGAACGACATCCGTTGGACAATTCCCCATTCCCAATTCCCCATTTCCCTCAAAATCAAACAAACCTTGGTACAATAGCGTGTGTTCTGGAATGAATTGAACGGTGGAGGAGTAATTGACGCAACAAACGCCGAGCAGTTTTCTCGACGAGATGAAACTGCACCTCAAACGTCCCTGTTTAATTATCGCCGATTTAGAGCGATCGCTAACGTTGTATCGAGACGTATTAGGATTTCGCGTAGACTACATCAGCGAAGAAGCGTCTTCAGAGTCCTATCTTTATACGGCTTTCGGGTTTCCACCCCACGCAAAACTCAAATTTGCAGCCTTGAGTACCGACTGCGAAGCGCGATCGCTTGCTCTGGCTGAAGCCAAAAATATTGACCTTCCTCACCCCAGTTTGCCCCATCGCGCCGCTACTGTCATCCGAGTGCCAGAAGTTCCCCCCATTATTGAAAAAGTCGCTCAATTGGGATTGAAAATCGTTCGCGCCAATTCCTTTACCGCACCCCCCAATCTTTGCTTTACCGAACAAGGTTTTTGCGATTGGGACGGACATCTTATTATTTTATACGATGTTCGACAACAGGAAGTGCTGTAAGCTGTTCGGCTTTATAGATTGCGATGTTAAATTCTCTGAAAGGCAGTGGGCAGTGGGCAGTGGGCAGTAGTGAGTTCCGCTCTTTAAACGCGCGTCAGCTTAGCACGCCTATTGATTTGTTAAACTATTATAGCATTTGGAAGAGGGCTTCACTCATTGACAGACTCGACAGACTCTCTAGCATTTCTCAAGCAAATATTGAATTTAAAAAACACAAAATAGGAAAATTTTATGTTCAACAAACTCAATTTCACCAAAATCAACAATATAGCATTTCTGAACGGGATGTAAACCGTTTCAACGTAGGGACGTTCAATTGAACGTCCCTACTCGCGGTGAATTTGAATTCTGGGCTATTTATTGTTTACGTTTCATTTGAAAACGCTATAGTTACAAAAAAATGCTATCTGAAACTCAAAATACAAAACAAATTCAAAAAATCGTTGAAACACTATATCGGGATTTGCCGACGCTTTTTGAGCGCGACATTTCTTACGATATTTACAGTAAAGATATTTATTTCAAAGACCCCGTAAATACGTTCAAAGGAAAATTCAATTATCGCATCATCTTTTGGACGCTGCGATTTCACGCCCGCCTATTTTTTCGGGAAATTTATTTTGACGTTCATAAAATAGAACATCCCCAACCGAATACGATTCGAGTTGAATGGACGGTTCGAGGAATTTTACGTCTCCCTTGGAAAGCGAAGATATTTTTTAATGGGGATTCGACATACACATTAAATGCTCGGGGATTAATTGAAAATCATCGCGATACCTGGGATCGAAAACCGACTGAAATTTTAAAACAGTTTTTCAAGAGCGGAGGTTGCTATAACTCTGAAAAATCAATGACTCATGACAAAGAACTAATGACGAATGACGAATGACAAAGAACCAATGACAAAAGACAAACGCACGAAACAATTAAAACGCTTTCTTGAAAGATTGGGACTGTTGGAAACAGCACCTATCGATTTATCGCTGCTTGACTTTGCGCTTACCCATCCCAGCGCTTCCAAAACGGCCAATTACGAACAGCTTGAATTTGTCGGCGATGCAGTTGTGCGTTTAGCCGCTTCTGAAATTCTTCTCGAAACGTATCCCGAAGCAACGGTGGGAGAATTTGCTGCCATTCGTTCGGTTTTAGTTAGCGATCGCGTCCTCGCTATTTTTGCCGAAAGTTACGGATTCGAGCGCTATTTGTGGGTTGCGTCGGGAGTTGAAAGCGACATCGCTGGAAAAACTTCGCGTTTAGCCGATGCCTTTGAAGCGGTACTTGGCGCGCTGTATCTCAGCAGTCGGACAATGGAGTACGTGCGTCCTTGGCTCGATCCCCTCCTCCTCGAAAAAGCTGCCGAAATTCGCCGCGATCCCGCTCGACAAAATTACAAAGACGCACTGCAAGAATGGAGCCAAGGTCAGTATAAACTATTGCCCGAGTATAAAGTACAAGAAACCAATCGGGAGGCGGGGTCGAAGGACCGATTTACCGCACAGGTATGGTTGCGCGATCGCTGTTTGGGAGAAGGAACCGGACATTCTAAAAAAGCGGCAGAACAAGCGGCTGCGAAAGAGGCATTTTTGGCGAATTGTCAAGCTTAATAGGAAATCAAAAAGTAAAAATGACATCCAATAACTCACCTTCCAAACCCATCGGAATTGCCGTTATCGGTGTAGGACGCTGGGGAACGCATTTGACGCGCAACTTTGCCAACCATCCCCAAGCTAACCTCGTCGCCGTCATCGATCGCCACCCCGAACGACTTGCCGCTTGTCGGGAACGCTTGCAACTCGGCGATCGCGCGGTTTTCGCGACACAATGGGACGAGGTGCGACAGTTAGAAACCATTGACGCACTGGTCATTGCTACCCCAGCAACAACCCACTACGACTTGATTCGCGATGCACTCGAAACGGGCTATCACGTTTTTGCAGAAAAGCCTTTAACCTTAAACCCCAATGAGTGTCTCGAATTGACGCGCTTAGCTGAGCAAAAACAGTTACAACTTTTAGTCGATCACACCTATTTATTCAACCCAATTGTCGAAAAGGGTCAACAAATCGTAACCTCCGGTCAACTGGGCGAACTACGCTACGGTTATGCCACCCGCACTAACTTAGGTCCCGTCCGCTACGATGTCGATGCTTTGTGGGATTTAGCCATTCACGACATCTGTATTTTCAACCATTGGCTGGGAGAAAAACCGACTCAAGTCCAGGCGACGGGACGGGTTTGGTTGCAGCCGCAGGTTTCGCCTTCGACGTTAACTCCTTCTGGGTTGTCGGATTTGGTGTGGATGACATTGACCTACCCTAGCGGTTTTCAGGCTGACATTCATGTGTGCTGGCTCAATGCCGACAAGCAGAGGCGGCTCGGGGTGGCGGGAAGCGAGGGAACGCTGGTTTTTGACGAATTGAATCAAAATAGTCCTTTGAGCGTGCAACGGGGCAGTTTTGAGGTAGAGGAGGGACATTTTGTGCCAGCGGGTTTGGGGTTGGAGGAGGTGGAAGTCGAGGCAGCAGAACCGTTGCGCCGCGCTTGCGATCGCTTTTTGGGTAATATTCAATCTTCAACGCCTGCATCCCTATCGTCGGGTTGGGTGGCGGCTGAATTGGTGCAAATTTTGACCGGTTTGAGTCAATCTCTGGCGTTGGGGGGACAGGTGGTTGCGGTACCAGATTTGGAGAAATAATGTTTGGGACGAACAAACGGGCGATCGCGCATCTTTCTCGGGTGGGAGAAGTGAAAATGCGATCGCGTTGAAGGATGCAACTTGAGCCAGAGGTATTCTTTGGGGGAGAGCGGTAAGCTATGCAACAGGAATTGGTACAGGCAATTTCAGAATTTTGTGGGCGGTTTCGCTCCGAGATGACAGAGGACGCGATCGCAGTCTTTTTTTGAACTTCGCCAACTCCTTAACACCATAATCACTTGCCTCAAATACGGAGGGAATTAACAAATGAACGCTTTGATTTCTACTATAAAACGCATTCGCCTCAAACAAATCTTAGGACTTGCGTTTGCAAGCTGTTTGCTCTTCGTCAGCACCGCTTGTTCGACCATTGCCCAAGCCACCAGTCCCCCGTCGCAAACCAACGATCCCGCTAAAGCTTATGATGTCAGAGACGCAAGTCCTGCCAGCGGAATGAATAATTATAGCGATGTCGATCCTCGCCAAGGAAGAACTGGTGCCGCAGTCAAAACCAAAGGATTAAAAGATACTACAAATCGCAATGTTAAGCGCGATGGGGACGTTGTTGAAAATGTCAAAGAAGCGGCAGATGAGGGAGGTAAAAATTTAAAAGAATTAGGTCGCGATATTAAGAAAGGCGCGCGCAAACTGCCTCAGAAGACCGAGAATGCTCTCGATGAGGCGGGCGACAGCGCGGCTTCTCAAGTCAGTAAACTTAAAGCGAATCTCAACGAAGCTGCTAATCAAGCCAAGCGATCGGCTGAAGCAACTGTTGATTAATATCTAAGCGATAATTAGCTTCTTGGGGGGAATTGGACGTTCGTATATTGAAGGCAATTCCCTACGTTAAAAAAAACTTTCGCTCCTCTCACATTAGAGTTCTTTGTAGATCGTTGAGAGGAGCTTTTGAATGTTATTATTTCTTTGAATCTCCGGGAATTCAAGTTTTGTCTTAATTGTTACCTTTAATCGCCCGGAACTCAAGTTCAGGCTAATAGCTGAAGTCCGTTGAAACGGACTAAATAATGAATAATGAATAATGAATAATTTGGTAAGCTGAGGCGCATTTAAAGAGCGGAATTTACTTCTGCCCAAAAAAAGCAACTGTGCCGCTCTTTATCCACAAAAGCGCGCCCTTTATCCGTTGGCGCGCATCCACCCAGTAATCCGTTGAATATCCGTTGGCGGCACACGACCTAGACATCCGTTGACCACTGCCCTCAGCATAGCTGCCTTGCGGAGAATTTAACAACGCAGTTTAAAAGCCGAACAGCTTATAATATGAAATCCCTCAAAAAATGCTACACATCTTTCCCCCAGTCCCCCCGTCACCCCGTCACCCCATCAATTGAAACCTCCCTTCTCCGTTGCTCCAAAGAAGTCGCAATTCTCCTTTAAGTCGCAATTTTCCTTGAATTGGCACCTTAAATGGAGTTCTAAATCTTGACCTTACCAAAACGGCGATCGCGTTGCTGATAGCTAACCAACGCGCGATGAAATTCCGCGCGATCGAAATCGGGCCAAGCCGTTTGCGTCACATAAATCTCAGCGTAGGCCATTTGCCACAACAAGAAATTACTAATGCGCATCTCGCCGCTGGTGCGAATGAGCAAGTCGGGATGGGACAGTCCGGCGGTATACAAATGTTCCTCGAAGATCGACTCATCAATGTCCTCAACCTCCAACGTTCCCTGTTGAACGCGCTGCGCGATCGCGCGACAAGCATTGAGGATTTCCTGTCGTCCGCCATAATTCGTCGCCACGGTAAACTGAATGCCTCGATTTTGCTGGGTATCTTCCATCGAACGTGCAATTTCAGCCTGTAACGAAGGCGGTAAAGCTTCTAAATTTCCCACGAAGCGAATTCTCACATTCTCCTCCATCATCTCCCGCAACTCTCGCCGCAAGACGCGCTCGAAAAGAGCCATTAAAAATTCTACTTCCTCCAACGGCCGTCCCCAATTTTCCGTCGAAAAAGCGTAAGCTGTTAAGGCAGGAACGCCCCAATCTTTACAACACCGTAACAAATCCTTCAGAGCATCGACCCCTCGCCGATGGCCCATAAATCGAGGCAATCCTTGACGTTTTGCCCAACGGCCGTTGCCATCCATAATAACCGCGACGTGCTTGGGCAAACAGTCGAGCGCGAGATCGGAGGGCAACGTTTCTAAATAGACACTTTTACTAACAGTCATGGGCGAGATCGTAGGCGAGGTTGAGTCTGTTCTCTTAATCTTCCCCCTACGGGACAACGGGAGAATATCTAGGGCTATATCCAAGGATAAACGTTTGAAATTGGGGTCGTACAGTTTTTTTCGTAAAAAATCTTAATGATACGCGCTTTGCTTCGGTCGTTCCGATACGCGCTGCGCGATCGCGCGTCTTCCCAACTTTTCAGCGCATCCGCGACTGTTCGTCCCGTTTTTCGCTCGAACTCGGAGGCGACTTTCTAAAAAAGCGCTTGAATAACACCCATCCGCGATCGCCAATTTGTCGGCTCAACTCCCCCAATTTTGGCCCCACAACCGCCTCGCGCTCCACTGAGGGCGAAAACTTCTCTTCGAGCAACTCCTTAAGCTTGGCGCTTGTCAGGGGACGATTGAGCGTCCTGCCTTCAGCCACAGAAATCGACCCCGTTTCCTCAGACACCACAATACACAAACAATTTTCCACCCGTTCTGCCAACCCCATCGCCGCGCGGTGGCGCGTTCCCAACTGCCGCGAAGCCTTGCGATCGGACAGGGGCAAAATCGTCCCCGCCGCCAAAATGCGGGAACCGCGAATGTGAACCGCCCCGTCGTGCAACAGGGTTGAAGTTTGAAAAATCGTTTGCAGCAGTTCCTTAGAAATTTCGGCATTGAGACCCACTCCCGGTACCGCCACATCCCGTTCGTCCAAAGGACCGCTCGTTTCTAAAATAATCAAAGCCCCCGTACGATTTTGCGACAACTCCTTAACCGCATCGACAATTTCATCAATGACGCTATCGGGTTTAGGCAGCGAACGCTGGGAGGGGCGGAAAATTTCGAGAAGTTCTCCGCGTCCCACCTGTTCCAAAAACTTGCGCAAATCGGACTGAAAAATCACCGCCATTGCCACCGCAGCCCCAATGACTAATTTTTCCAGCACGAAGCTCAACAGATACAGCTCGAGCTGTTGGCTGGCTACGGATGCGAGCATCACAATAATAAAGCCCCGAACCATCCATAAGGTACGACGCTCTCCAATAACGAGCAGCATGAGGTACGTTAAGACCAGAACCAATCCAACATCGACACTATAAGTCATCCAGGATGGAATCCAGCCAAGGTCAGGAGTAGAACCCGACATGGGTATCGATACGATAATGGTGTATTGAGGAATAAAAATTGAGCGGCGAGAAGTGAGTCTTCCTTGGTTAATCCTTAACAAGCCGTCAGCGCGCGCGCCCCTGACTCGCGATCGGAATTAAGGTGAGGGACTTCATTCTCGCTCCCAACAACTACGACAGCAGGCGTTCGGGCAAGCGATCTTGACGAACGAGGTCTGCATAAGTTTCTCGCTCCAAAATTAGGCTCGCTTGACCCTCATTAACCAAGACGGCAGCAGGACGGGGCAGGCGATTGTAATTAGAAGCCATACTGTAGTTATAGGCTCCCGTTGCCAAAACGACAAGAATATCGCCGGGATTGGTTTGGGGCAAGGAGGCATCTGGGATGACAATATCCCCTGACTCGCAGTGTTTGCCCGCCACGGTGACGGTTTCGGTTGGCGGGGCGGACATTTGGTTGCCGATAACAGCCCGATAGATGGATTGATAGGTGATGGGACGGGGATTGTCGGACATTCCGCCATCGACGGCGATGTAGGTTCGCATTTCGGGGATAATTTTGCGACTGCCAATGGTGTAGGCGGTGACGCAGGAGGAACCGACGAGGGAACGTCCGGGTTCGGCGAGGAGGAGGGGGAGGTCTAATCCTTTGTCTCGGCAGGCTTCAGCGATGGCGAGGGAGGCGGCTTTGACCCATTCTTCGATGCTGGGGGGATCGTCATCTTCGGTGTAACGGATGCCTAAGCCGCCTCCGATGTTGAGTTCTTCGATGGTGAGGCCGAACGCGATCGCCTTTTCCATCCATTCTACGAGGACTCGGGCGAGATCTTGGTGGGGTTGGCGCTCGAAAATTTGCGAGCCGATGTGGGCGTGGAAGCCGACGCAGTTGAGTTGGGGCTGTTGGCTGACAAAGGCGAGTACGTCGTTGAGGCTGTCGGGATCGAAGCCGAATTTGCTGTCGAGGTGGCCGGTGCGAATGTAGTCGTGGGTGTGGCATTCGATCCCCGGCGTGAAGCGCAGCAAAATGCGCGGCGGCTCGGGCGGGGAGGAAGCTTGGGCGAGTTGGGCGAGGGTTTTCAGTTCAAATTCGTTATCGACGACAATTGTACAGCCTTTGTCGAGGGCGAATTGGAGTTCGGAGCGGGATTTGTTGTTGCCGTGAAAGTAGATTTGGGCGGCATCGGCACCGGCGGCGAGGGCGGTGTGGAGTTCTCCCCCGGAAACGACATCGAAGCCGATGCCTTCGCTTTTGACTAGGGCGCAAATGGCCGTACAACTCCAGGCTTTGGAGGCGTAAATGACGCGCGAGGGACCGGGGTAGTGGCGGGCAAATGCGTCTTTGTACTGGCGACAGGCGGTTCTGAGGGTGAATTCGTCAACAATGTAGAGGGGGGTGCCGAATTGTTCGACGAGGGTGGCGATGTCGCAGCCGCCAATTTCGAGGCGATCGCGGTCATTGACGCGGGCGCTTAGGGGCAGTAATTGTTGATTGGGGGAAAGGGTGGCGCTATTGGAGGGCGGCAGATAGGGATAGGCGGATTCTTGTTGCACTCTGCGTTCGGTCGATAACATGGTATTGCGGTTGTTTAAACCTCATGGGTTGCAGTTGGAGGGAGAAGGCGCGATCGCGACTCCCTTGTTTAGCTTACCTGGAATCGGTGGGGAGTGGGCAAGTGGGCAGGTGGGGAGTGGGGGAAGTAGGGGAAGTAGGGGAGTGGGCAGTG